>NZ_JBWKVH010000023.1:0-117411 GCF_059421605.1 Cupriavidus sp. GW821-FHT02F09
CCTACACCATGGTGCACAAGGCCGCGCAGCGCACCGCCACGCCGCACGCGTCGATCGCCCCGGTTCCGGCCCGCTGATATTCTCGGCCTGAACCCGCAGGGAAATTCCCCAGGCAGTCAGACTAGTGCTAAAGTTCCGAGCCATGCCATCTGGTATTACCTGGCGGCATCATGCAAAGTTGATATCGGGAGAGACTGCCTGGCCAAGCGCCGGGCAGCGCCGAAGGAGCAACCGCCCCGGAAACTCTCAGGCAAAAGGACCGGTATCACGTTTGAACTCTGAAGAACCCCGGCGCTCGTCAGCCGGCGGTACCGAAGGAGCAAGCGATCCCCGCCACCCCCAAAGTGGCGTATCGTGAATCTCTCAGGTCAAGGACAGAGGGGGCGTCTTTTGCGCATGCTGCGCAAGAGGCTCCCATCCGACGTCCTGGAACCATAGAGATGAAATCAATTGCCGTTATCGGTGGTGGCATCACCGGCGTGACCACTGCCTACGCGCTCGCCAAACGCGGTTTCTCGGTCACCCTGCTCGAAAAACACCGCTATGCCGCCATGGAAACCTCGTTCGCCAACGGCGGCCAGCTTTCCGCTTCCAACGCCGAAGTCTGGACACACTGGTCCACCATCCTCAAGGGCATCAAGTGGATGCTCAAGAGCGATGCGCCGCTGCTGGTCAACCCGCGCCCGAGCTGGCACAAGCTGTCCTGGTTCGCCGAGTTCATCGCCGCCATTCCCCATTACCGCAAGAACACCATCGAGACCACGCGCCTGGCGATTGCCGCGCGTGACCACCTGTTCTCCTGGGCGGCGGCCGAAGGCATCGATTTCGACCTGAAGAAGGAAGGCATCCTCCATATCTATCGCGACAAGGCGGGTTTCGAGCATGCAGGCAGGGTATCGAAGCTGCTGGCCGAGGGCGGGCTGGAGCGCCACGCGGTCACGCCGGAAGAAATGCGCGCCATCGAGCCGACCCTGGCCGGGCAGTACTACGGTGGCTATTTCACCCAGAGCGACTCTACTGGCGACATCCACAAGTTCACCAGCGGCATGGCCGCGGCTATCGACCGCCTGGGCGTGCGTTGCCTGTACAGCCAGGATGTCCAGTCGGTCAGCACTGACGGCCGGCAGGTCACCATCGTCAGCAGCGACGGCCAGCAGGCCGAATCGCGCGTGTTCGACGGCGTGGTCGTCTGTGCCGGCACCGCCAGCCGGGCGTTGGCGGCCAGCCTTGGCGATCGCGTCAACATCTATCCGGTCAAGGGCTATTCGATCACCGTCAACCTGAACGACGCGCAAAGCCAGGCGGCCGCGCCCGTCGTGAGCCTGCTCGACGACGAGACCAAGCTGGTCACCAGCCGCCTGGGCGTTGACCGCTTCCGCGTGGCGGGCACGGCGGAGTTCAATGGCTACAACCGCGACATCCGCGCCGACCGCATCCGTCCGCTGGTGGAGTGGGTCAACCAGTGCTTCCCCGGTGTCAGCACGCGCAGCGTGGTGCCCTGGGCCGGCCTGCGGCCGATGATGCCTACCATGCTGCCGCGCGTGGGCCGGGGCCGTGCGTCCTGCGTGTTCTACAACACCGGCCACGGCCACCTGGGATGGACGCTGTCGGCGGTCACTGCGGACATGATCGGCGATGTGGTGCAGCAAGCCATGGGCGCCAGGCGTGCGCATGGCGTGCAGGACTCGGTGGCGCTGGTGACTCCGTAAGGGGCCGGACGCGTTACGCGCCAAGCGCGGCCATATTCTCCACCCGCAAGGTCTGCGGGACCGACAGCGAGATATCGGCCGCGCGCAGCCGCTTCAGTATCTCGAACAGCAGGTCGCTCTTGGTCGCGGTGGCGATCCGCGGGCTGCCTACGTAGCCCGTCACGCTTAGCGTGATCCCGTTCGGCGCCAGCTGGCTGAACGTGACGGATGGCGCGGGCTTGTCGAGAATCGCTTCATTTTCCCGATAGGAGTCGAGCAGCAGTTCGCGCACCTGTTCAGGATCGATGTTCAACGGGAAGGTGAGCAGCAGCGTCGCGACGCCTTGCGTGCTGTTGCTCATCGTCACGTTGCGCAGGTTCTGCGAGATCAACTGCGAGTTGGGCACGATCACGGTCGAGCGGTCGCCCAGCAGGATCTCCGTCGCGCGCACGTTGATGCGCTTGATGTCGCCCTCCACGCCGCCGATGCTCACCATGTCGCCGACCTTCACCGGGCGCTCGGTCAGCAGGATGAGCCCCGACACGAAGTTCTTGACGATCTCCTGCAGGCCGAAGCCAATACCCACGGACAGCGCGCTGACGATCCAGGCCAGGTTTTCCCACCTGACGCCCAACAGCGACAGCGTCAGCAATACGATCAGCACATAGCCGATGTTGCTGAACAGCGTGATGAGCGATGCGCGCAGGCCCGCTTCCATGCAGACCTTCGGCAAGAGTTCCGCGTCCAGCCAGCGCCGCACCGAGCGCAGCAGGTAGGTGCCGACCGAGAGCGCGATGACAGCGTTCAGGATGCGGTCGGGCATGATGTTGAGGCTGCGCAGCCGCTCGCCGCCTAGCATCGTCAGCAGGCTGTTGAGCAGGTCGCTCGGCGTGGTGCCGAAGCCGCCGGTCAGCAGCGCGATGACGGCCACCAGGAGCAGCAGGCTGGTGCCGATCCCCGAGAGCACCGTCGACGCCTGCGCGAGATGGCTGTCCCCGAGTCCGAATAACTGCTTGATGACCTTGCCGCTTGGATGGTGCGCGCTGAACACGCTTTCGCAGACGTCGCGGGTCAGTTGCGTCAACAGGTACAGGCTGCACAGGACGATGTCGATCCAGACAAGCTCGTAGGTCAGGAAGCGCGCGAACGTGATGTAGCCGATCAGCAGCGCCATCAGCGAGGCGACGACCGTCACCGTTACGCCAGCGTGGATCAGGCCGGCAAAGGTGGAGCGCGATTCAGGCCGCTCGCCCGCAGCGGCGAGCTTCGTGCGCACGCGGTTGGCGCGCAGCAGCGCCGCGCCGATTGTCAGCACCACCACAAGCGACACCAGGCCGCGGCCTAGCAAGGTCACCTGCAGGCTTGTGTCCGCGGTCCGGTTGAGTTGCTCGAGTGTGCCGGCGATCAGCAGCAGGCCCGCGAGGACACTAGGGAACGGACGCATCGCCAGCGCGACCTTGTCGGCGAGCGCAGGCACGCGCCATGAGGGATGGCGCGTGCACAGCAATGCCCGTCCCAGGCCCGCGATCAGCGCGCTTGTCAGCGTCAGCTTGCCGAGTTCGCTGATCAGGTCCTGCACCTGAGCTGGCAATTCGTAGTGCGGGGCGAAAGCAAAACACACAATCTGTACCGCGATGGCGGTTGCCGCAACCGTCGCGAGTGCCGTTGCAAGCGCGAGTGCGCTGCGCCGCAGCCGGCTCTCGGGCAAACGGGTCAGACAGAACCATGCCAGCGCCCGCTCGATCAGCCGCCGGCCGATGGTCCAGGCGCCGATCGCAAGCAGCAGAAGCAGGGCGGTGATTGCCTGCCGCCCGGGCTGCCAGGCCAGGTCCCACAACGGGGTAACTTGCCCCATGAACGCGTTTAGCCGCTGCTGGTCCTCCTGGCTTGGCGCGAACAACGGCTCCCAGAATGCCATGCTGAGAATGCTGGCCGAGCGCAGCGCGAGCTGGTTCTTCAAGCGGCTGCGCTGCAGCTTGGCGATCTGCTCGGTCAGGTTGGTGACATTGCCCTTGACCTCGGCCGCTTGCTTCAGTCCGCTGTCCAGTTGCGCCTTGCGCGCGTTCAGGTCTGCCCTCTGCTGTGCGACTGCAGCGGCCTCCGGTGTGGTGCCGGCGGCGGGTGGCGGCCCGAGCACGTCGAGCTGTGCCTGTAACTGCGCACGCTGGGGCGTGAGCGCCGCGCTCAGCTTGTCGACGTCGCCTGCCAACTGGTGGATGGCGTCATCCAGCCCTTCGAGCTGCGTGCCGCTGGTGGGCGACGATGCCAGTTGCTTGATGCGGTCCTGCTCGGTCTGGAGCCGTTTCAGCTCGGCAACGGCATCCGCGCGCGATGGCGGCCTGGTCGCGGGAGCATCCGCATTCGCGGTGGTGTCGGCGGCTGCCGCGGCCGGAAGCGCTGTGGGGATCAGGTGCAATAGCGCAACCAGCACAAGGCTCAGCGCGAGCCTGGGGAGTTTGCTCATAGAAAGAGATAGATCCTTACTGATCGGCTTGCCGGGCCGGCAATCGCGCAGGTTCGCGTGGATTGCCATGGCTCGTCAGACGGTCGATGACCGGCGGGCGACGATCAGGATGTTGGGCGGCCGCGCGGCGATCGAGATGGGAGTCGATCGGAGCGCCAGGGGCGATCTTGCCGGCGTGTGCTCTATAGTCCGTCGGACTATTGGCGATGCCGCGTGATTGGCACGCCGCTTGATACGGGAGAATTGCCTGAAAGAGTTTGAATTATACAGAAGGCATCGCGCGCCCTTGGTTTTCAGCAGGCAACAGGCGCTTGCGTCACTCGACCTGTACCATCCAAGGTTTCACGCGAGCTGCATGCAAGCTCTGCTATTCTTGGTCAGCCGCGGCTGCCGCGGCGTGGGTTTTCATGGTGGTGGTTTATTCCCGTGTGAGATCATGTCCGTCAACGCCAATGCCTCCATCTCGCTCGCAGCCCCTGTATCGATTGACGCATTCGGGTGCGCCGCGGAAAAGCTCTCCAAGGATCAGAAGCTCGCCGGCAGCGAGATCCAGTTTTTCCGCAAAAGCTCGCCGGGCGAGAAGGCGAGCCAGGTTATCACTTCGGCGTCGAATCGTGGCTTTCTGGTCGGGGTTTCGCTGTGCACCGGACATCGCCGCCGGGTGTTTCATGAGCGCCGCGCGAGTACCCACGAATTTGAAAGGAACTCCATCTATATCCGGAATTTCTTTGAAGACTATAAAGCCGATTTTTATGGTTATTTCGATTTCATCCTGCTGGAGATTTCCCGCACCTTTATCGAGCGCACCAGCGCGGAACTAGGCCGCTCGCGCATCCTGGGGCTGCGCAGCGCGGCGGGAGAGCAAGACCAGGTACTGGCGCATCTCGCCCAGGCGGCGGCGCCGGCGCTGAGCCACCCCGGGATGGCCAGCAAGCTGTTCGTCGATCAGCTGGGCTTCACCATCGGGACCTATCTCGTCGAGCACTATGGGAATGGATCCGTCGCGACGCCCAAGACAAACCGGTTGCTGTCGCAACGCAGCGTGGCGATGGCCAAGGAAATGCTGATCGCCAAGATCGATGGCGATCTGTCCATTGCGGACGTCGCCGACGCCTGCAACCTGTCGCGTAGCCATTTCACCCGTGCCTTCCGGGATACGACTGGCCAGACACCCTATCAGTGGCTGGCGGCCCAGCGCCTGGAGCGCGCCCGCGGGCTCCTGCGCGAATCAGGGCTCTCCCTGGCGGAAGTGGCCGTGGCTTGTGGCTTCTCCGATCAAAGCCATTTCACCCGCGTGTTCTCGCAAGCGGTCGGCGTCTCTCCCGGCAACTGGCGCCGCAGGGTTCACGCCTGACGCGCTGGGCGCAAGGCCAATGCGTCGGCGCCGATGCTAGCCGGTGCCGAGGCACAAAACAATTGTCCCTTGGTATGGGTAGACGGCGCCCGCTGTGCTCCACACAATGCGGCTGTGCCACTGTTGGCATTACCACCGTCAGTGCCTGAGCAACTTGCGACCAAGCCATGAATGACTCTCAAGCCGGCACTGCCGGCACGCCTGCCGCCGAGCGCGGCAGCGCCGGTGCTGCCGGCTCGCCGTGGAGCCCGCTGCGGCACCGCACTTTCCGGATGCTATGGATCGCCACGGTGGCGTCCAATGTGGGCACCTGGATGAACGACGTGGGTGCCAGCTGGCTGATGACCTCGCTCGATCCCGATCCCCTGATGGTCGCCCTGGTGCAGGCAGCGGGCAGCCTGCCGATGTTCCTGTTCGCCCTGCCGTCCGGGGTGCTGGCCGATATCGTCGACCGGCGCAAGTACCTGATCTTCGCGCAGCTTTGGACGCTGGTCGTGGCGACCACGCTGGGTGTGCTTGCGCTTACCGGCCTGGTCAACGCCCATGTGCTGCTGCTTGCTGCGTTTTTGCTGAGTACCGGCGCGGCGATGAGCTCGCCGCCGTTCCAGGCCATCGTGCCGGATCTGGTCGACAAGGCGGACTTGCCGCCAGCCATTGCGCTGAACTCCCTGGGGATCAATATCAGCCGTGCGATCGGCCCTGCGCTGGGCGGCTTGATCCTGTCGTTCTCCGGGCCCGCGGTGGTCTTTCTGCTCAACGCGCTGTCGGTGCTGGGCGTGACGCTGGTGCTGTATCGGTGGAAGGCCGAGCCCGCCCGGCGGAACCTGCCGTCCGAGCATTTCTTTTCGGCCGTGCGTGCCGGCCTGCGGTACGTGGAGGCCGCGCCGCTGCTGCGGGTCGTGCTGGTCAGGGCGGTCGCGTTCTTTCTCTTCGGCAGTGCCGGCTGGGCGCTGCTTCCGCTGGTGGCCAGGCGGGAACTGGGCCTCGGTCCGGGCGGATATGGCTTGCTGCTGGCCAGCATCGGCCTGGGCGCCGTCGGTGGCGCCCTTGTGCTCCCCAAGTTGCGCGGCCGGGTCTGCGCTGATCGCATGGTGGTGCTGGCAAGCCTGCTGTTCGCGCTGAGCTTGCTCGCGCTGGCCTATGTGCGGCATTTCTGGCTGCTGGCAGCCGCACTGCTGTTTGCCGGGCTGGCTTGGATCGCGGTACTGTCCACACTCAATGTGGCCGCCCAGCGCAGCGCCGCGGGCTGGGTCAAGGCACGCGCGCTGGCGGCTTACCTGACCGTGTTCTTCGGCGCCATGACTGCGGGGAGCGCGCTATGGGGCAAAGCCGCCGCGCTGCTGGGCATTCCCGTCGCCCTGGTGCTGGCGGCAGCGGGGCTGGTCCTTGCATGCGCCACTGCACTGCGGTGGCGACTGGGCATCTCGCCGGAACTGGACCTGGCGCCTTCAGGTTTTCTGCACCCGGGTGCACTGGACGTGGCCCACGACCGTGGGCCGGTGATGATCTGCGTGGAGTACGAGGTTGCGCGCGAGGATACGGCAGCGTTCGCCAAGGCCGTGCAGGAGATGCGCCGGATTCGTCGTCGCAGCGGTGCGCTGTCCTGGGGTGCCTACGAGGACCTGGCCGCGCCCGGACGCTTTATCGAGACCTTCCTGGTGGAGTCGTGGCTGGAGCATCTGCGCCAGCACGAGCGCCACACCATGAACGACAAACTGATCCAGACGCGCGTGCATGGTTTTCACCGCGGTGCCGCGCCGCCCGTCGTGCGCCACCTGGCAGCACCGGACGGCAGCTGACCACCCCTGCGCCGGATCAGGGCGGGGTGGCGTCCAGGCGCGGCAGCAGTTGCCTGGACAGCGCCAGGATCAGCAGGATCACGAGCACGCCGCTGATGGCGAACAAGGCCGGAATGCCGGCCGTGTCCACCAGGCGCGCGGCCAGCAGCACGCCAAGGCCCTGGCCGGCGAACAGGCAGAACGCAAACAGGGCGACGGCGTTCGCGCGTTGCGAAGGCGCCATCTGCGTGGCGGCGGTTTGCATTGCATTCAGGACGATGTAGTAGCCACAGCCCGCGCACAGGCACCCCGCGGCGATCCAGAGCCAGTGTTGCCCAAGCGCAATGCAGGCCATCCCCACGCCAAGCAGCGCGGCCGCCAGCCTGGCCAGGCGCTGCCGTCCCATCCTGCGAATCAGCGCCGGCGCGAAGCCGGCGTACAGCAGCCCGCCTATGCCGTGCATCGACGTGATGGCGCCGGCCGCTGCCAGGGACAAGGCAAAGCGGAGCTTGAGGTAGGTCGGCACAAAGGCGAACACGCTCGGGCAGAGCAAGCCCAGCAGCAAGGTCATGCTGAGTACCCGGCGCACCCATGCGGATTTCAGCAGGGTTGCTGGCCCCGGCCGCGGGCCGGGTGCCCCGCGCTGCCAATAGCCGGCCGTTTCATCGCGGCGTGCCAGGCTGGCCAGGATCGCGGCCACGCAGGCGAAGCCGGCCGCCAGCAGCGCGAAGGCGGCACGCCAGCCCAGCGCATCGGCGACGAGCCCGGATACCCATTGGCCGGTCATCAGTCCGCAGATCGTGGCCACCGAATAGCGCGCGAGCAGGCTCTGCCGCGAGACCAGTGGTTCGGTGTCGCCGAGGCGCGCCAGGCAGATCGGGATGACGCCCGCGGCTGCGGCGCCGGCCATGGCGCGCAGCACCACCAGCCATTCGAAGCCAGGCGCCAGCGACTGGCTGAAATTGGCAACGGCGCAAGCCATCAAGGCAGCCGCGATGACACGCAGCTTGCCATAGCGCTCGGCCAGGGGCCCGTAGATCAGCTGGAATGCGGCGTAGGCAAGCATGAAGCTTGTCACCGCCACACCGGTCTTTCCCGTGGAGATCCCAAAATCGCGAGACAAGGCCGGCAGCAGCGTGTCGGCAGCCCGGATGGAGGCGGCGGCAAAGAAGCCGCTCAGGCCCAGGGCAAGCCGCTCGTGGCGCATGCCGAGTGCCAGGGGCATCACGCTTTCGGACATCGTCTTCAGTCCCCTGGCGGCGGCCCGGAATTCGCGCTTCGCGCCAGCACGTTCCCGATGCAACGGATGATGTCAGCTTCCATGAACGGTTTGCTGAGAAAACAGACAGCGCCGATCGCCTCGGCGCGTTGCCGGTAGCGCTCCTCGGGGAAGGCCGTCATGAAGATCACCGGCGTGGAAAACCCGCGTGCGCGGAGGTGTTCGCAAAGCGCGAAGCCGTTCATCGCGGGCATCTGCACGTCGGCGACCAGGCAAGAAATGGCATCGATGGTGTTTGACTGAAGCAGATCGTTCCCGCTCGCATAAAGCTCGACGCTCATGTTGAAGGAGCGGAGCAGGCTTCCCAGGGCTTGTCGGACAGCAGCATCGTCGTCGACGATGGCGATCACCGGGGTAGCTATCACACGATGTTCCTCCTTTTGTCATGAGCGGTGACGAAGCGGTCGGAGGCCCCCATCGCTTGCTACGAGGATATCGCGCTGTCGCACTCAGTGGAATCATACGGTGGTATTGTCGGCATCGGTCAGGGATTCCCCCCGGGCGCGCAGGGGAGGGCCGTCCGGCCGCGCCGTCCCCACCGTGCTATCAGGCCAGGCCTGGTCCGTGCGGGCAAGGCCTGACGTGGCCGGGGGTAACACCAAAGTATGAGACGGCGACACCGGCGCACGCCTCCTCTACAGCGGATTGCTCCTCCTGGGCGCAATATACTCTGAGATTCCCAGCTTTCATGATGCGGTCCCAGGTCCGATGAATTCGTTGCGCAGCTACAAGCTCGAGTATTTGCTGGACGGTGAGATCGCGCTGCTTCGCGGGACCGCCGCCGGATGCTCGCCCGTGCTGCTTTCGCTCGCCGGCCCGGCTGCCAGCGCGGCTGGCGTACGGCGACGCCTCGAGCACGAATACACCTTGCGGGACCTGCTGCGATCCGATTGGGCAGCGGTCCCGGTGGCATTGATCCGCTATGACCGCAGGCCGGCCCTGCTCGCGGCCGACGAGGGAGGCTTGCCGCTGGCCCAGATGCTTGGCCAGCCGTTCCCGCTGGATGCCTTCCTGGAAATCGCAATCGCCGTGTCCGCCGCGATTGCGGCCATGCACGAATCCGGCATCGTCCACCGGGACATCAAGCCTGCGCATCTCCTTGTCGCACCGAACCGGGAACGGGCCTGGATTACCGGGTTCGGTATCGCCACCGTCGCATCGTCCGGCACTTTGCCAGCCGCGGAACCCCAGATGCTGGCGGGAACCCTGGCCTACATGGCGCCCGAGCAGGCCGCCAGGGGCGAGTCGGCAGTCGACGCACGGGCGGACCTCTACGCGCTGGGCGTGATCCTGTATCAGATGCTCACGGGTGTCCTGCCGCTCGAAGCCAGCGAGCCGGTCGGCTGGGTGCACAGCCATTTCGCGAGACTGCCGGTGGCGCCGTCCGAGCGCAACGACGCCGTTGCGCCAGTGTTGTCGGCCATGGTGATGCGGTTGCTGGCCAAGGCGCCCGAGGAACGCTACCCCAGCGCGAGCGCGCTTGCCGGCGAACTGCGGCGATGCCTTGCGGCGTGGCGCAACCAGGGCAGCCTGGATCTGGTCGCGAGCGCTCCATTGCCTGACTCGCCGGATATCCAGGGCGATGCGCCGGGTTTGCTTGCCGAGGGCCTGCAGCGACTGCCGCCAGAAACAGGCGCCTTGCTGATGGCCCTGTCTTGCCTGGGCAGCACGGTGCCGGCGGCAACCGCGGCTCAGGCGCTGGATGTCAGCGAGGCACGCCTTGGCGGCCTGCTGGCCGAAGCCGTGGCCGGGGGCTACATCGTGGTCGGCGGCGCCTGCTATCACTTCGCCCACGAACGGGTCCAGGAGGTGGCCTATGCCTTGATCCCGGCACCCGATCGCCCGGCCTTGCACCTGCGGCTTGGCCGCCGGTTGGCGCAGCGGGTGGAGCACGGTGACGACAGCGGTGACAACAGCGGTGACATCGGCGGTGACATCGGCGAAGGCAGCCGCGACGGCGGCGTCTTCTGCGCGGTTGATCAGTTCAACCGGGCAGTCGGCATCCACCTCGATGGCGGCGAGCGGCTCCAGGTTGCCCAACTGAGCCTGGAGGCCGCACTTCGCGCGATGAAGACAACCGCCTACGACCGCGCCAGTGCCTATTTTTCCGCCGGCGAGCGATGGCTGCCAGACGGGGCATGGGAGACCCATCACGCATTGGCGCTGGCGTTGGCGATGGGGCGCGCCGAGTGCGAATTCGTTGGTGGCCGGCTCGGCGCTGCCGCGGCCAGTTTGCTGGACCTGAGCGCCAGGACGCGGACACCCTATGACCTGGCGGCGGTCACGCGGCTGCAAGTGGCGGTGCATACGGCGCTTGACCAGTCCGACCACGCCGTCCGGCTGGGGCTGGGGTTCATCCGCACGATGGGCCTGGACTTCCGGCCCGGCGCGCGGGGGCAGGTGGAGGAGGAGTACCAGCGCTTGCTTGCATTGCTGGGCGATCGGCCGGTCGAGTCGCTGGCCAGCTTGCCGCGCATGCATAGCCCGGTGTGGCGCGCCACGCTCAGCGTCTTGGCCGAGGTGATGTCGCCCGCGTCGTTCATGGACCGGAACCTGCGCGACCTGATACCGCTCTGGATGGTGCTCATCAGCCTGGAGCATGGCAACGACGAAGCCTCCTGCATTGCCTACGTTCACCTTGGCATGACGATCGGGCCACGCCGTGGCGACTACGGGCTGGGTTATCGCCTGGGCCAGGCCGGCCTGGCGCTGGTCGCGCAGGAGGGCATGGGCCGCTTTCGCGCCAAGGTCCATATGTGCTTTGGCGCGTTGCTGCTGCCGTGGACCCAGCCCATCCGCGGTGGGCGCGAACTGATCGAGCGCAGTTTCGAAGAGGGCCGGCAGACGGGGGATTTCAATTTCGCTGCCTACAGCCGCAACCAGCTGGTGACCCATCTGCTGGCTTGCGCGGAGCCGCTGGCCGACGTGGAGGCGAAGATCGAGGCTGGCTTGGCTTTCGCCCGCTCGCTGGGCCTGGGGCGGGTCGTCGACATCCTGAGCGCGCAGGCCAGGTATGTTGCGGTGCTGCGGGGCAGGGCCGCGGGCTGGATGGCGCTGGACGCCAGCGAGCCGGGGCTGCCGGAAGCCGAGGCAAGACTGCAGGCCGACCCCCGCCTCGCCGTCGCCGCCTGCTGCTACTGGATTCGCAAGCTGCAGGCCTGCTTCGCCGCGGACGACTATCGGGGGGCGCTGGACGCGGCGGGCAAGGCGGAGCCGCTGCTTTGGACCGCCCCGTATTTCCTGGAGATCGCGGACTATCATTTTTTCGCGGCGCTCACGCTGGCCTGGGCGCCGGTGTTCCCGGGCCACACAACCGGCCACACATCTGGCCACGCGCCTGGCAGCGCGCACGCGGCGGCCTTCAGGCGCCATCACGACCAGCTGAGCGCCTGGGCACGGGAGAATCCCGCCAACTTCGGCGCGCGCGCGGGCATCCTGTCGGCCGAAGCCTTGCGCATGGCGCGGGAGCCCTTGCAGGCCATGCGGCAGTACGAACAAGCGGCCCGCCAGGCGAGAGAGCGGGACCAGGTTCATGACGAGGCCCTGGCCTACGATCTTTGCGCGCGCTGCTGTTTCGAACAGGGCCTGGCGGCGCCGGCAATGGCTTACCTGCGCAAGGCACGCGATGCCTATGGCAACTGGGGCGCCGACGGCCAGGTGCGCAAGCTGGAGGCGCGCGCTCGCGCCCATGACGGCACGGATCTGGACACGGGCCGCGCGGCCATCGAACAAGCCGGCGTGGCGGCCCTTCAGCCCGCTACTTACATCGGCCCAGCCTCCCAGCTGGACCTCGACACCGCCATCAGGGCGACGCAGACGCTGGCCGGCGAGATACAGCTCGACCGCCTGATCAACACGCTGCTGACAACCACCCTTCAGCAGGCGGCCGCGCAGCGGGCGCTGCTGTTTCTCCGGCAGGACGGTGCACTGCGCTTGGCCGCGCAAGCCCGCACCGAGCGATCCGGCATCGTGGTCGACCTGGATCCGGCCGGTGCCGTGCCCTATCCCCGTGCCATCGTCGACGCGGCGCTCACGACCCGCGCGGATTTTGTCCTCGACAATGCCAGGACGCATGCGAAGTTCGGGCAGGATCCGGACGTCCGGGCGCGCAGCGTGCGCTCGGTGGCCTGCCTGGCGTTGGCAAAGCAGGCCGAGCTGATCGGCGTGCTTTACCTGGAGAATAATCTGGCAGATGCGTTGTTCACCGGCCGGCGAATCAACCTGCTGGCCATGCTGGCCTCCCAGGCGGCCATCTCGCTGGAGAATGCCAGGCTGTATGCCGAGTTGCTGCGCCAGAACCAGGAGCGCCAGCGGGCACAAGCCGAACTGGCGCACGTCTCCCGTGTCACCACGCTTGGCGAGCTGGCGGCATCGATCGCACACGAGGTCAATCAGCCGCTGACCGGTATCGTCACCTATGGCGGCGCGTGCCTGCGCTGGATCAACCGTCCTGAACCCAATCTCGATGAAGCGCGTCATGCGGTGGAGAACATGATCGCGGAAGGACTGCGCGCAAGCGAGGTGATCCGGCGCATCCGGGCGCTCGCGCGCAAGGGGGAGTCTCGTCGCTTGCCGTTGCAGCTGAGCGACCTTGCGGCCGAGACCGTAGCCATGGTGAAGCACCAGGCCGAGGCTCACGCCATCGTCATTGCCCAGGACTGCGTGGCCGGGCTGCCGCAAGTGCTCGGCGACCGCATCCAGTTGCAGCAGGTGATCATCAACCTGCTTGTCAATGCCATCCAGGCAATGTCATGCCGCCGCCCGGGGCGCCGTCACCTTCGTGTCACCACGGCGGCGCCAGCCGAGGGCCAGGTACTGTTGCGCGTGGAGGATACCGGCCCGGGTATCGAGGCGGGAAAGCTGGACAAGCTGTTCGAGGCTTTCTACACCACGCGCGAGCAAGGGCTGGGCATGGGCCTGTCGATCTGCCGATCGATCGTCGAAGCGCATGGTGGGTCCATATGGGCCGAGTCTCCCGTGCGCTCCGCGGCGCAAAGCGGCCAGCATCCGGCAGGCCCTGGCGCGGCCTTTTCCTTTGCCTTGCCTGTGCCGCAACCACAGCCGTGACCTCTCTTAAAGTGATCGCTGTTCAACTTGGAATGTGAGGTGCGCGCTAATCAGCCACAGTAGACAAAAGCCGGCACAAATTGACAATATGCCGGCAAGGCAAAAGCGTACAGTGCCCGCGGGGAAGCCACACGGCGACACAGCCCCGCGCAGCCCGACACAACGATTGACGTTGTCCGCGTTCTTGCTGGTGCCTTTGAAGCTGACTGGAGAAACTGACCGTGACAATTCAAAGCCTGGAGCCTGTCGAAACGATTACCCCGGACGAAGGGTTGGTGCTGGTCGTCGACGACGACGCGCTGCTGCGCGGTGCGCTGGGCAACCTGTTTCGCTCGGTCGGCATGCGTGCCGCGCTGTTCGGCTCGGCTGCGGAATTGCTTGAATACCGGTTGCCAGAGGCACCTTGCTGCCTGGTGCTCGACGTCAGGCTGCGCGGCCAGAGTGGACTGGACCTGCAGGCGCACCTGGGGCAACTGGGCATCTGTGTCCCGATCATCTTCATGACAGGCTATGGCGATATTGCCATGACCGTGGCAGCGATGAAGGCTGGCGCGGAAGACTTCATGGCCAAGCCGTTTCGCGATCAGGACCTGCTCGATGCGGTCTCGGCGGCGCTCGAGAAAGACCGCCGGCGACGCGAGGGAATGCGCAGGGCCCAGGGGCTTCGCAGCAGTTTCGAGACACTGACGCCGCGCGAGTCGGAGGTGATGGCACTGGCCGCATCCGGGCTGATGAACAAGCAGATTGCCAGCCGCATCGGCATTAGCGAGGTGACGGTAAAGATCCACCGCGGGCAGGCCATGCGCAAGATGAAGGCGCGCACGTTTGCCGATCTCGTGCTGATGGCCCAGCAACTTGGCGTCTGCCACGTCGCGTGCTAGCCGCGCAGGGATAGCCACGCCTGCACATCCACACGCCTCGCGCCGGGACGCCTGCCTCGCCTACAATTTGTTCTGCATGGCTGCAATGGCCCAATCAGAAAACGAAGCAAGGCGAGGCAAAGCAAGATGATGGACTTCAGTTTGACGCCCGTTCAACGGGAGCTGCAGGAGCGCACCCGCCAGTTCATTGCGGACCAGGTCATGCCGATGGAGCGCGATCCGCGGCAAACGGCGCACGGCCCCACCGAGGATCTGCGCGCGGACCTGGTGGACAAGGCAAGGGCGGTGGGCTTGCTGACACCCCACGCCAGCACGCAGGCCGGAGGCCTCGGGCTTTCGCACCGGGACAAGGCCATTGTCTTTGAAGAGGCGGGCTACTCGCCGCTGGGGCCGATCGCGATGAATATCCATGCGCCGGACGAAGGCAATATCCACCTGATGGAGCTGGTCGCCACGCCGGAGCAGAAGGCGCGCTGGCTACATCCCCTGATCCTTGGGCACACGCGCTCGTGCTTTTGCATGACCGAGCCGGCGCCAGGCGCGGGGGCCGATCCGTCGATGCTGCAAACCACGGCGGTGCGCGATGGGGACCATTTCGTGATCACGGGCAGGAAGTGGTTTATCACGGGCGCCACCGGCGCCACCTTCGCCATCATCATGGCACGGATGGAAGACGGCACCGCCACCATGTTCCTCGCTGACATGAACCAGGCCGGTGTCGAGATCGAGCGGCAGATGGACGCGCTCGATACGTGCTTCACGGGTGGGCATGCCGTGGTGCGCTTCGATGGCCTGCGCGTTCCCGAGCGCGACGTGCTCGGCAAGCTTGGGGAAGGATTCCGCTACGCGCAGCTGCGCCTGGCCCCGGCGCGGCTGACGCACTGCATGCGCTGGCTCGGGGCGGCCCGGCGCGCGCATGACATTGCGGTCAACTATGCGCGGCAGCGCCTTGCGTTTGGCCGGACCCTGGTGGAGCATGAGGGCGTGGGGTTCATGCTGGCCGACAACGAAATGGATATGCACACCGCGCGCTTGACCATCTGGCACTGCGCCTGGGTGCTGGACCAGGGCGAGAAGGGGCGCGACGAGTCTAGCCTGGCCAAGGTGTACTGCTCGGAGGCGTTGTGGCGGGTGGTGGATCGTTCCGTGCAGGTGCTTGGTGGCAGCGGGGTGACGGACGAAACCATTGTTGCGCGCATCTTCCGCGACATGCGCGCCTTCCGGATCTACGATGGTCCCTCCGAGGTGCATCGCTGGAGCATGGCCAAGCGGATAGCGCGGGGCTGAGGCGGTTTCAGCGCGCAGGGTCGAACATTGATGCAGTGATGTGTCTTCACCAAAGGAGGTACGCTCGCCGTGGACAATTCCTTCCACCATTTTTCCGAGTTGTTTGCGCAACTCGGCCTGCCCGCCGACGATCAGGCGATCCGTGAATTCCTGGCCGCGCATTCTCCCCTGGCCCCCGATGTCGTGCTTGCGGACGCCCCGTTCTGGACGCCCGCGCAGGCCACGTTGCTGCGGGAGGAAATCCTGGAAGATGCTGACTGGGCGGAAGTGGTTGACCAGCTGAATGCGGCGCTGCGGGTGCCAGGCTAACGCCCCGGCGGAATTCGACTCTGCTCTGCTCCAAATAGCGTACTTCTGCTCCTGTTCTGCATTGTTGCGGTGCGGCAACATCCCCTGGACGCGCGTCATTGTCGACGCCAGGGGAAACCGCCGCAGCCATGAAGTACCAGTTATTTGTATTGGCCGGATGTCCGGCCTGCACCGCGCTTGAACTGTGCATGCGAGACGCCGGTCTCGCCTATGACCGCATCGTGCTGGCGTCGCCACGCCACGCTGCCGATGTGCTGGTTCTGCTTTCCGAATCCGATCCGCGTTGTCCGGCTTTGAGCATGGGCGAGCAAAGCGCAAGCGGCCTCGCGGCTTGCCTTGCGCTTCTCGGCCAGGGGCATCCCGAAGGTGTCTCGCTTGCACCGCCGGCTTTCACCGCCGCGGGCAAGGAACTGATGGATGGCGTGCTTAGTGGGCGTGTGCTGACGGCCAGGAATGAGCGGGCGTTCCTGCTCGCGCTCGGTGCGTTGCGTGCTGCCGTCCACGCATGGGGCTGTGCGATGCCGGCGGCGCTGCGCCGCATCGGCCTGTTCGTGCCTTACCTGGACCTGAGAATCGCGGATGGCCTGTCTGGCGGGAAATTCAGGCTTGCCGGTGAGTTCGGCGCTGACGAAAGCGCGCTGGCGTCCATGGCCAATCGCTTGCCGGCCGGGTTTGAAGACGCCTACCTGGACCGTCTCAGAAGGGGCCGGAGCTGGGTCTATTGGGAAGGGGGCGCCAGCATGCTTGGCGACCGGACCACGCGGTTTCAGAACATCCGCCACTGGCCCGCGGCCAGCCGCACGGCGGCCGCCGGCAGCCTGCTTTTCTAGTCATTCTATCTAGTCATTCGCAAGCACGCCGCCTGACGGCGGCGCGTGGCCGGCCCCCGCCGAGGGGGCGGCCACGCCATGGTGCCCTTGGCGGCCGTGGTGCTAGTCGCGCAGACGCGCGCGTTCCGGCGACATATCCATCGGCATCATGTTGACGTTCGCGTTATGCATGACCCACAGCGAGCCTGCCACGATGATGGCGATCAGCACCCCGGTGCACACGAAGATTGCCGTGTTCATGCGCTGGTCCGCGGACGTCCCGATGTGCAGGAAAAACACCAGCTGCACCACCAGCTGCGCAACGCAAAGCACCACGATGGCGGCAAGGCCCATGCCCTTGGGCACGAACCCGCCCATCACCGCGCCGAACGACGCGAGGGTGAGCACCAGCGACAGCGCAAAGCCGATCGCATAGCCTTTCAGGCTGCCGTGCGCGGCATGTGCCGCGGATCCTGTGTGGAGATGGGCGGTCTTCATACAAACTCTCGCAGATAGACAAAGGTGAACACGCAGATCCAGATCAGGTCCAGGAAGTGCCAGAACAGGCTGAGGCAGGCCAGGCGGCGCCGGGTCACGCCATCCAGGCCGAAGGACTTGACCTGGTGCATCATGACCAGGATCCACAGCAGGCCGCAACTCACGTGCAGGCCGTGGGTGCCCACCAGGGAGAAGTAGGCAGACAGGAACGCGCTGACGCCCGGCCCCGCGCCGGCATGCAGCAGCTCGGCAAACTCATACAGCTCCATGGCGATGAAGGCCGCGCCAAGGAGGAACGTGATGCCCAGCCATTGGATGACCTGGCGCTCCCGCCCGGGCTGCATGTTCAGCATGGCCACGCCGAAGGTGAAGCTGCTGATCAGCAGCAGCATGGTTTCGCCGAGCACGAACGGCAGCTCGAACAGCTCCCGGCCGCTCGGGCCGCCTGCCGTATTGCCGGCGAGCACCCCGAAGGTGGCGAACAGCACGGCGAAGATCAGGCAGTCGCTCATCAGGTAGATCCAGAACCCCAGTGTGGTCTTGGATCCGTCGTCGTGCGCGACGTGCTCGTGCGTGTTGTGAATGACTGTGTAGCTCATGGGTCAAGCCGCCTTGCGTAGCTGCGCATAGCGCGCGTTTTCGATGCGTTCGACTTCGGCCGCCGGGACGTAGTAGTCCACGTCGCGGTTGTAGGTCCGTGCGATGAAGGTGCCGATCACACCCAGCAGGCCAAGGCCCGCGATTGCCCACATGTGCCAGACGAGCGCGAAGCAGAGCACCAGGCCGAACGCCGACACGATCACGCCCGCGCTGGTGTTCCTGGGCATATGGATGTCCTCGTAGTGGGCTGGCCGCACATAGGCGCGCCCCGCCTCCTTGTCATCCCAGTGCTGTTCCAGCGAAGTGATGTGCGGCACATGGGCGAAGTTGTAGAAGGGGGCCGGCGATGCGGTGGCCCACTCCAGGCTGCGGCCATCCCACGGGTCGCCGGTGAGGTCGGGGTTTTGCTTGCGGTCGCGCACGCTCACGGCCAGCTGGATGAGCAGGGCGACGATGCCGGCGCCGATGATCACGGCGCCGCACAGCGCCACGATCAGGTAGGGCTGCCAGTCGGCGTGCGTGTAGTGGTTCATCCGGCGGGTCATGCCCTTGAAGCCGAGCACGTAGAGCGGCATGAAGGCCAGGTAGAAGCCCACCAGCCAGCACCAGAACGAGATCTTGCCCCAGCGCTCGTTCAGGGTGAAGCCGAACACCTTGGGGAACCAGAAGCTCATGGCGGCCAGGCAGCCGAAGATGACGCCGCCAATGATCACGTTGTGGAAGTGCGCGACCAGGAACAGGCTGTTATGCAGCAAGAAGTCCGCGCCGGGCACGGCCAGCAGCACGCCCGTCATGCCGCCGATGGCAAAGGTCACCATGAAGCCGATCGTCCACAGCGTGGACGAGTGGTAGCGGATGCGGCCGCGATACATCGTGAACAGCCAGTTGAACAGCTTCACGCCCGTCGGGATCGAGATGATGGTTGTCATGATCCCGAAGAAGGCATTGACGTTCGCGCCGGAACCCATCGTGAAGAAGTGGTGCAGCCAGACGAAGAACGACAGGATGCCGATGGACGAGGTGGCGTACACCATCGACTTGTAGCCGAACAGCGGCTTGCCGGAGAACGTGGAGATGATCTCCGAGAAGGCTCCGAAGCACGGCAGGATGAGGATGTAGACCTCCGGGTGTCCCCAGACCCAGATCAGGTTGACGTACATCATGGCGTTGCCGCCAAGCTCATTGGTAAAGAAGTGCATGCCCAGGTAGCGGTCGGCGGTGAGCAGCGCGAGCGTGGCGGTCAGCACCGGGAACACGGCAACGATCAGGATGTTGGTGATCAGCGCGGTCCAGGTGAACACCGGCATCTTCATCAGCGTCAGGCCCGGGGCACGCATGCGCAGGATGGTGACGATGAAGTTGATCCCGGTGAGCGTGGTTCCCAGGCCCGATATCTGTAGTGACCATATGTAGTAGTCCACCCCCACCGTCGGGCTATATCCCAGCTCGGACAACGGTGGATAGGCGACCCAGCCCGTGGCGGCAAAGTCGCCGACGAACATCGACATCATCACCAGCACCGCGCCCGCTGCCGCCAGCCAGAAGCTGAGCGAGTTGACGAACGGATAGGCTACGTCGCGCGCGCCGATCTGCAGCGGCACGATGACGTTCATCAAGCCGAGGATGAACGGCGTTGCCACGAAGAAGATCATGATCACGCCGTGGGCGGTGAAGATCTGGTCGTAGTGGTGTGGAGGCAGGTAGCCGGCCGCATCGCCCACAGCGATCGCCTGCTGCGCGCGCATCATGATGGCGTCGGCAAAGCCGCGCAGCAGCATGACCAGCGCCATGATGATGTACATCACGCCGATGCGCTTGTGGTCGACCGAGCAGATCCACTCGGTCCACAGGTATTTCCATTTGCCGAAGTAGGTCACGGCGCCGAGCAGCGCGACGCCGCCCAGAATGACGGCGGCCAGCGTACCCATGATGATGGGCTCATGGTACGGAATCGCCTCGAGGTTCAGTTTGCCGAACATGGATCAGTGCTCCGTGGCCGCGGCGCGGTGGCGTTGTGTGTGTGGCATGCAGTGCATGTGTTTCGGATTCATTGGCTTCATCAGTTGATGGCCAGCGGGGGGCTTTGGGCTGTGCATACGTCGCCAAGCGCATCACCACGCGTATTACCGCGCATATTGGCGCGCATATCGCTATGCATGTACTTGTTGACGATGTTCTGGAACAGGCCGGGCGCAACGCCCGCGTAGACCGTCGCCGGCTCCTTGGTGCTCGGCAGCTCCAGCGTCTTGTAGGCCTTCTCGTCCAGCGTCAGCGGCGACTGCCTGGCCTGCCGTACCCACGCGTCGAACGCCTCGCGCGAGGTGGCCACGGTGTCGAAATGCATGTCGGAGAAGCCGGGGCCGCTGTAGGCCGCGGACATGCCCGCGTAGGTGCCGGGCGTGTCGGCGATCAGGTGCAGCTTGGTCTGCATGCCGGCCATGGCATAGACCATGCTGCCGAGCTGCGGGATGAACAGGGAGTTCATCATCGATTCCGCGGTGATGCTGAAATTGATCGGCGTATCGACCGGGATGGGCAGCCGGTTGACCGAGGCGATACCGTAGTCCGGGTAGATGAACAGCCATTTCCAGTTCAGCGCCACGGCTTCGACGCGGATGGGCTTGACGGTCGACTCCAGCGGCTTGTAGGGGTCCAGCGAATGCGTGGTGTTCCAGATCAGCACCGCCAGGCCGGCCACAATCACGCACGGGATGGTCCAGATGACCACCTCGATCCGCGTGGAGTGCGCCCACTTGGGCGCATACGTTGCCTTGGTGTTGGAGGCGCGATACCGCCAGCCGAAATACAGCGTCAGGAAAATGACGGGCACGACGACCAGCAGCATGATGAACAGCGAGACCAGGATCAGCGTCTTTTCCTGATGCCCGATGTCGCCCTTCGGGGATAGCAGCTCCAGCTGGCAGCCACTGAGAAGGAGCATCGCTGCTCCACCGAGGAACAGTCCCGCATGGCGGAACCCTCCCTTGCAAGCATTCAGCCAAGCGCTGGATTCTCGCCGGACAGCAGCGTCTGCCCCGGCATTTGAGTTACGCATAAGACACACCTTAGTTATGCATCACATAACCGGCGCGCGCGTCGGGACTGCCTGCCACGGCACGCTGGAAACCATCGCGAGAGAGGGGATTCCGCCGGACTGGCGGGAAACGCATACAAAGCGTTAAATGTATGGATTTGTGTGATGCTGCGGCGCATGATAATGTAAGACAAAGGCCATACATAAAGCAAAATGCATCAGAGTAAATCCATACAAGATAACGGCGCCGGTCCCGGCTGGGCCGCCGCCTTCGTGCGCGGCGAGGGCGCGCGCTACCAGCAGATCGTTGGCTTCATCGAGCGCGCGGTCGGGGACGGGCGCCTGAACCCCGGCGACCGCCTGCCGCCGCAGCGCGAGCTGGCCAGGCAGCTCGGGGTGGATCTCACCACGGTGACGCGTGCGTTCACCGAGGCCAAGCGGCGCAACCTGATCGAGGCGCGCGGGGCGCTGGGCACCTTCGTCGCCCCGCCAAAGGTCGAACTGGCACAGATGGTCGACCTGAGCATGAACGTGCCGCCGCCGCCCGCCGGCGTGGATTTCCATGATTTGCTGCAGCGCGGGCTGTCGCAGGTGCTGCTGCGCTCCGATGCGCACCTGCTCATGACCTACCAGCTTGGTGGCGGCAGCAGGGCGGACCGGGCCGCCGGCGCCATGTGGCTCAAGCCGGTGCTGGAGTCGGTCAGCCCGCAGCAGCTGATTGCCTGCCCCGGCGCCCAGGCCGCGCTGGCGGCGCTGATCCTCACGCTCACGCAGCCCGGCGACGCCATCCTTGCGGAGCCGCTGACCTATCCCGGCCTGCGCGCGGCGGCCGAGCAGCTCGGGCGCCGCGTGGTGACGGTGGCCACCGATGACGACGG
This sequence comes from Cupriavidus sp. GW821-FHT02F09, assembly GCF_059421605.1. Lineage (NCBI taxonomy): Bacteria > Pseudomonadati > Pseudomonadota > Betaproteobacteria > Burkholderiales > Burkholderiaceae > Cupriavidus > Cupriavidus sp. GW821-FHT02F09. The sequence continues at coordinate 21,927 of NZ_JBWKVH010000023.1, forward strand.
CATGCGGCCCGATGCGATGGAGCAAGCGTTGCGCGAGCATGGCGCACGCGCGATCTACCTCAACCCGACCATCCAGAACCCGACCACGCGGACCATGCCCGCGCACCGGCGCCGCGATGTCGCGCTGACCGCGCAGAAGTGCGGCGCCTGGATCATCGAGGACGATCCTTACTGGCTGCTCGGCAGCGACGCGCCGCCGCCCGTGGCCCACTTTGCGCCGGGCCAGGTCTACTACGTTGCCACGCTGTCGAAATGCCTGAGCCCGGGGCTGCGGACCGCCTATATCCGCCTGCCCGAAGCGCGCAGCCGGGCGGGCGTGCTGGCCGCGCTGCGCTCCTTCGCGCTGATGTCCACGCCGCTGTCGACAGCCCTGGCCACGCAGTGGATTCACGAAGGCTCCGCCGCGCAGTTGCTGGCCGGGATCCGCACCGAAGCCTTCGCGCGGCGAGAGCTTGCACGGCAGTTGCTGTTCAGCGCGGACCAGGCACCACCCAGCGGCATACACGTCTGGCACAACTTGCCGAGCTACTGGACTTCGCTGGCGCTGACGCAGGCCGCGCGTGCGGAGGATCTGCGTGTTACCGCTTCCGATGCGTTCTATGCTGGCCCCACGCCGCCCAATGCGATCCGCATCTCGCTGGGAGGTGTCGAGACGCGTGCCCATCTTGCTGCTGCGTTGAAGAAGCTGGCTGAGTTGCTGGTGCGCAGGCCGCAGGCGTCGCGGGAGATTGTGGTTTAGGGGGAGTTTTTTGGGTCTGCGCCGATCTGCGTGGCGAAGTGAGGGTCTCAAGACGACGCCAGGCGGAAGCACCGTGGCCGCAAGATCGGAAAGGTTGGGGTGTGGGGTGGACCGCCGATCACACTTCATGTAAGCTTGCCCGCCCTCTTTGCGCCGCCATACCGCGCCGCCATGCCCCAGATCATCGTTAGTCGTCTACACAAGACCTACCGCATCCACGAGCGCGACCCGGGCGTGCTCGGTGCGCTGCGTGCACTGATTCGGCCGCGCTATCGCACGGTCGATGCGCTGGCGGGGGTGTCATTCGAACTGCAGCGCGGCGAACTGCTGGGCCTCATTGGCCCAAACGGCGCTGGCAAATCGACCACCATCAAGATCCTTGCCGGTATCCTGCGGCCCGACGGCGGCCGCGTCGAAATCGACGGGCGCGTCCCTTTCGCCGACCGCGAGCGGCACGTGGCACGCATCGGCGTGGTGTTCGGGCAGCGCACGCAACTTTGGTGGGATCTGCCGGTGGGCGACGGCTTCGCGCTGCTGCGCGACATCTATCGGGTCGACCCGGTGCGCTTTGCCCGCACGCGCGACGAACTGGTCGCGCTATTGCATCTCGAGCGCCTGCTTGACCAGCCGGTGCGCCAGTTGTCGCTGGGGCAGCGCATGCGGGCGGAGATAGCGGCGGCGTTGCTTCACGAACCCGACATCCTCTTCCTGGACGAGCCGACAATCGGGCTCGATGCGCCCACCAAGCTCGCGGTCCGTGACTTCGTGCGGCGCGCCAACCACGAACGCGGCACCACCGTGTTACTGACCACGCACGACATGCATGACATCGAGGCGCTGGCCAAGCGTGTGATCGTGATCGGCCACGGCCGCGTGCTGGCCGACTGCGCGGTCGACGCGTTGCGGTCCCAGGTGGTGGCTGCGCGCCGATTGGATGAGGGCCTGTCAGCGGACGCGGAAGACGAGGGTATGACCATCGAGGCCGTCATCGCGCGCTTCTACGCGATGCACGGCGCGGTCGAGGCCTAGTCCATGATGGCGCCGCGCGAACTCCTGCGTCCCTATCTCGCCGCGTTCAGATCCCGGTTCCTGCAGATGCTGCAGTACCGGGTGGCGGTATACGCGGGCTTCGTTACGCAGTGCTGGTGGGGGGGAATCAAGATCATGGTACTGGTGGCGTTCTACCGCAGCGCGGCGGCGGCGAGCGCGCCGCTGTCGCTCGCGCAGGCCATCACCTACACGTGGTTGGCCCAAGGCTTGCTCGCACTGCTGCCGTGGATGGGCGACCCCGAGGTGGCGCAGGCGGTGCGCACCGGAGCCGTGGCATACGACCGGCTGCGGCCGGTGAATGCCTATGCGCTGTGGTTTGCACGCTCGGCCGGCTGGACGGCGGCGCGCGCGCTACCGCGTGTGGCACTGATGCTGGCCTTTGCTGGCATTGCGCTGCCAATTGCCGGGCTGGGTGAATGGGCCTGGCAGCCGCCTGCCGGACTGGCTGCGGGCTTGGGCTTCATCGCTTCGGTGCTGCTCGCGCTGCTGCTGTCCACATCGCTGGTGATGCTGCTCAACATCGCGGCGGCAGCCGCGCTCAACGAACGCGGCATCAATACGCTGGCGGGACCCGTCGTCATCGTGTTCTCCGGGAACCTGCTGCCTCTGGCACTACTGCCCGACACCTGGCAGACCGTGCTGCTGGTGCAACCGTTAGCGGGCGTGATGGATATTCCGGCGCGGATCTATTTCGGGCAGCTGGGCGGCGCGCAAATGCTCTGCGGGCTGGGCCTGCAATGCCTGTGGATCGTGCTGCTAGTGACCGTTGGCCATGCGGCCATGGGACGCACGATGCGCCGGCTCGACGTGCAAGGCGGCTGAGGCGAATGGGCTCCCTGGCATTGTTCGCCCGCCTCGTGATGGCTTCGCTGAGCGGCCAGGCACGCTATCCGGCCTCGGCGCTGTTGCTTACGGTGGGGCAGTTCCTCGTCACCGGAGTCGAGGTGGTCGCGGTCTGGGCGCTGTTCCACCGCTTCGGCGACGTGCAGGGTTGGAGAATCGGCGAGGTAGCGCTGTTCTACGGGCTGGTGAACTGCATGTTCGCCATCGCCGATGCCCTGGGGCGCGGCTTCGACGTGCTGGGCACGGCGTTGTTGCGCACCGGCGAATTCGACCGGTTGCTATTGCGGCCTCGTCCCCTGGCTCTGCAATTGATGGGGCACGACGTCCGCATCAGCCGTCTGGGGCGCTTGTTGCAAGGGCTGATGGTATTGGCTTTCGCAACGGTGCAGGTGGGCATCGCGTGGACACCGGGATCCATCGCCATCGCCCTGTTTGCGGTCGCAGGCGGCGTGGCGCTGTTTCTGGGCATCCTGGTACTGCAGGGCACGCTGTCCTTCTGGACCATCGAGAGCCTCGAGGTCGCCAACGTCCTGACATACGGCGGCGTACAGGCGACGCAGTATCCGCTGGCTCTGTATGCGCAATGGTTCCGGTACGTGCTGACCTTTGCCGTGCCACTGGCCTGTGTCGCCTATTACCCCGCGCTGACCATATTGGGCAAGGCCGATCCACTCGGTGCGCCTGCCTGGACAGGGCTGGTGTCGCCGTTGGCGGGTTTCGTTTTTCTCCTGGCGGCTTTCGGCGCGTGGCGTGTCGGGCTGCGCCACTATGCCTCGACCGGCAGCTAGTGGATCGTAACTACAACAAACAGCCGAAACCCGTGAAATGGAGATATTTCGATCCTTCTCGGTGAATTACTTCCAATTTAAACGTTACGGCCCACTAGTCAGCTCGACGAGTTGCCGCGCAAACGCGGCGCTCTCCTCGGGCGTCTTTCCACTCTCAAGGTGCTCGTACACCAAGAGCACGATCTTGGCGCGCCGTTCAGCCGGCACATGCTGCTGCGTGGCCGCAAGACTCCGCTCCACCTCGCTTAACGCCGAACCGAGTCGGCTGGCATCCATCGCTGCCGTCGCACGATTCGACGGCAGCCGCGCATCGTTTGCCAGCATCGGGCCGCTTCCCGTCAGCAACCAGTGCCCGTTCACGCCAGTTGCCTCGACGATCGCTGTCAGCCGCTTGGCTTTGGGGTCCGACTCGCCAGCGAGATAGTATTCCAGCGTCCTCCTCGGGATGGCCGCCCTGCGGGCAAGTTCATCGCCACTTCCAGCTATCTCTGCGCATTGCCGAAGCCGATCAACGAGCGACATGTCCTTGCTTTTTCCTCAAGTTCTAAGATGAGGGGAGGGCGGTCGAACTGGTCGAGCGCCGGCTCAGCTCACTAGAAATAATCAAATAAATCAACGGTGTACAGCGACCGCTCCCTCACGCATGGAGAGGGGTGGATGCACATAGCCATATTTGGCTTGTTTTTATAGCCAAATATGGCTAACATTGATTTCCATAGACACCCGGGACACCGCGACGGTCGACACCTTGTGTTGTGCCGGCAGCGCTGCCCCAACCGCAAAACGCGACGATTCGGCGTGCCAGCATCTCTACATCAATAGATGGCCCTTCTCAGGTCGTCTAGCTGCCCGCAATCGCGCCGATGCCCAGCCCGAACAGGGCTACATCGCGCCGCATTCTGCACCGGATGCAAGCCGCGAAAGTCTATCAGACACGCAGATCCTCACGGGCGAGGCGCCCGTCCAACAATCGGCCGACGTGCTCGCGCGCATCGCCTCACATGCCGCGGACACGCTGCCACTGATGGAGTCGTTGATGTCAGAGTATGTAACCGAGACTGACCGCGCAGCCTTACGCGAAACCATCCACCAATCCTGCCATGACCTCCTGCGCGTCAGCGCGGGCCTGGAATCCCTCCTGCTCCTACTGGAGCTACAGGCTGACGAGCACGCCGCCAACAACGGTCTGCATGCCTTGCTGGCTCCGCTGAAGCAGCAGTTGGACCAAGCAGTGAACCGCGTGCAGGCGCTGTACTGAGCCACGCCTGTTCCCCGCACCTGCACCGCGGGCCGCAAGGCCGCAGGCGGTGGGGATACGCACGCCTATCAGCACAACAACTCACCGCTGCCTCGTGCGGGGACGATGGTCGCCAACGCTGCCCCTCGAAACTCTGATTTCCAGGATCGTAGTCAGATCACAAAACAGGAGGTACCCATGACCGCCCGCCAACGTCGCCCGCGCACCGCTGCCGAAGCACGGGAAGCCGCCATGGAGGCCAGGCTGATCGCCGAGCCCTTGCTGCCGGACAACGAAGCGGATCCGCGCCGCGAGCCTACCCATCAAGGCTGCCACGAACTGCTGCGCATCAGCGCGCATCTGGAATCTGTCATCACGCTGCTGAACCTGCACGCGGGCGATAGCCGCCTGCATGCCTTGCTGACACCGCTAAAGCAGCAACTGGACCAGGCATTGAGCCGGTGCAGACGCTGTACCCGGGCCTGCGGGGTTCGTTCTCGATCAGCGCTTGCGTCGCCGCGCGCTGAGCCGTAACTGGCGGGGGCCTGCGCATTGGCGCCGTCCTCACGCCGCTCGATCTGCGCGCCGATACCGCGATTGATTGCGTCGGTTTGTATAGCCTGCTAGCTGCCGTTGCAGCAGCAGCTTCTCGCCAATGTGAATCGAATCGACGAAATGTTCTGAGCCGATGGCTTGGCGGCGTTCGCTCAGCCATTAACGTTGCGCACCTTTTCATGGTGGAGTAGTTGTGCGCGCTGGCCTCAGCGTCCGGGCGCGTCCTTGCTCCCGCCCGCATCTCTCTCATCCGCGGCAATCGCGCCCCACGCCCCGCGCCGTGGGGGTGCAGCAGCACATTCATGTCGGCGTTAGATGCACACACGCCCATCCCCATCTCACCTTTCCTGCGATGACCGTCGCTCAGCGAATGGCCCCGCTCAGATTCTGAATTCAATATTCTCGTATTTAACTCGTAAAGAAAAGTGACATCTCCCCCAAGCGAAAACGGCCAAAGGCGCACAGCCGCGCCAGCAGCTAGGAGCGCTAAAAGACTGGCCCTGCAGCCCCAACTCAAGACCCCTTCACCAACTCAATAGCCCGCGCCAGCTTACCAACCGCAGGTGCAATCTCCGCATCCGCAACCCCACCATAGCCGAGCACCAACCCATTCTGCGCCTGCAGCGAATCAGCAAAATACGACGACAACGGTCGCGCCACGATCCCGTGCGCCAGCGCGAAACGCGATACCAACTGGTCATTGGCATGCCGGAGTATGACGCTCAGATGCAGCCCGGTATCGGTGCCCACGATCGCCACCTCGTCGCCGAGCTGGCGCTGCAATTCGTCAATCAGCAACACCTGGCGTTCGCCGTAGATCTTGCGCATGCGCCGTACGTGCGCTGCGTAATGGCCATCGGAAATAAACTCCGCCAGCGCGGCTTGCACCGATAGCTGTCCGCCGCGATGCAACTCGGATTGCGCTACCGAGAAGGCGTCGACCAGTTCCGGTGGCACGATCAGGAAGGCGAGCCGCAAGCCAGGATAGAGCACCTTCGAGAAGCTGCCGACATAGATGGTGTTGCGGTGCGGGTCCAGCCCCTGCAGCGACGGCAAGGGTGCGCCCTGATAGCGGAACTCGCTGTCGTAGTCGTCTTCGATGATCCATGCGTTGTGGCGATGCGCCAGCTCTGTGAGCAGGCGGCGCCGCGCAAGGCTCATCACCACGCCGCTCGGGTATTGGTGAGAGGGGGTGACAAAGATCAGCCTTGGCGCGCTCTCTGGTGCAACCGGCGGCCGGATCCCGTGCTCGTCCACCGCAATGCCCTCCATCTGCAGGCCCGCCGAGCGAAAGACACTGCGCGCGCCCCAATAGCATGGGTCCTCGACCCAGACCAGTTCGCCCGGGTCCGCGAGCAGGCGGGCGCAGAGATCGATGGCCTGGTGGCTGCCCTGCGTCACGATGATCTGCTCCGGCGAACAATCCACGCCGCGGGCGAGCGACAGGTACTCCGTCAGCGCGCGCTTGAGCGGCGGATGGCCATGCCGGCTGCCATAGCCCAGTTGTTCCTGGCTGGCGGTCTTCCAGACCTTGGTGATCAGGCGCTGCCACACGCCGCGCGGGAACTGGCTGACATCCGGAATGCCGGGCACGAACGCACCCACTTGCAGGTCCGATGCGCCAACGCTGGCCAGCAGTTCGCGCGCGCGCAGCGAGAGCCTGGATTCATCGCCGGGGAGCGCGGGCTCGCCGGCCTGGCTGGGGGCGACGATGCGGGCGAGCAGGGCGGGGTCGGGGGCGGTGTCGCCAACGTAGGTGCCGCTGCCGCCGTGCGTGTGCGTGTAGCCCTCGTCGGTGAGCCGCTCGTAGGCATAGAGGACCGTGTTGCGGGCAATGCTCAGTTCACGGGCAAGTTCGCGGGTGGGTGGCAACCGTGTGCCCGGGGATAGCTGGCCGGCGAGGATGGCCTCGCGGATGTCGTCGAACAACTGCCTGTTCAGCGGAGCACCGGATCGTTCGGGCTGGCTCCAATGACTGCGCGCGAGAAGCCAATCGGTCAACGGCGTCTCTCTCAATTCTTGGCTCCATCTGAAAATTTGTACCGGCACTATACAGTGGAGCCAACGGGCTTGTAGAGTAGATCCCATCATGTCGCGGCATTACCACATAACCATTTCAACTAAGTAACAGACCGCCGGCTTGGCCCCAAAAAGTGTGAAAGACCAGCTATTGAGCGGGCACTTAATTCACTGCCTAAATGCGATGGGGCAATGGCGAATATCCCCATATCGGTGCGTGCTGATGTACCAGTATGTTGTATTTATCGAGGCATTAAATGAAGCGTTTTGCAGTAGCAGGTATCCAGATGCCGGTGTCGGCATTCGACGAGAACATCACGCAGATGAATCGCTACCTGGCCCATGTCAGGCACCGCTTTCCGTGGGTCGACATGGTGATGTTCTCCGAGCTGGCGGCGTTTGGCCCGAGCCCGGCCAAGGCCGAGGAAATGCCGGGCGCAGCCGAGGCCCGCCTGTGCGAGATGGCTGCCAAGTACGGCTTGTGGCTGATCCCCGGATCCTTGTTCGAGCGTCGCGGCGGCGCGATCTACAACACCGCGCCGGTGATCGACCCCGCCGGGAACGTGGTTGCCCGTTTCTGCAAGCTGTTTCCCTTCCGGCCCTATGAGCAAGGCATCGCCGCGGGCAGCGAGTTCGTGGTGTTCGATGTGCCGGACGCGGGGCGCTTCGGCATCTCGATCTGCTATGACATGTGGTTCCCGGAGACGACCCGGACACTGGTTGCGATGGGCGCTGAAGTGATCCTGCACCCGACCATGACGGACACCATTGACCGCGACATCGAATTGTCGATCGTGCGGGCATCGGCGGCAACCAACCAGGTCTATTTTTTCGATATCAACGGTGTCGGTGACGGTGGCGTGGGCCGCTCCATCGTGGTGGATCCCGCTGGCTATGTGCTGCATGAAGCCGGCCCGGGCACCGCGGAGATCATCCCCGTGGAGATCGATTTCGAAAAGGTCCGGCGCGAGCGCGAGCGCGGCTTGCGCGGGCTTGGCCAGCCGCTCAAGAGCTTCCGCGACCGGGAGGTGGAGTTCCCGGTCTACCAGCGCAACAGCGGCGCGGATGCCTATCTCCACACGCTTGGCAAGCTGGTGAAGCCGGGTGTCCTGGAAGACGCAAAGCCGGAAGTGACCGGGCCGGCGGGCGAGTAGCCGCCGGGGGAAAAGCCTCGGCAGGCCGCCACGTTATTCCGGCGCGGCGAAAAAACAGAATTCAAATATCCAAGGGAAAGCGTGATGGCTGGCCCAATGGATAGCGCTTGCCTTCAAGGTTGCTATCGACCCGCTTGATAAACAGGAGCCGGTGAATATCGGGCAGGAAATAAAACGGTCGTTCTATTAAACGGATTCGCAGTTGCAGATCCGCGCATTGAGATTATCTCGTTAGCAGAGGAATAACATGGCACGCAGCACGGCACGAAAAGCAAAGACCGGGCAAAACATTTCCCTAAACCGTTACCGCAGCGTTTGGGAAATGCGCGCGGATGGCTGGATGAATCTGACTGACGACCTGGGCCGCCTGGTCAATCTCGCGCGGGAGTGCAAGGAATTCATCGAGCGCCACGCCCGGGTAAAAGAGACGCTGGCCATGCTTGAACCGATCGAGCGGTTCTGGGCATTCCCGGGGCACCGATTGTTCGAGGAGCTGACCGCGTGGTTCGAGGCTGGCGACCTGGGCCGGCTGAACATCGCCGTGCACCGTATCAACCGCATGCTGGCCAGCGACACCTATCGCCACAAGAAGCTGTCGCTGGATGCGGAGTCGGAGGAGCCGTCCGAGATCGAGACGGAAGAGGAGATGCAGGCGCAAATAGCACGACCGTACTTTGAGGTCCTGATCGTCGACGACATGACGCGCGAGGATGAAGAGGCCTTGCGCCGGCGCGTTCAGCGCAAGCAGCGCGTGGATGATCCCTTCGTGTGGGACGTGGTGGTGGTGCCAAGCTTCGAGGATGCGCTGATCGCCACGCTCTTCAACTTCAACCTGCAGGCTTGCGTGATCCGGCATGGCTTTCCGTTCAAGTCCGAGTATGAGCTGGACCTGCTGCGCAAGTTCCTGGAAGGGCTGGACGAGGGCATCGAGGAGCAGCCGGAATCCGAGCGCGGCCCCTTGCTGGGGCAGAAGATTGCGGAGCTGCGGCCGGAACTGGACCTGTACCTGGTCACGGACGTGAAGGCCGAAGAGATCGCGTCGCGGCTGGGCGAGGTCTTCAACCGGATCTTTTTCCGGGAGGAGGACCACACCGAGCTGTACATGTCGATCATGAAAGGCGTGTCGGAGCGTTACAAGACGCCGTTCTTCACGGCGTTGAAGGAGTACTCGAAGCAGCCGACCGGGGTGTTCCACGCCTTGCCGCTGGCGCGGGGCAAGTCGATCATGAACTCCCACTGGATTCAGGACATGGCGCAGTTCTACGGCCTGAATCTGTTCATGGCCGAGACCTCCGCCACGTCCGGCGGGCTCGACTCGCTGCTGGACCCCATCGGCCCCATCAAGGTCGCGCAAGAGTATGCCGCGCGCGCATTTGGCGCGCGCCGCACCTTCTTCGCGACCAATGGCACTTCGACGGCCAACAAGATCGTGGTGCAGGCGCTGGTCAAGCCGGGCGACATCGTGATGGTAGACCGCAACTGCCACAAGTCCCACCACTACGGCATGGTGCTGGCGGGCGCCAAGGTGGCGTATCTCGACTCCTATCCACTGGACGATTTCTCGATGTACGGGGCGGTCCCTATCGCCCAGATGAAGCGCACGCTGCTGCGGTTCAAGCGGGCGGGCACGCTGCACAAGGTCAAGATGGTGCTGCTGACCAACTGCACGTTCGATGGCGTGGTCTACGACGTGAAGCGCGTCATGGAGGAGTGCCTGGCCATCAAGCCCGACCTGATCTTCCTGTGGGACGAGGCCTGGTTTGCCTTTGCCCGCTTTCATCCCACCTACCGCCAGCGCACCGGCATGGATTCGGCGTCGCGCCTGCGCCGCGAGCTCGATAGCGAGGATTATCGCCGGCGCTACGATGCATTCACCGCATCGTTCGGCGGGGCGGACTGGGACGATGAGGAGAAGCTTGTCGCCACCCGCTTGATGCCGGATCCGGACCGCGCGCGGGTGCGGGTCTACGCGACCCAGTCCACCCACAAAACCCTGACCTCGCTGCGCCAGGGCTCCATGATTCACGTGTGGGACCAGGACTTCAAGGACAAGGCGGAAGAGGCGTTCCACGAGGCGTACATGACGCACACCTCCACCTCGCCGAACTACCAGATCCTGGCCTCGCTCGATGTCGGCCGCCGCCAGGTGGAGCTGGAGGGCTACGAGCTGGTGCAGCGCCAGATGGAACTGGCCATGACACTGCGTGAGTGGATCCACACGCACCCGTTGCTCAAGAAGTACTTCCAGTTCCTCAACGTCTCCCGCGTGGTGCCGACCGCGTACCGGCCATCCGGCATCGAGGCGTACTACAGCCCGGAATCCGGCTGGGCCAATATGGAAGCCGCGTGGCGCGTCGATGAATTCGCGCTGGACCCGACCCGGCTGACCCTGTCGATCGGCACCTCCGGCATTGACGGTGACACGTTCAAGAACAAGTACCTGATGGACAAGTACGGCATCCAGATCAACAAAACGTCGCGCAACACCGTCTTGTTCATGACCAATATCGGTACCACGCGGTCGTCGGTGGCTTACCTGATCGAGGTGCTGATCAAGATTGCCAGGGAGCTGGAGGAGCGCACGGCGGACATGAGCGTGATCGAGCGCCGCCTGCACGAGAAGCGCGTTTCGTCGCTGACCAGGGAACTGCCGCCGCTGCCGGACTTTTCGCACTTCCATTTTGCGTTCCGCAGCGTGTGCAACAGCGGGCAGATCGAGACGCCGGACGGCGATATCCGCAAAGCCTTCTTCATGTCCTATGACGAGGAGAACTGCGAGTACCTGAACATGGCCGAGGTGGCCAAGGCCATCTCCAAGGGCCGTGAAGTGGTATCGGCCTTGTTCGTGATTCCCTACCCCCCGGGCTTCCCCATCCTGGTGCCGGGGCAGGTGATCAGCTCCGAGATTCTGGAGTTCATGCAGGCGCTGGATGTGCGGGAGATCCACGGTTACCGCCCGGAGTTGGGCTTCCGTGTGTTCAGCGACGGGGCGCTCCAGCAACTGGCGCTCCAGGCCGCCGGCGAGGCAGCTGCGGCGGTGGCGGCCGCGGCGAAGGCGTCGGTCTCGGCCGTTGTGGAAGTCTCGACGGCAACGGTCGATGAAGTGGCGGCGGCGGCCCTGGCGGAACGCCCCGCGGCAAAAAAGTAGCGAGGCGGGAGGCTGGGACAGGCGCCCGGCTTCTCGCAACAGAGCCCATGTCGACAAAAAAAGAATGCCGGACCTGGATGTCCAGGAACCGCGGGAAACCCGCGTCCAGCCGGCCCCGAGTTCATCAGGAGAAAGCCGCGATGCAAAAAGTCCGTAATGTCTCAGATCTGCGCGTGATGTTCCACAGGAACGAGAAGCCCATCTACTTCATCAGCGCCACTAACTTCAATCTCCTGGGCATCGATCAGTGGGTCAACCGTTTCAAGTACATCAACTACATCGATTGCTTCGACGGCCGCCATCCCAATGTCTTCGTGCCGCAGGCGCTGCCGCACGAGGAGTTCACCTCGATCGAGGACATCAACAACTACCTGCTGCAGCATAAGGACGTGGTGGAAATGATCGAGCAGCGGGGGGGACGGCCTGCCGCGACCTTCCTGATGTTCGATGAGAAAACCGAAGAGCTGGCCGACGAGCTGGGGCTTGACGTGTGGTTCCCGCCGGCCGCGCTGCGCAGCCGCTGCGATAACAAGATGGAGACTGTGCGCATCGGCAACAAAGCTGGCGTGCACTCGGTGCCCAACGCACTGGAGAAGGTGGACAGCTACGAGCATCTGATGCAGATCGCGGAGCACCACGGTCTGGGCAATGACCTGGTGGTGCAGAGCGCGTTCGGCGACTCCGGCCACACCACCTTCTTTATCGCAAGCGTTGACGATTTCAACAAGCACAAGGATGAGATCGTCAACGACCCCGAAGTCAAGATCATGAAGCGCATCAACTGCCGCGGCGCGACCCTGGAGGCCTGCGCCACGCAGTCAGGCACGCTGGTCGGGCCGCTGCTGACCGAGGTGGTGGGCGCGCGTGAACTGACCCCCTACAAGGGCGGCTGGTGCGGCAACGAGATCTTCCCCGGGGCGTTCTCGGAAGACGTCAGGATGAAGGCGCGCGACATGGCCTTCCGTTTCGGCAACCAGTTGCTGGAGGAGGGCTATCGCGGCTACTTTGACCTGGACTTCCTGATCGACGTCGATAGCGGCGAGGTGTATCTCGGCGAGCTGAATCCCCGCATCTGCGGCGCCAGCCCGATGACCAATCATGCGGCCTTCGCCTATGCGGACGCGCCGTTGTTCCTGTTCCACCTGCTGGAATTCTCGGGTGTGCCATTCGACCTCAATGTGCGCGAGCTCAATGAGCGCTGGGCCGAGAAGTCGTTCATCGACGGCTGGTCCCAGCTGGTCATCAAGTACACCGAGGACAACGTGGATATCGTGACCCATGCGCCGCCCTCGGGCATCTATCGCATGGCATCCGACGGCTCCGTGTCCTACCACCGCTTCGACTCCAACCGTCGCGAGATCGAGAGCGAGCAAGAAGCCTTCTTCCTGCGTATCACCGGGCCCGGCGACTATCGCTACGAAGGCGCGGATCTGGGCATCCTGATCACGCGGGGTCGTTCGATGAACGACGAGTTCAAGCTCAACGAGCGCGCGCACCAATGGATCCGGGGCATCAAGCAGTATTACGTGGCCAAGCCCCTGGTTGCCGCACAGGCCGAGCTTGCGCCGCAGCCGGGCGCGTTCAAGATCCTGTAGGCCGAAGGTCCAACCACGAGAGGCCAGGAATTCATGCGTTGTACATTCGAAGCGATCAGTGAGGACTTGCCCGGCCAGCGATGGCAGAACATCTTCCGGCAGTTCTGGCCCGGGTACCGGCAATGGTATCTGCGCGACGGCGATCGCGCGCGGCCGGGCTTCCTGATGTGCCGCAAGGCCTTGCGCCACCACATGCCGGAGCTGGTCCCGACCTGGGAGCGGCTGGTCGAGCTGTCCGGCGGCGGCGACCTGGAAGCGCGCTTCCTGTCGATGTGGGGGCCGCCGCCCTACATTGCCGGCTGCTCGCAGGCGGTGTGGCTGCCGGTGGACGGGCAGCAGGCCGCCGGTGCCACGCCCGCGCTGTTGCGCAACTACGATTTCGCCCCGGCTTTGCTCGAGGGCGTGTGGCTGGCGTCCAGATGGCATGGCCAACGGGTGGTGGCGGTCAACGACTGCCTGTGGGGCGCGCTCGACGGCATCAACGAGAGCGGCCTGGCCGCGTCGCTGTCGTTCGGGGGCCGCAAGGCGGTGGGTAATGGATTCGGCATTCCACTGGTCTTGCGCTACGTGCTGGAGTTCGCGGAGAACGTCGACCAGGCCGTGGAGATGCTTGCGCGCATCCCGGTGCATATGAGCTACACGGTGAGCCTGCTTGACCGCCGCGCACAGTGGGCAACGGTGTTTGTCACGCCGGACCGGCCGCTGGAGGTGGTGCGCAAGCAGGCGGTGAGCAACCTGCAGCATGGCGTCGAGTGGACGGCGCACGCCAATGCGACCCTGGCCGAGGCCAGGGAGCAGACGCTGGCTGTTGCAGTGCGGCAGGCCGAGGATGCCAAGGCTGTCCTGCGCGCGCTGCTGCGCCCGCCGCTGTTTCAAACTGCCTACGGACGTGGCCACGGCACGTTGTACAGCGCCGTCTATCACCCCTATGACGGTTCCGTCGAAATGGTCTGGCCAGATGCCGTTTGGCGGCAGTCCTGCAGCCATTTCCTGCCCGGCGCCCGGATGATCGAGTTCGACGTGGAGAGCACCGCGCTGCCGCATGCGGTGGTGCCGGCGCGCCGGTGGATGCTCGACGATGTTGGCAGTTTTCAGTGAGTTTCCTAGTCTCATAGTCATGGGGGAAGGCATGCATGGCGAATCCGGGCTGCCTTTGGCCGCAGGCTAACCATCGAATACGCGCAAACGCAAGCAGGACGCGGCCCGGTCCGGACCGCGGCGACCCAATTCGCCAGAACATATCCGAGGGTGGCGGCTTCGGAAAAGCAGGCTCGCAAGAATCCAAGGAGCAGTCATGAAAAAAAAGCGCCCAATCACCACCTACATCGTCATCGCGATGATCCTCGGCGTCATCGTCGGCTATAGCTGTAACAAGGCCTTCCCGGATCCCGGTACCGCCAAGGAGATCGCCGGCTATATATCGATCTTCACCGATGTCTTCCTGCGCCTGATCAAGATGATCATCGCACCGCTGGTGTTCTCCACGCTGGTGGTTGGCATCGCGCACATGGGCGATGCGAGCACCGTTGGCCGCGTCGGCGTGAAGGCGCTCGGCTGGTTTATCGTGGCTTCGTTTCTCTCGCTCACGCTGGGCCTGATCCTGGCCACCCTGCTGCAGCCCGGCCACAACATCGGCCTGCCGTTGCCGGACGTGGGGGCGGCTACCAACCTGAAGACCAACGCCTTCACGCTGAAGGATTTCATTACGCACCTGGTGCCGAGGTCCGTGGCGGAGGCCATGGCCACCAATGAAATCCTGCAGATCGTGGTGTTCTCGATCTTCTTCGGCACCGCGCTGTCGACCCTGGGGGAGACAGGCAAGCGGCTGGCCGGCGTCATCGACGACCTGGCGCAGACCATGCTCAAGATCACCGGCGCCGTGATGTGGATGGCGCCGCTGGCGGTGTTCGCGGCCATTGCTTCCACCGTGACCACGCAAGGGCTGGGCATTCTCATCACCTTCGCGAAGTTCATGGGCAGCTTCTATCTTGGCCTGCTGGTGCTGTGGGGCCTGCTGGTGGCGGCCGGGTTCTTCTTCCTGGGCAAGCGGGTGTTCACGCTGATCCGGCTGATTCGCGAACCCTTCCTGCTGTCCTTTTCCACGGCCAGCTCGGAGGCCGCCTATCCGAAGATGCTCACCGCGCTGGACCGGTTCGGCGTCAGCCGCAAGATATCCAGCTTTGTGCTGCCGATGGGCTACTCCTTCAACCTCGACGGCACCATGATGTATTGCACGTTCGCCGTGCTGTTCATTGCGCAGGCCTACGACATTCACCTGCCGATCGGTACCCAGATCACCATGCTGCTGCTGCTCATGCTGACGTCAAAAGGCATGGCCGGGGTGCCGCGCGCATCGCTGGTGGTGATTGCCGCCACGCTGAACCAGTTCGGCATTCCGGAAGCTGGCTTGCTGCTGATCATGGGGGTCGACCAGTTCCTGGACATGGGCCGCTCGGCGACCAATGCGGTAGGCAACTCGATTGCCGCTGCCGTGGTGGCGAAGTGGGAGGGTCAGCTGGCGAGCGAGTTGGATCTGGACGGCGAGGGCGACAGCACGGCATCGGATGCGCGCGCCCCGCTCGGCAAGCCAGGCGCGGTCCAGGCCTGAGCGGCCAGCGCGCGCGAGGGCGCCTCGCAGGCGGCCTCGCGCGCGGTGTGCCGGGCATTGTGCGAACGATCATTGCAGGAGTGCAAATCAAATGATTTCAAACGGAGCACGCGTGAGCGACGGGCGCAGCCGCCGCAGGTGCCGGCAAATCGTGATGTGGGCGGCCGTCGCGCTGTGCGCGGCATTGTCCGCCGCCGCGGCGTCGGCGCAACAGGCGGGGGAACTGGCCGGCACGCTGAAGAAGGCGAAGGAAATCGGCACCCTGACCATCGGCTATCGCGAGTCGTCCTTGCCATTCTCGTACCTGGACCGGCTTGGCAAGCCGGTCGGCTATTCCATCGATATCTGCCGCGCGATTGTGGATGCGGTGGCGGCGGAGGTGGGCCGCGAGGTCGGCATTCAGTGGGTGCCGGTCACCTCGGACAATCGCTTCGATGCGGTCACGTCCGGCAGGGTCGACCTGGAATGCGGCTCGACCACCAGGAACGTCGAGCGCCTGAAGCGCGTGTCGTTCTCACCGGTGATCTTCGTGGCCGGGACCAAGCTGATGGTGCCGAAGGGATCGCCGATCAAGTCGTTCAAGGACCTGAAGGGGAAGACCGTGGTCGCGACCGGCGGCACCACGAACGTGGAGGCGCTTGAGCGGCTCTCGGCTCGCTTCGGCCTGCAGCTGAACGTTATCAAGGCGCGGGACCATGCCGATGCGTTCCAGGTTTTGCAGCACGGTGGCGCGGACGCCTATGCGGGGGATGATGTGCTGTTGTATGGTTTTTTGCGCAGCAGCAGCGCCGGCGGCAGGTTCCAGATCGTCGGTGATTTCCTCTCCTACGATCCCTACGGGATCATGTTCCGCAAGGGCGATCTGCAGTTCGCCGCCGTGGTGGACAAGGCGGTGCGCGAGATGGCCGTGTCCGGGGAACTGGATCGCACGTACAAGCAATGGTTCATGAACAAGCTGCCCACCGGTGAGCGGCTCGGGTTGCCCATGAGCGCGCAGCTCGATGAGCTGATACGGGCCATCCCGGACCAGTCGGATTAAGCCGCTCGCGCATCCAGGGTTTCACGCCATCGCTGGGGAGCGCCGCTCAAGGGCGCGCTCCTCGGCCCTTGGAATGGCGAGCCGGACTGCTCAGCGATAGCTGGCGATGAACGCGCGCAGCTGCGGATAGATCGCCTCGCGCCAGCGCCGGCCGGAGAAAATGCCGTAGTGCCCGCAGCCCTGCGCTGTCACATGCTGCTTGCGCGCGCCGGGAATGCCCGCGCAAAGATCGTGCGCCGCCGCGGTCTGGCCCGCTCCCGTGATGTCGTCCAGTTCGCCCTCGATGGTCAGCAGCGCCGCGCCGGTGATGTCCTGCGGCCGTACCGGCTTGCCGTCGATCTCCCAGGTGCCGCTGGCCAGCCGGAATTCCTGGAACACATCGCGGATCGTATCCAGGTAATACTCGGCGGCCATGTCGAGCACGGCGTTGTACTCGTCATAGAAGCGCACGTGAGCCTCGGCGTCGTCCAGGTCGCCATCGACCAGGTTCTGGTAGTAGTCGTAGTGCGAGGAGAGGTGGCGATCCGGGTTGGTGGCCACAAAGCCGGCGTGCTGCAGGAAGCCCGGGTAGACCTTGCGGCCGTGTCCCGGGTAGTTGGCCGGCACGGCATGAATCACGTTGTTCTCGAACCACGCGAAGGACTTGTCGGTGGCCAGCGCGTTCACGGCAGTGGGGCTGCGGCGCGCATCGATCGGGCCGCCCATCATGGTCATGGTCCGCGGCGTGGCCTCACCGGCGGAAGCCAGCAGCGAGATGGCGGCAAGCACAGGCACGGCCGGCTGGCACACGGAGATGACATGGAGGTTTTCCGCGCCGATGTGGCGGATGAAGTCCTGAATGTAGTGTACGTAGTCGGTCAGGTGGAACGGGCCGTCCTCCGCCGGCACCATGCGGGCATCGATCCAGTCGGTCACGTAGACCTTGTGATGCTGCAGCAGGGTTCGCACCGTATCGCGCAGCAGGGTTGCATGATGGCCTGACAGCGGGGCGCACACCAGCACCACCGGCTCGTCCTTCAGCCACTGGATGACCTGCGGATCGTCGGCATAGCGCTTGAAGCGCAGCAGCTTGCAGAAGGGCTTCTCCACGATGGTCTGCTCGACGATGGGAACGTCCCGCCCGTGGCATTGCACCGACTTGATGTCGAAGGGCGGCTTCTTGTAATCCTTGCCGAGGCGGTAGAGCAGTTCGTAGCCGGCGGCCATCCGGTTGGCGCCCGGCATCATGGACAGCGGGCTGAGCGGATTGGTAAAGGTGCGCGACGTGGCTTGCGCCAGTGCGGTGAGCGGCAACAGCAAGGCGCTCTTGAGTTCGTGGAATTGGTAAAGCATGGGGAATACCTGTCAGTCTTGAAAATAGGGGGCGTCCCCCGCGCGACCGGGGGGCGATGGTGGATCAGGTGGATCAGTTGGGCCAGTTGGGCCAGTTGGCTCAGTTGGATTACGCCTGGGTCACTCCTCGGCCTGCACCTTGTCATAGGCGATTTGCAGACGGCGCAGCTTGGAGTACAGCGTTTGCTTGGGGATGGAAAGTGCCCTGGCGGTAGCCGCCACGTCGCAGTTGTTCCGCTTGAGTTCCTCCATGACAACCACCCGTTCAAACTGTTCGAGCTGGTCGGGCAGGCTGTTGCCGTGCTCGGCATGGCCGCCGTGCAGCTCGAAATCATCGGACAGCAGCCCGAGCACGAAACGGTCGGCCACATTGCGCAGCTCCCGCACGTTGCCAGGCCATGAATGGGACAGCAGCAGCTCGAACTGCGCGTTCCCGAGCACCGGCGCCGGCCGGTTGAAGCGGGTAGCGGCCTGCAGGATGAGATGCTCGAACAGCAGCGGGATATCTTCGCGCCGCTCGCGCAGTGGTGGCAGGTCGATAAAGGCCACCCCAATGCGGTAGTACAGGTCGGCACGGAACTTCTTTTGCTCGCTGAGGAGTTTCAGGTCTTCCTTGCTGGCGGCAATGACCCGGCAATCCACCGCGATGGGCTCGTTCGACCCCACCCGTTCGATGGAGCGCTCCTGCAGCGCGCGCAGGAACTTGACCTGCACCGACATCGGCATGCTCTCGATCTCGTCGAGAAACAGGGTGCCCCCCTGCGCATGCTCGAACTTGCCGCAACGCCGCCGCGTGGCGCCCGTGAAGGAACCCACCTCATGCCCGAACAGCTCGCTCTCGGCCAGGGCTTCGGGCAGGCCGCCGCAGTTCAGCGGCACGAAGTTGCCGGTGCGGCGCGCGCTATGGTCATGCAGGCAGCGCGCCACCAGGTCCTTGCCCGTGCCGGTCTCGCCATAGATCACCACGTCCGCGGGCGCATCGGCCAGCGCGCGCACGGCGCGGCGCACCCGCTCCATCTGCGCGGAGCGTCCGATCAGGCAGGCCTGGATCCCCTGCCAGCTTTCCAGCTGCTCGCGCAGGCCCAGCACTTCCAGGCTGAGCTTGCGCCGGTCGGCGGCGCGCCTGACCACGGAGACCAGCCGCTCGGAGGAGCACGGTTTCTCGATAAAGTCGTACGCGCCCTCGCGCATGGCTTGCACCGCCATGGAGATGTCGCCGTGGCCAGTCATCAGGATCACGGGCAGGTCGGGGTCGATGTGCCGGATCTCGTTGAGCCAGGCCACGCCGTTCATGCCCGGCAGCTTCACATCGCAGACCACCACCACCGGCTCGCCGATGCCGATGCTGCTGCGCGCCTGCTCCACCGAGGCAAAGCCGTTCACGGCGAAGCCCGCCAGCTCGAGGGCCTGCGAGCTGCCGACCAGCACATCCTCCTCGTCCTCGACAAAAACCACGCGGATGGGATGGGTGTCAGTCATTGGTTTGTCTCTCATGCGACGGCGCCAGCGGCAGCTCGACCACGAACTCGGCACCGGCAGGCGCAAGGTTGCGGGCGTACAGGCGCCCGCCGAATTCGCGCACGATGTGCGCCGAGATCATCAGGCCAAGGCCCAGGCCCTTGCCCGCCGGCTTGGTGGTAATGAATGGGTCGAACAGGCGCGGCAGCACGTCGGGATGGATGCCGGGGCCGGTGTCGCGGATGGTGATGATGCAGAGTTGGTCCTGCCGGGCCGCATGGATCTCCAGATCCCGCACCGGCGCGCCCGACAAGGCATCGGCGGCATTGCCCAGCAGGTTGACCAGCACCTGCTCGACGCGGATCTCATCGGCCAGGACGCTGATGTCGTCGGGGTCGATCGCCACGCTGACCGTGATATCGCGCTCCCGCATCCGGGTGCTGACAAGGAGCAGTGCGTCCTGCACCGCCTGGCGTACCAGGACCGGCTGCACCGCATCCTGGGACTTGAAGGCAAAGACCTTGAGCTGCTGCGTCAGCCGGCCGAGGCGATCGATCAGCTTGGCGATGCGCTGGAGGTTGCCCGCTACATCCTTGAGCCTGCCTTTTTCCAGCAGCACCTCGGCATTGTCCGACAGCGTGCGCATGGCCGCCAGCGGCTGGTTGAGTTCATGCACCACGCCGGCGGACATCTGCCCGAGCGCGGCCAGCTTGCCGGCGTGGACCAGGTCGCTTTGCAGCGCGCGCAGCTCGGCCGTGCGCTCCAGCACCTTGGCCTCCAGGCCATCGTGCGCGGCGCGCAGCGCGCGTTGCGCGGCGGCTTGTTGTTGCGCGGCGCGCAGGCGTAGCGCAATCACCAGCGCCAGCAGCAGTATCACCATGCAGGCCAGGAGAGCGCCGATGGCGGCGTTGCGGGCCAGGTTGCGCGCCGGCAGTTCGTCATCCAGCAGCATGATGCGCCAGAGGCCATGGTTGACCGTGCGCTCCGAGGCCAGGTAATCCACGCCATCCAGGCGCACGCGCGTGGTGTGCGCATCCAGCCTGGCGCGTACCTGCCAGTCCAGGGGCATCAGGTCGGACTTGCCGTAGGTGCGCGCCAGGCCGGCCTCGGCCAGCATCGCTTGCGTCA
Source organism: Cupriavidus sp. GW821-FHT02F09 (assembly GCF_059421605.1). Classification (NCBI taxonomy): domain Bacteria; kingdom Pseudomonadati; phylum Pseudomonadota; class Betaproteobacteria; order Burkholderiales; family Burkholderiaceae; genus Cupriavidus; species Cupriavidus sp. GW821-FHT02F09. Next base: position 42,620 of record NZ_JBWKVH010000023.1, read on the forward strand.
GCGGCGCCAGCGGACGCAGCCGCCACGGCGCAAGCGACGCGAGGATGACCACATCGCGGGCATCGACCACCATCACCTTGCCCGGGATCTGGACCCAGTTGCGTTCCACCGCGTCGAGGTTGACCTTGACCGTGGCCACGCCGCGCTGCGCGCCGCCTTGCTGCAGCGCGTAGGCGAGGTAATAGCCGGGCCGGCCGGAGGTAAACCCTACGCCGTAGAAGCGGCCCCGGCCGTGCTCGAGCGCATCGCGCATATACGGCCGGAACGAGAGATCCGCGCCCACCGGGGTGCCCGGCTGGTCCCAGTCGGCCGCCGCCAGGGTCAGGCCGGAGCGCTGGGTGACGTACAGGTTGTCCGCGCCGGCGGTGGCGGTGATGCCGTGCAGGTAACGGCTGACCTGCTGCTTGAGCGCCACGTCATCGGGCCGGCTGAGCAACGCGAAGACATCCGTGGTGGATTCGAGCAACGATGGCAGGTAGTCGAACCGGGACAGCTCGCCGTCAAGCCGCGCGGACACGACATCGAGGCGATGCTGGGCGGCAACCCGCAGCTGATCGAGCCCGGCGCGCAACGCCATGACATAGGCCAGCCACGTGGCCAGCGCGATCGCTACCAATGCCATACCGCACCAGATCCCCATGCGCATACGGCCGAGATTCATGTCGCGAGCCCTTTCTCCGCGGTCCTCAAGGATGCAGGACTTGTCGTCCGGATACCAGTGATAGAAGCGAGACCTGTGCTCGTCCAGGCACAGGTCAGGTGAATGCAGTGTACTCCCGGAGCACGGTTGCGCGAAGCCCGCGCAGCCGTCGGCGGGGCCTTGCGTTGTGTCGCGCCGCAGCATGTTCCAAGGCCAGCTAGGCATAGCGGAGTTCGCCGGTCTTGCCACGGAATACCCGGTACGAAAACACCGTGTAGCCGGCAATGGCCGGCACCGAGATGCACACGCCCACCAGGATCACCTTCAAGGCCTCCGGGCTGCTGGCGGCCTGCCAGATCGTCAGGCGGTGGATCACGACAAACGGAAAGATGCTGTAGGCCAGCCCGAGGAAGCTGAGCACAAAGACCCCGATCAGCAGCACGAAGGGCAGCCAGCTCACCGGCCCGCGTACCACGCGGGTGTTCAGCAGCATGCGCACGGCCACGAGCGCGACGCCGGTCACCAGCGGGATGGAGACGAGGGCGACAATCTGCGGCAGCACGAACCAGCGCTCGCGCACCGCCGGGCTGATCCAAGGTGTGGCAATCGAGATCAATGCCAGCCCGCAGACCATCGGCGCCCACGCGATCCTGGCCCAGTGCACCGCGCGCTGCTGGAGTTCGCCCTCGGTTTTCATGACGAGCCAGCACGCGCCGAGCAGCACGTAGGCCATCGGCAACGCCACGGCGATGGCCGCAGCGAACAGGGGATAGTTCCAACCGGTACCGAAGCCACTGATGTAACGTCCCAGCATCCATCCTTGCGAGACCGACGCGATCGTCGAGCCGGCGAAGAAGAGGCGGTCCCACATCGGCTTGTGCGCGCTCTTTACCTTCACCCGGAAGTCAAACGCCACGCCGCGCAGGATCAGCCCCACCAGCATCAGCGTGACAGGCAGGTAGAGCTCGGTCAATATGAATCCGTGCGCCTTAGGGAAAGCCACGAGGAGGATGCCGATGCCGAGCACCAGCCAGGTTTCGTTGGCATCCCAGAACGGACCGATCGACGCCACCATGACGTCTTTCTCGGCCGGGGCCGCCCGGTGCATCAGCATGCCGACGCCCAGGTCATAGCCATCGCTGATCACGTAGACCAGCATGGCCACGCCCATCAGCGCCATGAAGATCACGGGCAGGGCATCGTCAAAACGCATCCAGGTCATGGTTGGCTCCCGGCAGGCAAGGGGCGCGCGGCGATCGTGCCGGACGCCGGTGTGGGTTGTCCGGCGTGATCGGCCCCGAGCGGGGCTTCCGGTTTCTCCGCCAGGTACTTGAGCACGCTGACATAGGCGACGATCAGCGCGAGGTACACCGTCGCAAACAGCGTCAGTGTCAGGGCGATATGGGGCGCCGGCACGTTGGAGGCAACGTCGGCGGTGCGTACCAGGCCGTAGACGATAAAAGGCTGGCGTCCGATCTCGGTGACGTACCAGCCGGCCACCGTGGCAATCCAGCCGGAGAAGGTCATGCCTGCGAATCCCCACAGCAGCGCGCGCGGCAGCCGCTGCGGCTGCCAGCCGGCGCGGCGGTACCACCACCAGCCCAGCCAGCTGGCCGCCAGCATCAGCACCCCCATGCCCACCATCACGCGAAACGCGAAGAACAGCGGGAGGACGGGCGGATGCGCGTCGCCGAACGTGTTCAGCCCGCGGATCTCGCCGTCAGCGCGGTGCGTCAGGATCAGGCTGGCGAGATGCGGGATGCCGATCGCCGCGCGGTTGGTGCGGGCGCGGGCATCGGGAATGGCGAAAAGCAGCAAGGGCGCGCCGCGCTCTGTCTCCCACACGCCCTCCATGGCCGCGATCTTCTGGGGCTGGTGCTCAAGCGTGTTGAGCCCGTGCATGTCGCCGACCGCGATCTGCAGGGGGATCGCGACAGCGGCGAGGGTCAGCCCGACCCGCAGCACCTTGGGCGCGGACAGCTGTCCGGTGCCCTTGAGCAACTGCCACGCGCTCAGCCCCGCGAGCAGGAAGGCGCAGGTCAGCGCCGAGGCCAGCAGCATGTGGCAGAAGCGGTAGGGGAAGGAGGGGTTGAAGATGATGGCGAGCCAGCTGTGCACATGGAACTCGCCATGGATGATCTCGTAGCCCTGTGGCGTCTGCATCCAGGAGTTCAGCGCCAGGATCCAGAAGGCGCTGAGCGTGGTGCCGAAGGCGACGAAGAAGGTCGACATCAGGTGTATCCGCTCGCCCACCTTGCCGTGGCCGAACAGCATCACGCCAAGAAAGCCGGCTTCGAGAAAGAACGCGGTCAGTACTTCATAGGCGAGCAGGGGCCCGGCAATATTGCCGACCGTTTCCATGAAGCCAGGCCAGTTGGTGCCGAACTGGAAGCTCATGGTGATGCCGCTGACCACGCCAAGCGCGAACGTCAGCGCGAACACCTTGGTCCAGAACCGGTAAGCATTCAGCCAGGCATGGCGCAGCGGTGGCGTGTCCGCCTTCAGATAGCGCCAGCGGAAGAACAGCAGCAACCATCCCAGGGCGATGCTGATGGTCGGGAACAAGATATGGAAGGTGATGTTGGCAGCAAACTGCATGCGCGCCAGCAGGATGGGATCCATCTGTCCGGGCTCCTCCGTGGGTTGTGGATGGGACGCCGCGCGTGCGGCGTCCCGGTTGCTGCATGGCGGCGTGGCTACCGCGAGGTCAGCGCTTGCCTTCGCCGTTCAGGCCGTTCGACATGCCGATCAGCACGCCGCTGACCAGCGTGGCGTAGTGCTCGAGCCAGGCTTCGGTGCTGCTTTGCGCAAAGGCCCGTCCCTCGCGCGCGAGCTCGCGCGCCTGGGTGGTCAGTTGCTCGACCACTGCCGTGGCGTTGGCGCCGGTCGCCGTGCCTTTGAGCTTCATGCCCTCCAGCACCGACGACCACGGCCCCTGAACTGACTGTGGCAACTCACCGATGGATTTGGCCACCGTGCCCAACAGCGCGTCCTCCATCTTCTCGATGTCGGCCACGGCCTTCTTGAGGTGGGTCTCGCGCAATTGCGCGCCCTGGTCGACGATCTGCTGCAACGCCCGGCGATTGGCTTCCACCGCCTGCACCAGCGCGGCGTCCATGCCCTGCGCGACCTGGGACAACATCGGCTCCAGCCCCGGCCCGGCGAGCCCGCTGCCGGTCACCCCGGCGGAGGCCGCCTGGGTGACCATCTTCAGCGTGTCCTTGATGCTCTTCAGGGTCAGCTCCCGGCCTTGCAACGCCTTGAGGGTCGCTTGCTGGACCGCCTGTTGCAGGGATTCGCCTTGCTTTTGCGACGATTGCGCGAACTGCTTGATCAGCGCGTCGTGATCGATGCCCATGGATTTCATATGGTCTCCGGTTGCTGCCTTGCCTTGCTGTTGTCTTGCCAGATGGCCGTCATCGCTGCGCCCGCGTCACTGCATGTGCTGGCCGCCGTTGATGGCGATGTTGGCGCCGGTCAGGAAGGCGGCTTCTTCCGAGGCCAGGTAGATGATCAGGCCCGCCACTTCCTCCGGCTTGCCCAGGCGGCCTACCGGGATCTGCGGGAGAATCTTGGTATTCAGGATCTCCTCGGGAATGGCAGTGACCATCTTGGTCCCGATGTAGCCGGGCGAGATGGTGTTGACCGTCACGCCTTTCCTGGCGACCTCCAGGGCCAGTGCCTTGGTAAAGCCGTGCACGCCGGCCTTGGCGGCCGAATAGTTGGTCTGGCCGAACGCGCCCTTGGAGCCGTTGACCGACGACACGTTGATCACGCGGCCCCAGCCGCGCTCGACCATGCCGTCCGCGACCTGCTTGGTCATGTTGAACAGGCTGTCCAGGTTGGTGCGCAGCACCATGTCCCAGTTCACCTTGTCCATCTTCTTGAACGTCATGTCGCGCGTGATGCCGGCGTTGTTGACCAGCACATCGACCGGGCCGGCGACTTCCGTCACTGCCGCCACTGCCTTGGCGCACGAATCGATGTCCGCCACATCGCAGGGCACGGCGAGGATGTCGTAGCCGCGTGCCTTCATCTGCTGAACCCATTCGCCATGGGTGGTGTTGCCGGGCGAATAGGTGACCGCCACCCGGTAGCCGGCATCGGCCATCTTGGTGGAAATGGTTTCGCCCAGGCCGCCCATGCCGCCCGTGACCAGTACTACGCGTTGCTTGCTCATGGTTGTTTTCTCCTTGTGGAATGTATGTTGTCTTAGCGATAGATTGGCGCTCGATTAGCGCTCGACGGCCAGCGCCACGCCCATGCCGCCGCCGATGCACAGCGACGCCAGGCCGCGCCTGGCATCGCGCCGCGCCATTTCATGGAGCAGGGTGACCAGGATGCGGCAGCCGGACGCGCCGATGGGATGGCCGATGGCAATGGCGCCGCCATTGACGTTGATCTTGCTGGCGTCCCAGTCCATTTCCTGGTTGACCGCGCACGCCTGGGCGGCGAAGGCCTCGTTGATCTCCATCAGGTCCAGGTCGTTGATGCTCCAGCCCGCCTTGTGCAGGCAACGCTGCGAGGCCGGGACCGGGCCCATGCCCATGATCGTGGGGTCAAGCCCGGCGCTGGCATAGGAGGCGATGCGGGCCAGCGGCGTCAGCCCCAGCTCGCGCGCCTTGCTGGCCGACATCATCAGTACCGCCGCCGCGCCGTCGTTCAGGCCAGAGGCATTGCCTGCGGTGACGGAGCCGGCCTTGTCGAACGCCGGCCGCAGGCCCGCCAGGGCATCGGCCGTGGTGCCGTGCTTGATGAACTCGTCGGTATCGAACACCACCGTGCCCTTCTTCGAGACGATCGAGACCGGCACGATCTCGTCCTTGAAACGGCCGGCTTTCTGTGCCAGCTCGGCCTTCTGTTGCGACGCGGCCGCGAACGCGTCCTGCTGTTCGCGCGAGATGTTGTAGGCCTTGGCCACGTTCTCGGCGGTGGTGCCCATGTGGTACTGGTTGAAGGCGTCCCACAGGCCGTCGACGATCATGGTGTCGGTCAGCTTCCAGTCGCCCATGCGCTGGCCGTCCCGCGAGCCTGCCAGCACGTGCGGTGACGCGCTCATGTTCTCCTGGCCGCCGGCGATGACGATATCGGCGTCGCCGCACTTGATGGCCTGGGCCGCCAGGTGCACGGCCTTCAGGCCGGAGCCGCAGACCTTGCCGATGGTCATGGCGGGCACGGTGTTGGGCAAGCCGGCCTTGATGGCGGCCTGGCGCGCGGGGTTCTGCCCGCTGCCAGCGGTCAGCACCTGGCCCAGCAGCACTTCGTCGACCATCTCGGGTTTCAGGCCGCTGCGTTCGAGCAAGGCCTTGATGACCGTGGCGCCCAGCTCAGGGGCCGGCACCTTGGCGAGCGATCCGCCGAACTTGCCCACGGCGGTTCTGGCTGCGGCGACGATGACAACATCTTCCATGTGACTCTCCTGGGTGAATCTTGGGGGTAGGGTGGATAGCGAATTGACGGGGCGGCTGGCTGGTTGGTAGCTAGCTGGCCTTCGCCTTGACGTAACGCCCGGGTGCGGGCTCGATCACGGGGTAAGCGGCGTTGCCGGGCGACCGGCGCGCAGCGGTGCGCGCGCCGGCGTGCTGCGCCAGCCAGCGGGTCCAGGCCGGCCACCAGCTGCCTTCGGCGCGCTCGGCGCCGTCGAGCCAGCGTTGCGGATCGCTCTGGAGCGGCCCGGTCCAGTGATGGCGCTTGCCTTTGGCCGGCGGGTTGATCACGCCGGCGATATGGCCGCTGGCGCCCAGCACAAAGGTCGTGGGCCCGCCCAGCAGGCGCGTGGTGGCATAGGCGCTGCCCCACGGCACGATATGGTCGTCATGCGAGGCATAGAGAAAGGCTGGCACCTGGACCTGGGCAAAGTCCACCGGCTCGCCGCACTGCACCGTGCCGCCGGGCACCCGCATACGGTTCTCCAGGTAGGCGTTGCGCAGGTACCAGCAGTACATCGGCCCGGGCAGGTTGGTGTCGTCGCAGTTCCAGGACAGCAGGTCGAACGCGGGCGGCGCGCTCCCCTTCAGGTAGCTGTTGACGGCATAGGGCCAGATCAGGTCGTTGGCGCGCAGCGCCGCGAACACATGGGCCAGCTCGCGGCCGCGCAGCAGCCCGCCGCGGCCGATCGCGGCCTCGTGCATGGCGACCATGGCTTCGTTGACCAGTAGCCCGATCTCGCCCGTGTCGTGGAAATCCAGCATCGTGGTGAGCAGCGTGACGCTGGCAACCTTGTCCTCGGCGCGCGCGGCGGCCACGGCCAGCGCGCAGGCCAGCAGCGTGCCGCCCACGCAGAAGCCCAGCGTGTTGACGCGGTCGGCGCCCGTGATGTCCTGCGCCACGTCGATGGCGCGCAGCACGCCTTGCTCGAGATAGTCGTCCCAGGTCAGGTGCGCCTGCGCCTGCGCCACGTTGCGCCAGGACACCAGGAAGACCGTATGTCCTTGCGCCACCGCATGGGCGACGAAGGAGTTCTCGGGCTGCAGGTCGAGGATGTAGAACTTGTTGATGCAGGGTGGCACGATCAGCAGGGGGCGCTGATGGACCTTGCCCGCGCCCGGTGCGTACTGGATGAGCTGCATCAGCTCGTTCTCATGCACCACGGCGCCCGGCGTGGTGGCCACGTTGCGGCCAACCTCGAAGCGCTGCTCATCGGTCATGGACACGCGCCCCTTGGCCAGGTCCTGCAGGAACAGGCGCATGCCTTCCACCAGGCTGGCGCCGCCGGAGTCCACGGCTAGTTGCAGCGCCTCGGGGTTGGTGGCCAGGCAGTTGGCCGGGCTGAGCGCATCCAGCACCTGGCGCAGCGCAAACTGCCACTGGCCTTTGGTCTGCGCATCGGCCGGCGCTTGCTCGATCGCGCCTTGCAGCAGCGTGGCGTAGCTCTGGTAGTGGCGCACCGCCAGCGCGAAGCGCGGGTCATCGCGCCAGGCCTGTGCGGCAAAGCGCCGGTCCGCGGTGCCGGCAGGCTCGCTCGCCGGCCAGAGCGCGCTCATTTGCCTGAGGGCCTGTTCCGGCCAGGCGGCGAGCGCGCGCGCTGCCGCCAGCATGGAGACCGGCGCGGGCGTGCCGTCGGCATCCTGCGGTGCCTGGCCGGGAGCGGCGCCGAACGCGCGCAGCATGGTCTGTTGCGCGCTGAAGAGCTCGGCAATCCAGCGGGAGGGGTCGGGCGTGGGCGTGGTCATGGGGTCCGGATTTGTGCGGTTGCTTGTGCGTGTGCGTGTGTGTTTGCAGGACAGCGGCACCGGGTTCAGTGCAGCTTCACATGTGGCTCGGTGCGCCGGACGATGGAGCGCGCCAGCGTGTCCAGCGCCACCTTGGCAAAGCCGTGCAAGGCCAGTTCGTGCATCTTGTAGAGCGACAGGTACATCATCCGGGCGAACAGTCCCTCCACCATCAGGCTGCCGCCGATCAGGCCGCCCATCATGTTGCCCACGGTGCTGAACTCGCCCAGCGACACCAGCGAGCCGAAGTCGCGGTAGCGGTAGTCGGCCAGCGGCTTGCCCGCCATGCGGGCGCGGACCTGCCTGACCATGTGCGAGGCCTGCTGGTGCGCGGCCTGGGCGCGCGGCGGCACGAACCCGCCCTTGCCCTGATTGGCCTCGGGCCACGCGCACGCCGCGCAATCGCCGATCGCGAAGATGTTCTCGTCGCGGCTGGCCTGCAGCGTGGGATGCACCACAAGCTGGTTGATGCGGTTGGTTTCAAGGCCCGCCAGGTCCTTGAGAAAGTCGGGTGCTTTCACGCCCGCCGCCCATACCACCAGTTCCGCCGGCAGCAGGCGGCCATCGCCCAGCAGCACGCCGCCGGGCAGCACCTCGGCCACCTTGGCGTCGGTAAGTACTTCCACGCCCAGCTTGCGCAGCAGGCCCTGCGTGGCGCTTGAGAGGCGCGGCGGCAGCGCCGGCAGCACGCGCGGCGCGGCTTCGATCAGCGTGACGCGGATGTCCTTGTCGGCGTCGACCCGGTCCAGGCCGAAGGCCACCACCTCGCGGGTGGTGCGGTGCAGCTCGGCCGCCAGTTCCACCCCGGTGGCGCCGGCGCCGATGATGGCAACGTGCAGCTGCTGGGCCAGCAGGGGCGCGGTCTGCGCATGCGCGCGGATGCAGGCATTGACCATGCGCGAGTGAAAGCGCAGCGCGTCCGCCGCGGACTCCAGCCGCATGGCGTGCTCGTAGACGCCAGGGGTGCCGAAGTCGTTGCTCTGGCTGCCCACCGCGATAATCAGCGTGTCATAGCCAAAGGTGCGCGGCGGCGTGATCTGCGTGCCTTCGTCATCCACATAGGGCGCCACCAGCACCTCCTGGCGCTCCCGGTCCAGTCCCACCATCTCGCCGACGCGGTAGCGGAAGTGGTGCCAGTGCGATTGCGCGAGATAGCCCACTTCATGGGCGCTCATGTCCATGCTGCCGGCGGCGATCTCGTGCAGCTTGGGCTTCCACACGTGGGTGCGGGTTTTCTCGATCAGGGTGACTTCGGCTTGCCGGCGCCGGCCAAGGGTGTTGCCCAGCCGGGTGGCCAGCTCAAGCCCGCCAGCGCCGCCGCCGACGATGACGATGCGGTGCGGTGCCTTGACGCTGGCGTCGGGACGATAGGTGGAAGGTTTCATCGCGGCCTGCCGGTCACCGGGTCAGCGTGGTGCCGGAGGCCGGCATGCGCGCCACCATCGGATCGAGCACGGCCTCCGGCTCGTCGGCCTCGGCGTCCGATTCGTTGTCCAGCCGGCGGTGCATGCGCGCCACGTCCAGGTCGCCGGTCCATTTCGCTACCACCACCGTGGCCACGCCGTTGCCGATCAGGTTGGTCAGCGCGCGCGCCTCCGACATGAAGCGGTCGATGCCCAGGATCAGGGCCAGGCCCGCCACCGGCACATGGCCCACCGCCGACAGCGTGGCCGCCAGCACGATGAAGCCGCTGCCGGTGACCCCGGCCGCGCCCTTGGAGGTGAGCAGCAGCACGGCCAGCAACGTCAGCTGCTGCATCAGGCTCATGTCGGTATTGGTGGCCTGGGCGATAAACACAGCCGCCATGGTCAGGTAGATGGACGTGCCATCCAGGTTGAACGAGTAGCCGGTGGGAATCACCAGCCCCACGACGGACTTGCGCGCACCCAGGTTCTCCAGCTTGGCCATCATCCGCGGCAGCACCGATTCGGACGACGACGTGCCCAGCACGATCAGCAGTTCCTCCTTGATGTACTTGATGAACTTCCAGATCGAGAACCCATGCGCGCGCGCGATGCCGCCAAGCACGACAAAGATGAAGAACAGGCAGGTCGCGTAGAACGTTGCCATCAGCTGGCCAAGCTGCAGCAGCGAGCCCACGCCATATTTCCCGATGGTGAACGCCATGGCCCCGAACGCACCGATGGGGGCCACCTTCATGATGTAGCCGACGATGGTGAACAGCACATGCGAGAATTTCTCGATGAAGTCGAACACCAGCGTGCCGCGCCCGCCGAACTTGTGCAGCGCGAAACCAAACATCACGGCAAACAGCAGCACCTGCAGGATCTCACCCTTGGCGAAGGCGTCCACCACGGTATTGGGGATCACATGCAGCAGGAAATCCACCGTGCCCTGCATCTTGCCGGGCTCGGTATAGGCGGCGATGCTCTTGGTATCGAGCGTGCTCACGTCGACATTCATGCCCGCCCCGGGCTTGACGAGGTTGATGATCACGAGACCCACCACCAGTGCAACGGCGCTCACCACCTCGAAGTACAGCAGCGCCAGCCCGCCGGTCTTGCCGACCTTCTTCATGTCCTCCATGCCGGCGATGCCGACCACGACCGTGCAGAAGATGATCGGCGCGATGATCATCTTGATCAGCTTGATGAAGCCATCGCCCAACGGCTTCATCGCCTCGCCGGCCTGCGGGTAGAAGTGGCCGAGGATCACACCGATGACGATCGCGGTGATGACCTGGAAGTACAGGGATCGGTACAACGGCTTGGGGTGATTGTCATTGTCCATGGGTGTCTCCTCTTTGGGGTTGCGTGGGCGCCGGCGTCGTCGCGGGTCAGGTCAGTCGATTGCCCAGGCAGAGGCGCGCTGCGCGCTGGCGTCGACCGTTGCCACGGCGCTCATGTTGACGATGCGGCGTACCGTCGATGAAGACGTCAGGATGTGCACCGGGCGCGCGGCGCCGAGCAGGATGCCGCCCACCGTGATGCCGCCGCCCGCGGCGATGCGCATCAGGTTGTAGGAGATGTTGGCGGCATCCACGTTGGGCATCACCAGCACGTTGGCTTCGGTGGGCAGGCAGGATTCGGGGAACTCGTGCTCCAGGATGGGCTTGGACAGCGCCGCATCGCCGCGCATCTCGCCTTCCACGGCCAGCGACGGCTCACGCGCCTTCACCAGCGCCAGCGCCTCGCGCATCTTCACCGCGGCCGGCGCGGTGGAGCCGCCGAAGTTGGAGTGGGAGAGCAGGGCCACGCTAGGCGTGATGCCGAAACGCCTGACCGCCTCGGCCGCCAGCAACGTGATGTCGGCGATCTGCTGCGCCGTCGGGTCGAGGTTGACGTGGGTGTCGCAGATAAACAGCTGGCGGCCCGGCAGCATCAGCATCTGCATGACGGCGAGCGTCTCGCTGCCGGGCTTGAGGCCGATGGTGTCCCGCACATAGCCAAGGTGATCCTGGAAGCGGCCCACGGTGCCGCACAGCATGGCATCGGCCCGGCCCTGGCGCACCAGCATGGCGCCCAGCAGCGTACCGCGGCTGCGCACCTCCGCCTGTGCCAGCGCCCGCGACACGCCGTCGCGGCAACTCAGCTGGTAGTACGCCTCGGCCGCGTCGCTGTAGACGGCGGGGTCCAGTGGATCCACGCACTCGCAATCCACGCCGGGCTGCAGGCGCAGGCCGAACTGCGCGATACGCTGGACGATCGCATTGGGGCGGCCCACCAGCAACGGGCGCGCGATGCCCTCATCGATCACCACCTGGGCGGCGCGCAGCACGCGCTCGTCCTCGCCTTCAGCGTAGATCACCCGCTTGGGCGCGCGTTTGGCGGCGGCAAACACCGGCCCCATGGCGCTGCGCGACTGGTAGACGAACTGGCCCAGGCGCTGGCGATACGCCTCCATGTCAGCGATCGGGCGCGTGGCCACGCCGCTGTCCATCGCGGCCTTGGCCACGGCGGGCGCCACCGCTTCGATCAGGCGCGGGTCGAACGGCTTGGGAATCAGGTATTCGGCGCCGAAGCGCAGGCCCACCGCGCCGTAGGCCTGGGCCACCACTTCGGGGATTTCCGCATGCGCCAGTTCGGCGATGGCGCGCACGGCGGCCAGCTTCATCTCCTCGTTGATGGTGGTGGCGCCAACGTCCAGCGCACCGCGGAAGATGAACGGAAAGCACAGGACGTTGTTGACCTGGTTCGGATAGTCCGAGCGCCCGGTGCCCAGGATGGCATCGGGACGTACCGCCAGCGCATCCTCCGGCGCGATCTCCGGCGTGGGGTTGGCCATGGCCAGGATGATCGGGTCGCGCGCCATCACCTTGACCATGTCCGGCTTGAGCACGCCGCCGGCCGACAGCCCCAGGAAGATGTCCGCGCCGCCGATGATGTCAGCCAGCGTGCGCGCGGATGTGTCCTGCGCATAGCGCGCCTTGTTCGGGTCCATTGCCTCCTTGCGGCCCTGATAGACCACGCCGTTGCTGTCGGAGACGAACACGTTGCCGGTCGGCAGGCCCAGGCTGACGATCAGGTCCAGGCAGGCCAGTGCCGCGGCGCCGGCGCCGGATGCGACCAGCTTGACCTCGGCGATATCCTTGCCAACGTGCTTGAGCGCATTCAGGATGGCCGCGGCGGCCACGATGGCCGTGCCGTGCTGGTCGTCATGAAAGACCGGGATCTTCATGCGCTCGCGCAACTTCTTCTCGATGTAGAAGCACTCGGGCGCCTTGATGTCTTCCAGGTTGATGCCGCCAAAGGTCGGCTCCATGCGGGCAATGGTGTCGATCAGCGCGTCCGGATCGTCTTCCGCCAGTTCGATGTCGAACACATCGATGCCCGCGAACTTCTTGAACAGGCAGCCCTTGCCCTCCATCACCGGCTTGCCCGCCAGCGGCCCGATATTGCCCAGGCCCAGCACCGCGGTGCCGTTGGTGATCACGGCGACCAGGTTGGCGCGCGACGTGAGGTTCATTGCCTCGGCCGGATCGCGCACGATTTCCATGCAGGCATCGGCCACGCCCGGCGAGTAGGCGAGGGCGAGGTCGCGCTGCGTGGCCATTGCCTTGGTCGGCGTCACGGAGATCTTGCCGGGCGTGGGGTAGCGGTGGTAGTCGAGTGCGGCTTCGCGAAGGTTTTCGGTCATGGTTGTCTCTGTGGCTCGGTCAGGGCGCCAGATCGGCGATACACGTTCTTGTGATCTCTTGGGCGTAGCGCACGGCGCAAATGCCGCGCCGTGCGCCTCTCGCTTATTTCTTCTTATTTCTTCTTCACAGGCGGCAAATCGGTGCAATGCCCTTCAAACACCTCGGCCGCCATCCCGATCGATTCGCCCAGCGTCGGGTGCGGGTGGATGGTCTTGCCGATATCGGCGGGCTCGCAGCCCATCTCCACGGCCAGGCAGATCTCGCTGATCAGGTCGCCGGCATGCGTGCCGACGATGCCGCCGCCGATCACGCGATGGGTGGCTTCGTCGACGAGCAGCTTGGTGAAGCCTTCGTCGCGGCCGTTGGCGATGGCCCGGCCCGAAGCGGCCCACGGGAACACGGCCTTGCCGAACTTGATGCCTTCGGCCTTGCACTGGTCTTCGGTCTTGCCGGCCCAGGCCACCTCGGGATCGGTGTAGGCAACGGACGGGATCTGCCGCGCGTCGAAGAAGGCGGGCTCGCCGTGCGCGGCCTCGGCGGCCACATGCGCTTCATGTACCGCTTTGTGCGCCAGCATTGGCTGGCCGATGATGTCGCCGATCGCATGGATATGCGCGATGTTGGTCCGCATCTGCTTGTCGACCTCGATGAAGCCGCGCTCGGTGACGGCCACGCCGGCTTTGTCCGCGCCGATGGACTTGCCGTTGGGGCTGCGGCCCACCGCCACCAGCACCGCGTCGTAGACCTGCGGCGCCGGCGCCTCCTTGCCCTCGAAGCTGACTTCGATGCCCGCCGCGGTGGCCTTGGCCCCCACCGTCTTGGTCTTGAGCATGACGTGGTCGAAGCGGTGCGCGTTCTTCTTCTCCCACACCTTGACCAGGTCGCGGTCCGCCCCCTGCATCAGGCCATCCAGCATCTCCACCACGTCGATGCGCGTGCCCAGCGTGGAGTAGACCGTGGCCATCTCCAGCCCGATGATGCCGCCGCCCACCACCAGCATGCGCTTGGGGATCGACCTGAGCAGCAGCGCGCCGGTGGAGTCGACCACGCGCTCGTCGTCGGGCATGAACGGCAGCTTCACCGCCTGGCTGCCCGCCGCGATGATGGCCTTGGCAAACTTGATCACGCGCTTGCCGCCGTCGGCCGCCACCACTTCCAGGTGATACGGGTCGAGGAAGCTGCCGACGCCGGTCACCACCTCGACCTTGCGTGCCTTGGCCATGCCGGCCAGGCCGCCGGTCAGCTTCTTGATGACGCTGTCCTTGAAGCCGCGCAGCTTGTCCAGGTCGATCTCGGGCGCGCCGTAGCGGATGCCGTGGTCCGGCAGGGTCGCCACTTCATCCATGACCGATGCCGTGTGCAGCAACGCCTTCGAGGGGATGCAGCCCACGTTGAGGCAGACACCGCCAAGCGTGTCGTAGCGCTCCACCAGGACAGTCTTCATGCCCAGGTCGGCGCTGCGGAACGCGGCGGAATAGCCCCCGGGGCCGGCGCCCAGCACCAGCATTTCGCATTCCTGGTCCACCTTGCCGGTGTAGCTGGCAGCGTTGGGAACGGGCGCGGCGGCTGGCGCTGGCTTGGGCGGTGCCGATGGGGCCGATGGGGCCGCAGGCGCTGGCGCGGCGGGCGCGGCAACGGTTGCAGCGCCCGCGGCGGCCTCCACCACCAGGATCACCGATCCCTCGCTCACCTTATCGTTGACCTTGACGGTGATCTCCTTGACTACGCCGGCGTGGGTGGAAGGGATCTCCATCGAGGCCTTGTCGGACTCGACCGCGATCAGGCTGGTATCCACGGCGATGGTCTCGCCGGGCTTGACCATGACCTCGATCACCGTGACATCCTTGAAATCGCCGATATCCGGCACTTTGACTTCGACACGTTGGGTCATTGCAGCGCGCCCCTCAGAACAGCACACGCCGCAGATCGGCGAGCAGGTTGGCAAAATGGACATTGAAGCGGGCAGCCGCGGCGCCGTCGATGACACGGTGGTCCCATGACAACGACAGCGGCAGCGTCAGGCGCGAAGCCCAGTTCTTGCCGTCGCTGGAGTGCTGCTTCCAGAAGCTCTTGCATACGCCCATGATCGCGACTTCGGGCGCGTTGATGATGGGGGTGAAGTTGATGCCGCCGATGCCGCCGAGCGAGCTGATGGTGAAGGTGCCGCCCGACATCTGGTCGGGCTTGAGCTTGCCCTCGCGCGCCAGCTTGGCCAGCTCGCCCATCTCCCGCGCGATATCGGGGATGCTCTTCTTGTCGACGTCGCGGATTACCGGCACCATCAGGCCGTTGGGCGTGTCGGCCGCAAAGCCGATGTGGTAGTACTGCTTGAGCACCAGGGTGTCGCCGTCCAGGCTCGCGTTGAACTCGGGGAATGCCTTGAGCGTGGCCACGGCCGCCTTCATCATGAAGGGCAGCATGCTGATCTTGACGCCGCTCTTCTCCAGCTCCTTGTTCATCTGCACGCGGAATTGCTCGAGGTCGGTGATATCGGCTTCGTCGTGCGTGGTGACGTGCGGGATCACCACCCAGTTGCGGTGCAGGTTGGCGCCCGAGATCTTCTTGATGCGGCTCAGTTCCTTGCGCTCGACCGGGCCGAACTTGGCGAAGTCGACCTTGGGCCACGGCAGCAGGTCCAGGCCGGCGCCGCCACCCGCGGGCGCGGCGGCGGGCCTGGCGGCAGGCGCCACGGCGCCGCCCGGGCGGGCGAACGCCTCTATGTCGGCGCGCAGGATGCGGCCATGCTCGCCGCTGCCGCGCACCTTGCCCAGGTCCACGCCGGTCTCCCGGGCGAGCTTGCGCACCGCCGGGCTGGCGTAGGCAAGGGCAAAAGCGGTTTCGTCGACGCCACCGGATGCGGCGGTGGCAGCGGCGGGGGCAGGGGCGGCAAGCGCGGCTGCCACGGCGGGCGCGGCGCCCGGCGCCGTCGCCGCTGTCGTCGCTGTCGCCGCCGGCGCATCGCCGGTGGCCAGCGCCATGATGATGCTGCCTTCGCTGACGGTGTCGCCCACCTTGACGCGGATCTCCCGCACCACGCCGCCCAGCGGCGCCGGCACGTCCATGGTGGCCTTGTCGGACTCCAGCGACAGCAGCGCGTCCTCCGCCTTCACGGTATCGCCGACCTTGACGAAGATCTCGATCACCGGGATGTCCTTGAAGTCGCCGATGTCGGGAATGCGCACTTCGGCCAGCCCGGCGGGCGCGCTGACCGGCGAGGGCGGCGCGCTCACGCTGGGCTTGGTGGCTTGCGCCGGCGCGGCGGCGGCAGTGCCGGCCCCATTGCCCTCGAACTGCATCAGCACGCTGCCTTCGCTGACGGCATCGCCCAGCTTGACGTGGATCTGCTTGACCACGCCGCCGTGCGGCGCGGGCACTTCCATGGTGGCCTTGTCCGACTCCAGCGAGACGAGCGGGTCCTCGGCCTTGACCAGGTCTCCCACCTTGACGAATAGCTCGATCACCGGCACGTCCTTGAAGTCCCCGATGTCGGGCACCTTGATTTCAATGGCTTGGTTCATTGTCTTTATTCCTTCGCCTGTCAGACCGTCCACGGCGCTGCGCGCTCGCTATCCACCCCATATCTGGCAATGGCCTCGGCCACCACCGCGGGCTTGATCGCGCCGTCATCGCACAGCGCCTTGAGCGCGGCCACGGCCACGTGGTAGCGGTCCACCTCGAAGAAGCTGCGCAGCTTGGCGCGGTAGTCACTGCGGCCAAAGCCATCGGTGCCGAGCACCACGTAGCGGCGCCCGGCGGCGTGCACGTATTCGCGCACCTGGTCGGCGTAGTTGCGCATATAGTCGGTGGAGGCGATCACCGGGCCGTCATGGCCTGCCAGGCTCGCCTCGACCCAGCTCTTGCGGCGCGGCTCGGTGGGGTGCAGCAGGTTCCAGCGCTGCGCGGCCATGCCGTCGCGGCGCAGCTCGTTGTAGCTGGGGGCGCTCCAGATGTCGGCGGTGACGTTGAAGTCCGCCTTCAGCAGCTCGGCCGCCGCAATCACTTCGCGCAGGATGGTGCCGCTGCCCATCAGCTGCACGCGCAGCCCGCCCTTGCCGGCCTTGCCGCCGTCCTTGAGCAGGTACAGGCCCTTGAGAATGCCTTCCTCGGTGCTGGCGCCGGCGCCCGCTTCGGCCAGCCCCGGGTGCGTGTAGTTCTCGTTCATCAGGGTGATGTAGTAGTACACATCCTCCTGCTGCTCGTACATGCGGCGCATGCCCTCGCGCACGATGGTCACCACTTCATAGGCGAAGGTGGGGTCGTAGGAGACACAGTTCGGGATGGTGCCGGCGATGATGTGGCTATGGCCGTCCTCGTGCTGCAAGCCTTCCCCGTTGAGCGTCGTGCGCCCGGCGGTGCCGCCCAGCAAGAAGCCGCGCGCGCGGATATCGCCCGCCAGCCACGCCAGGTCGCCCACCCGCTGCAGCCCGAACATCGAGTAGTAGATGTAGAACGGGATCATCGGCACGTTGCTCGTGCTGTACGAGGTCGCGGCCACGATCCAGCTGGACATCGCGCCGCCCTCGTTGATCCCTTCCTGCAGCACCTGGCCGTCCTTGGACTCGCGGTAGTACATCAGCTGGTCGGCATCCTGCGGCTTGTAGAGCTGGCCGACCGACGAATATATGCCCAGCTGGCGGAACATGCCTTCCATGCCGAAGGTGCGCGATTCGTCAGGCACGATGGGCACCACGTGCTTGCCAATGGCCTTGTCCCTGACCAGCGTGCCCAGCATCTGCACGAAGGCCATGGTGGTGGAGATCTCGCGCTCGCCGGTGCTGTCCAGCAGGCGCTGGAAGTTGGACAGCGGCGGGATCTCCAGCGAGGTCGACTTGCTGCGGCGTGCCGGCAGGTAGCCGCCCAGCGCCGCGCGCCGGGCGCGCAGGTACTGCATCTCCGGGCTGTCCTCGGCCGGCTTGATAAAGGGCACGTCGGCCAGTTGCTCGTCGCTGACCGGAATCTGGAAGCGGTCGCGGAAGCCGCGCAGGGCGTCCTGCGTCATCTTCTTGGCCTGGTGGGCGATCATCTGGCCTTCGCCGGATTCGCCCATGCCATAGCCCTTGACCGTCTTGGCCAGGATCAGCGTCGGCTCGCCGGTGTGCTTCACGGCCGCCGCGTAGGCGGCAAACACCTTCTCGGGATCGTGGCCGCCGCGCGTGAGGCCCCAGATCTCGTCATCGCTCATGTCGGCGACCAATGCCTTGAGTTCCTCGTATTTGCCAAAGAAGTGCTCGCGCACATAAGCGCCGCTCTTGCTCTTGAAATCCTGGTATTCGCCGTCGACGCATTCCTCCATGCGCTTTAGCAGCAGGCCGCTCTTGTCCTTGGCCAGCAGCTTGTCCCAGCCGCCGCCCCAGACCACCTTGATCACGTTCCAGCCGGCGCCGCGGAAGACCGATTCGAGCTCCTGGATGATCTTGCCGTTGCCCCGCACCGGGCCGTCCAGCCGCTGCAGGTTGCAGTTGATGACGAAGATCAGGTTGTCCAGCCGCTCGCGGCCGGCCAGCGAGATCGCGCCCAGCGATTCGGGCTCGTCCATCTCGCCGTCGCCCATGAAGGCCCAGACCTTGCGCGCCGCCGTGTCCGCCAGGCCACGGCCTTGCAGGTACTTGAGGAAGCGCGCCTGGTAGATCGACATCAGCGGCCCCAGGCCCATCGATACGGTGGGGAACTGCCAGAAATCCGGCATCAGCCAGGGGTGCGGGTAGGAGGACAGCCCGGTGCCCCCGGTCTCTTGCCGGTAGCCCAGCAACTGCTGCTCGGTGAGCCGCCCTTCGACAAAGGCGCGGGCATAGATGCCGGGCGCGCTGTGGCCCTGGATGTAGAGCAGGTCGCCGCCGTGGGTGTCGGTGGGCGCGTGCCAGAAGTGGCCAAAGCCGATGTCATAGAGCGTGGCCGCCGACTGGAAGCTGGCGATGTGGCCACCCAGCTCCGACGATTCCTTGTTGGCGCGCAGGATGATCGCCATGGCGTTCCAGCGGATGATCGAGCGCAGGCGATGCTCGATGGCGCGGTCGCCGGTCGATTGCGCTTCGTCCTTGGGGGCGATGGTGTTGCGGTAGCCCGTGGTCAGGGAACGCGGCACATAGAGGCCATCGCGCCGCGCCTCGTCCACCAGCGTATTGACCAGCTGGTTAGCGCGCTCGGCTCCGCGATGTTGCGTCACCGCTTGCAAGGACTCCAGCCATTCCGCGGTCTCGATAGGATCGAGATCGCCCGCTTCTCGTGCGCTCATAGTGTCTCCACGTGTTCTGTTTTGGTTGTGTCGGGTGCTGCAGTGGCAGATCTGTTCAGCAAGAGACATGCCACTGCAAACGCAGTCATGCGGGTTGTGCAAGTCATTGATTGGAAAGGAAACCCGCCCTGGCCGGCCGGCTGCCCGGTCGGGAATCCATATTCAGGCGGGGTCATCGTTATGAGTTTTCATGCGAGGCCGTCAGGGAATACCCGCGCCTAGCCGGCCCGGGGTTGTTGCGACGGCGCTTGCGCAATGTCCTCGGACTCCAAGGCAGCCACGGTATCGGGGTCCTGCGTGGCGCCAAGCTCGCCTTCCCATTTGGCAACGACGGCCGTGGCGATGCTGTTGCCGATGACGTTGGTGGCGGTGCGGCCCATGTCGAGGAACTGGTCGATGCCCAGGATCAGCAGCAGGCCAGCTTCCGGCAGGTTGAACATCGGCAGGGTTGCCGCAACTACCACGATGGAGGCACGGGGCACGCCGGCGATGCCTTTGCTGGTGACCATCAGCACCAGCAGCATGGTGATCTGCTGGGTCAGGCTCATCTCGATGTTGTAGGCCTGGGCGATGAACAGCGCGGCAAATGCCTGGTACATCATCGAGCCGTCGAGGTTGAACGAGTAGCCCAGCGGCAGCACGAAGCCGGTCACCTTGTTGGGCACCCCGAACTTCTCCATCTGCTCCATGGTCTTGGGGTAGGCCGCCTCGCTGCTGGCGGTGGAGAACGCCAGGATCGTCGGCTCGCGGATCAGCTTGAGCAGCGTGAACACCCGCCCACCCAGGAACAGGTAGCCTGCCGCGGTCAGCACCAGCCACAGCACCAGCAAGCCCAGGTAGAAGCCGCCGATGAACTTGCCGTAGGTAAACAGCACGCCAATGCCCTGCACCGTGATGGCGGCGGCTACGGCGGCAAACACGCCGAGCGGCGCGAAGCGCATCACAAAGTCGGTGACGCGCAGCATGATCGCCACCAGTTCCTCGATCGACGCCACCAGGTGATGGCCCACCTTGCCCTTGAACGACGCAATGGCAAAGCCAAAGAACAGCGAGAACACCAGGATCTGCAGGATCTCGTTCTGCGCCATCGCCTCGAACACGCTCTTGGGGAAGACGTGCGTGATGAAGTCCTTCAGGTTCAGCGTGGAGGTCTTGAGGTTGGTGGCCGTGCCGATTTCGGGCAGTGGCAGGTTCAGTGCATGCCCGGGCTGCAGCAGGTCCACGAAGAACATGCCGAGCAGCAGCGATATCAGCGACGCGGTGATGAACCAGCCGAGCGCCTTGATGCCGATGCGGCCCACGGCGCTGGCGTCTTTCATGCCCGCGATGCCCGCCACCAGCGTGCCGAACACCAGCGGCGCGATGATCATCTTGATCAGCCGCAGGAAGACGTCGGTGACGATGGAGAAGTAGCCGGCGATCTCCTTGGCCATTGCCGCATCGGGCACGAAGCGGTTGCAGAGGTAGCCGGTGACGATGCCCAGGACCATGGCGATCATGATCCGGGTTGTGAGCTTGTTTGCCTTCATGATGCGTTGTCTCCAGGGGTTGCGGCCAGATCCTGGTCTGACCGTCGGTATCGGGGCAGGGCGGGGCCGGTGGCGCCGTGCCTGGCGCCGGACGCGCCTTGCCCCCCGGATCAGCGTGCGCGGGGCGCCAGGCTCAGCGGGGTTGGCTGCGTCAGCACTTCCGGGCGCAGGATCTGGTCCAGTTCCTCCCGGGTCAGCAAGCCCTTTTGCAGCACGATCTCGTACACGCTGCCGCCGGTGGCATGAGCCTCCTGCGCCACGGCGGTGGCGTTGGCATAGCCGATGTACGGGTTCAGGGCCGTCACGATGCCGATGGAGTTCTCGACCGTGGCCCGCAGGCGCTCTTCGTTGGCGGTGATGCCGTTGACGCAGCGCTCGGCCAGCGTCAGGCAGCCGTTGCGCAGATGGCTCACGCTCTTGAACAGGCTGTGCGCGATGATCGGCTCGAAGGCATTGAGTTGCAGCTGGCCGGCTTCGGCCGCGAAGCTGACCGTGATGTCGTTGCCGATGACCTCGAACGCGATCTGGTTGACCACCTCCGGGATGACGGGATTCACCTTGCCGGGCATGATGCTGGACCCTGCCTGCATGGCCGGCAGGTTGATCTCGCCCAGCCCGGCGCGCGGGCCGCTGGACAGCAGTCGCAGGTCGTTGCAGGTCTTGGAGAGCTTGACCGCCACGCGCTTGAGCACGCCGGAGAGCTGCACAAAGGCGCCGCAATCCTGCGTGGCCTCGATCAGGTTCGGCGCGGTCATCAGCGGAATGCCGGTGATCTCCTTGAGCCGCTTGAGGATCAGCGGCGCGTAGTCCGGGTGCGCGGTGATGCCGGTGCCGATGGCGGTGGCGCCCATGTTGATCTCGCAGATCAGCAGGGCGGCCTCGCGCAGCCGCTCCTCGTCCTCGCCGAGCATCACGGCGTAGGTGCTGAACTCCTGGCCCAGCGTCATGGGCACGGCGTCCTGCAACTGGGTGCGGCCCATCTTCAGGACATGCCTGAACTCTTCGGCCTTGCGCTCGAAGGCGCGCCGCAGCACGCCCATGGCATCCACCAGGCCCAGGATGCCGAACCAGGTGGCGATCTTGAGGGCGGACGGGTAGACGTCGTTGGTGCTCTGGCCAATGTTGACCTGCTCGTTCGGGTGCAGGTACTGGTACTCGCCCTTGTTGTGCCCCATCAGTTCGAGCGCGCGGTTGGCGATGACCTCGTTGGCGTTCATGTTGGTCGAGGTGCCGGCGCCGCCCTGGATCACGTCGACGACAAACTGATCGTGCAGCTTGCCGCCAAGCAGTTCCGCGCAGGCGGCGACGATGGCGTCGCAGCGGGGCTCGTCGAGCAGGCCCAGTTCGTGGTTGGCCAGCGCGGCTGCCTGCTTGATGTACGCCAGGGCCCTGATGAGCTCAGGGTAGATGGAGATGGGGGTGCCGGTGATCGGGAAGTTCTCTACCGCGCGCAGGGTGTGCACACCGTAGTAGGCATCGGCCGGGACCTCGCGATCGCCCAGGAGGTCATGTTCGGTTCTAAAGGTGCCAGCGGTCATTGCATTGCTCCTCGCAAATTGTCATCAGGGAGGAGTTGACTCTAGGTAATCCGCCGGCAGGTAGCGACCATGATGCGAATTTCTCATGGCGCGGCGCGAAATACTCATGCGGCACCGGCGCTATCGGCAAGGCGCCAGGAGCGGCTGGAGCGCGGCGGGCGCAGGCCTCGCGGGGTGATGATTTTTCCGCATACTTCGCCGCGAATTTTGCATCGCCCTATCAGGGCTTATACGGATACGGGCGCTTTTTGGTTGCCGTATCATCGCCCGCTCATCACCTGTCATCACCTGTCATCACCCCATTTGGCGGGCACTTACCCAGCGCCTGATATCCAACGCATGGAGAACACCATGAAGCGTTTTGCACGTCTTAATACCCTCAGCGCCTTGCTGCTTGCCGCCAGCCTGACCACCGGCGTTGCCCATGCCCAGCTTGCTCCCTCCGCCCCTGCCGCCGGCGCGCCGACACAGGCCAGCGAAGCCCGCAAGGCCAATATCGTGATCATCGGCACCGGTGGCACCATTGCCGGCGCGGGCGCCGCCGCCACCAATACCGCCGCCTACCAGTCGGCCGTGGTGCCGGTGGACAAGATCATCGCCTCGGTGCCGGAGATCTCCAAGATCGCCAACGTCAAGGGCGAGCAGGTTTTCCAGATCGGCTCGGAGAGCTTCAACAACGAGCGCCTGCTCAAGCTTGGCAAGCGCGTCTCGGAACTGCTCAAGCAGCCGGACGTGGACGGCATCGTGATCACCCACGGCACCGACACCATCGAGGAAACCACCTACTTCCTCAACCTCACGCTCAAGAGCGACAAGCCGGTCGTGGTGGTGGGATCGATGCGTCCGGGCACGGCGCTGGGCGCGGACGGCGCGCTTAACCTGTACGACGCGGTGCTGGTGGCGTCCAGCCCGGAGTCCAGAGGCAAGGGCACGCTGGCGGTGCTGAACGACGAGATCCACACTGGGCGCGACGTCACCAAGTCCAACACCTTCAAGATCGAGACCTTCCGCTCGCCGTTTGGCCCGCTGGGCTACGTGGTGGAGGGCCGCACGCTGTACTACCGCCTGCCGGCGCGCCCGCATACCCTGCAAACCGAATGGGACATCGACAAGATCGACAAGCTGCCTGAAGTGGCCGTGGTGTACGCCTACGGCAACGTCAATCCGGCCAGCATCGATGCCGCGGTGAAGAACGGCGCCAAGGCGATCGTCTACGCCGCCACCGGCAATGGCAGCGTGGGCGACTACATGGTCGAGCCGCTCAAGGCCGCCCGCGCCAAGGGCGTGCAGATCGTGCGTGCCTCGCGCACCGGCAGCGGCGTGGTGGTCCGCAACGCCGAGCAGCCGGACGACAAGTACGACTGGCTGGTGACCGACGACCAGCTGCCGCAGAAGGCCCGCATCCTGATGGCGCTGGCACTGACCAAGACCAACGACACCAAGGAACTGCAGAAGATCTTCTGGAAGTACTGAGCGAGCACTGAGCGAGCACCAGTCGAGTACTCGGCGCCTTGCGCTTGTCCGCGCGAGGCCGGGGAGGGATGTTGCAATTTCGGAATAATGTGGCGCAAAATTTGCATGGTGCTATCGGGCTTCCACCGATTTGTGCAGCACCGCGCTGCCGTATGATGTGCCATAGACAGCGCGTCCCCCCCTGATGTTGAGTACATTCCATTATGGAAACCAAGTGGCTTGAAGACTTCCTGTGCTTGGCTGAAACGCGCAGTTTTTCGCGCGCGGCTGCCGACCGGCATATCACCCAGTCGGCGTTCAGCCGGCGCATCATGGCCCTTGAGGAGTGGCTTGGCGTCAGCCTGGTTGACCGCAGCGTGCATCCGGCGACGCTGACCACGGCAGGCTGGCTGTTCCGCCGGCTGGCCGCCGACCTGTTGCGTGACGCTTACGCCGCACGCGCGCTGCTGAGCAGCCGCCAGCCCCTTGCCGAGAGCGACAAGGTCATCCGCTTCTCGGTGGCGCACACCCTGGTCTTTACCTTCTTCCCGTCCTGGCTCAAGTACCTGCACGGGCGTTTCGGCTCGTTGAGCGCCTGCGTGCATGCGGTGAACGTGCCGGAGGGCGTGCAGCAACTGGTGGATGACGATTGCGACATCCTGCTGGGCTACCATCATCAGCAACTGCCGATCCTGCTTGACCCGAACGGCTTCCCGTTCCTGATGCTGGGCGTCGAGCGGATCCTGCCGTTCTCTGCGCCGGACAAGCACGGGCAGCCGATCTTCCGGCTGCCGGGCACGAGCGCCAATCCCTTGCCCTTCATGGCCTATTCATCCGGGGCGTTCCTTGGCAACGTGGTCGAGATGATCCTGCTCAATGCGCCGGAGCCCTACGGGCTGCAGCGCTGCTTCGAGACCCATATGTCGGAGGCCCTGAAGGCCATGGTCGTGGCCGGGCACGGGGTGGGCTGGTTGCCGGAGAGCTGCGTCAGCGACGAGATGAAAGAGGGCAAGCTGGTGGTGGCGGGGCCGGCCTCGTGGGCAACCAGCCTCGATATCCGCCTGTACCGCTCGGCGGCCAGCCCGAAGCCGCTGGTCGATGAGCTGTGGTCCTTTATCAGCCATGTGCGGGACCCGCAATTGATGCTGATGGGCAAGGCCGCTGAATCGAGCGACTGCGGGATGCTGTAAGGCGGGGGCCCGGGCCGCGGTGGTTGGCGGCCCGGGCGGATACGTTGGCGATTGGCCGGGGGATCTATCGTCGGTCGATCAGCCAGCCGATCAGCACGCCGACAGCGGCAGCCACGCCGATGGCCGTCCACGGGCTTTCATGCACATAGTCGTCCGCAACGCGCGCCGTGTGGCGGCTCTTTTCCACGACGACGTATTGCACATCGGCGATTTTCTTCTTTGCCTTCTTCAGGCGTTCCTGCACCTTGCCCGGCGCATCCGCGGCCGGCGTGCCGGGGGCATGGGTGGCATTGGTGGCAGGCACCAACAGGCTATCGACTTCACGCAGGGCGCTACCGGTATTCGACATTTCCTTCTCCTCGTTGAATGGCTAACGCAATGAAAGACCTGATGGCGTTAATAGGTCCGGCTCATTGGGTTTAGCTAGCATAAGGAACATCCGGTGCGTAAATAAGAGCCAATCAGGATTAGTTGATGGAACCGCCTCCCGGCGGTCCACGCAGGCCTGTGCGCTGCTCGCGCCCGTAGATCAGCCGAGATCCAGGCAGAGGTATTTCATCTCCAGGTACTCGTCGATGCCGTAGCTGGAGCCTTCGCGGCCGAGGCCGGATTGCTTGACGCCGCCGAACGGTGCCACCTCATTGGAGATCAGCCCCGTATTGATGCCGACCATGCCGTACTCCAGCGCCTCGGCCACGCGCCACACACGGGCCATGTCTTTGGAGAAGAAGTAAGCGGCAAGACCGGACTCGGTGTCGTTGGCCATGGCGATGACTTCCTGGTCGTCCTTGAAGCGGAACAACGGTGCCAACGGGCCGAACGTTTCCTCGCGCGCGACGCGCATGGCAGCGGTGACGTCAGCCACCACCGTGGGCTCGAAGAAGGTGCCGCCAAGCGCATGGCGCTTGCCGCCGGCCAGCACCCGTGCGCCTTGGGCGAGCGCATCGGCGATATGGCTTTCCACCTTGGCGACGGCGTCGGCGTCGATCAGCGGCCCTTGCGTGACGCCGCTGTCGATGCCGTGCCCGGGACGCAGGGCGCTCACCGCGCGCACCAGCCGGCTGGCCATCTCGTCGTACACGGCGTCGTGCACATAGATGCGGTTGGCGCAGACGCAGGTCTGGCCGCTGTTGCGGAATTTCGAAGCCAGGATGCCGTCCACGGCGCGGTCGAGATCGGCGTCCTCGAACACGATCAGCGGCGCATTGCCGCCGAGTTCGAGCGAGAGCTTCTTGACCGTGCCGGCGCATTGCGCCATCAGCAGTTTGCCGATGGCGGTGGAGCCGGTGAAACTCAGCTTGCGCACCACCGGGCTCTCGCACAAAACGCCGCCGATCTGGACCGGGTCGCCGGTGACGACCTGCAGCACGCCACGGGGCACGCCGGCTTCTTCGGCCAGCGCGGCCAGCGCCAGCGCGGTCAGCGGGGTTTGTTCGGCGGGCTTCACGATCATGGTGCAGCCCGCGGCCAGCGCCGGGCCGGCCTTGCGCGTGATCATGGCGGCGGGGAAGTTCCACGGCGTGATCGCCGCGCACACACCCACCGGCTGGCGCAGCACCAGCATCTTCTGGCCGGCGCGCGGGCTGGACAGTACGTCGCCGTCCACCCGCTTGGCTTCTTCGCCGAACCATTCGAGGAAGGAGGCCGCGTAGGCGACTTCGCCACGTGCTTCGGCCAGCGGCTTGCCTTGCTCGGCGGTCATCAGTTGCGCCAGGTCTTCCTGGTGCGCCAGCATCAGGTCGGCCCAGCGGCGCAGTACCGCGGCGCGGGCCTTGCCGGTCAGGTCGCGCCAGGCCGGCAGCGCGCGCGCGGCGGCCTCCACGGCTTGCCGGGTTTCGGCGGCGCCGCAGCCCGGGACGGTGCCGACGACGTCGTGGGTGGCCGGGTTGTGCACCACCAATACGGCGCCGCTGGCGGCGCCGGTCCATTCGCCATCGATCAGGCAGGCGCTGCGCAGCAGCTCGGGTCGTTGCAATGTCAAGGTGTCTCCCATGGTGTCTGCCTTTATGCGGCGATGCCGGCCAGCACCTTCGTCAGCACCACCAGTGCGGCGTCGAACTGGGCTTGCGGAATGGTCAGGGGGTAGAGAAAGCGGATGGTGTTGCCGTACGTGCCGCAGGTCAGCAGGATCAGCCCGGCCTCCATGGCGCGCAGCTGCACCCGCTTGGCCAGTTCAGCGCTGGGCTGCCCGGTGGCCGGGTCGTGGAACTCCACCGCGACCATGGAGCCAAGCCCGCGGATGTCGGCGATGCCCGGGCAGGTCTGGCTGGCTTCCTGCAACGCGGCCTTCAGTTGCTCGCCAAGCGTGGTGGCGCGCTCGCAAAGGCGCTCTTGCTCGATGGTCTCGATCACCGCGTGGGCGGCGGCCACCGCCAGCGGGTTGCCGGCGTAGGTGCCACCCAGGCCGCCGGGCAGCGGCGCGTCCATGATGCTGGCGCGGCCGCAAACGGCCGACAGCGGCATGCCGCCCGCCAGGCTCTTGGCCATGGTGATAAGGTCGGGCGCCACCGGGTAGTGCGACATGGCAAAGAGCTTGCCGGTGCGGCCGAAACCGGTCTGCACCTCATCGGCGATCAGCAGGATGCCGTGCTTGTCGCACAGTGCGCGCAGCGTTTGCATGAAGTCCACCGGCGCCGGGTGGAAGCCGCCTTCGCCCTGGACCGGCTCGATGATGATGGCCGCCACGCGCTGCGGGTCGATATCCGTCTTGAACAGCGACTCCAGCGCCTGGATGGATTGCTCGGTGCTCACGCCATGCAGCTCGCACGGGAACGGTGCGTGATAGATGTCGGACGGGAACGGCCCGAACCCGACCTTGTAAGGCGCCACCTTGCCGGTCAGTGCCATGCCAAGCAGGGTGCGGCCATGAAAGCCGCCCGAGAACGCAATGACGCCAGGGCGCCCGGTATGCGCGCGGGCGATCTTGACCGCGTTTTCCACGGCCTCGGCGCCGGTGGTGAACAGGGCGGTCTTCTTCAGGCCATCGATCGGCACCAGGGTGTTGATGCGCTCGGCCAGCGCCACGTAGCTCTCGTAGGGCACGATCTGGTACGCGGTATGCGTGAAGCGCTCGAGCTGCGCGATTACTGCCTGCATCACGCGCGGATGGCGGTGACCGGTATTGAGCACGGCAATGCCGCAGGCAAAGTCGGTGTACTGGCGGCCTTCCACATCCCAGAGCGTGGCGTTTTCCGCGCGGTCTGCATAGAAGTCGCACATCACGCCGACACCGCGGGGGGTGGCAAGGGCGCGGCGCTGATTCAGTTCGAGGTTCTTCATGGGCTCTCCGTGGTGCTTGATATGGCCTGGGCGGCGCTTGCCGGCCGGACTCGGTTTTCGCGGTTGGTCGCTGGTTGTCGCTGGCTGTCGATCGATCGCGATCGCAGCGATGCAGTGCATTTCAACTTCCTTTGGCACTACAATCCAGTACCGCATTCACATATCTGATGGTGCCAATTGAGATCGATCTGTGGCGACCTGCTGCTTCAGCGCCTGGGTCCGGACGGTCCCGCAGCCCTTGCAAAACCGTTGAACCGCAGTCTTTACGAGTGCATCCGCGGCGCCATCCTCGATGGCAGCCTGGGGCCCCAGACCCGTCTGCCGCCATCGCGTGACCTTGCATCCGAGCTGGGCATGTCGAGAAATACCGTGATGTTTGCGTACGAGCAGTTGCTGGCCGAGGGCTATGTGCACGCCCGTACCGGCAGCGGCACCTTCGTGGCGGCCACCGCGCCGGAGGCCTATCTCAATGCCAAGGCCAGCCATGCCAGCAGCGCGCAGGCCCGGGCCATGCCAGGCTTGTCGCCGCGCGGCGTGGAACTGCTGGCCAATGCCTCGGCGTCGCCATCGCAGTGGGGCGCCTTCATGCCGGGCGTGCCGGATGTGACGCGTTTCCCGCACCAGCGCTATGCGCAGATCGCTGCCCGCCTGTGGCGCAATCCGCCGCCCGAGCGGCTCAGCTATTGCCATGGCGGTGGCTTGCCCGCCTTGCGTGAAGCCGTGGCGGCGCACTTGCGGGTGGCGCGATCGGTGCAATGCGACGCCGCCCAGGTGCTGATCACTGAAGGCATTCACCAGGGCATCGACCTGCTGGTCCGGATGCTTGGCATGTCCGGCGAGCACGCCTGGGTGGAGGAACCCAGCTACTGGGGGATTCGCGGCTTGCTGCAGATGAACGGCATCCACATGATGCCGATCCCGGTCGATGAGGAGGGGCTGACGATACCGGCGGGGAAGGACGCGGGCCTGCCGCCGCGCTTTATCTTTGTCACGCCATCGCACCAGTATCCGCTCGGCGCCGTCATGAGCCTGACGCGGCGGCGCGCGCTGCTCGAATACGCCCGGCGCCAGGGCAGCTGGATCGTCGAGGACGACTACGACAGCGAGTTCCGCTTCTCCGGCCAGCCAATCCCGTCGCTGCAAGGCATGGAACCGGACGCGCCGGTGATCTATATCGGCACATTCAGCAAGACGCTGTTCCCCGGGCTGCGCATGGGCTACATGGTCTTGCCGCGCGCGCTGGCCGGCGCCTTCCAGACCGCGCATTCCGAGCTGTACCGCGCCGGCCACCTGATGACGCAAGCCACCGTGGCCGAGTTCATGCAGGCGGGCGACTATGCCGCGCATATCCGCCGCATGCGGCTGCTGTACGGCCGCCGCCGCGCCATCCTGGCAGGATTGATCGAGCGTTATCTGGGACCCGAAGCGCTGCACCGGTACGGCAGCAATGCCGGCTTGCACTTGGTACTCTGCCTGCCGGACAGCGCGGATGATGTGGCCATTGCGGACGAAGCCGGGCGCCGGGGCATCCTGGTGCGGCCGCTGTCGCGGTATTTTCTGGGCGGTGCGGTGCAGCGGGGGCTGTTGCTCGGGTATGCGTGCGTACCGGAGGAGCAGATAGGGCCGGCGTTCGAGGTATTGCTGGGTTGCTTGCGGGACGTGCGGCTGCTGTCGCACTGAGCGAGACGAGGAGGCTGGCCCCCGGTTCGGTCCCTGATGTCACGGCTTGCGCCGCTGGCCGACGGACGCCGTTTTTTGAGCAGGAAGACCTTTGCGCAAGGTATCATTCGTTCCCGGTTAGCCTCCGGTTAGCATCTGGCTCACGCGCTGGCGTGGCGCAAGTACGGCGCACGCCACTCCCCGAGCCAAGGATGTTCCGGTTGCGTCTCGTCAGGATTTTTTTGTGATCCCGGCGCGGTTTCAACGATGTGGCCTGTTCAGCGGTTGCCTGGTTGCCTGGTGGCCGGGTTCGCCGCCAGGCCGCACGGATGTGGCCACCACCGGGTTTTGCCGCCCATACAAAGTGACGGAGCGCCGGCCACCGCCGAAGGCCGCTCCGCTCGACGCGCGGCGCATGAAGGCTTCCTGCATGCGCCGCAATTCATAGCCTGCTTGTCGCCAGAACTGGCGCCCGCCGGTTCGCATGCTTGCGAACCACCAGATGAAAGTTTCCTGATGTTTGGATTTCTCCGTAGCTACTTCTCCAACGATCTCGCGATCGACCTCGGCACCGCCAACACCCTGATCTACATGCGCGACAAGGGCATCGTCCTCGATGAGCCCTCGGTGGTCGCGATTCGCCAGCAGGGCGGCCCCAATCCCAGGAAGACCATCGAGGCGGTGGGCAAGGAAGCCAAGCAGATGCTGGGCAAGGTGCCTGGAAACATCGAGGCCATCCGCCCGATGAAAGATGGCGTGATCGCCGACTTCCGGGTCACCGAGCAGATGCTCAAGCAGTTCATCAAGATGGTGCACGACACCAAGCTGCTGCGGCCGTCACCCCGCATGATCATCTGCGTGCCGTGCGGCTCGACCCAGGTCGAGCGCCGCGCCATCCGCGAATCTGCGCTGGCCGCCGGCGCCAGCCAGGTCTACCTGATCGAGGAGCCCATGGCGGCCGCGCTCGGCGCGGGGCTGCCGGTGTCGGAGCCGTCCGGCTCGATGGTGGTGGATGTCGGCGGCGGCACCACCGAGGTCGGCGTGATCTCGCTGGGCGGCATGGTCTACAAGGGTTCCATCCGCGTGGGCGGGGACAGGTTCGACGAGGCCATCGTCAACTACATCCGGCGCAACTACGGCATGTTGATTGGCGAGCAGACCGCCGAGGCCATCAAGAAGACCATCGGCTCGGCGTTCCCGGGCTCCGAAGTCCGCGAAATGGAAGTCAAGGGCCGCAACCTGTCCGAAGGCATCCCGCGCGCGTTCACGGTGTCGTCCAACGAAATCCTGGAAGCGCTGACCGAACCACTCAATCAGATCGTGTCGGCGGTCAAGATCGCGCTGGAGCAGACCCCGCCGGAACTTGGCGCCGATATCGCCGAGCGCGGCATGATGCTCACCGGTGGCGGCGCGCTGCTGAGCGACCTGGATCGCCTGCTGGCCGAGGAAACCGGCTTGCCGGTCCTGGTGGCCGATGACCCGCTGACCTGCGTGGTGCGGGGCGCGGGCATGGCGCTCGAACGCATGGACAAGCTCGGCAGCTTCTTCTCCTACGAGTAACGGCTCGCAGGTCGCAACGAAGAAGGCTGCTGACAAACCTGAAGCACCAGCCGAAGCCGCGGAGCGGGCCAAAGCCGCGCGCCATGACGACGGCTGTCTCTCCCTCGCCCCTCAGGGGGAGAGGGCCGGGGAGAGGGGTGGCTTAGCTAGGAGCCACTAGAAGCGAAGCCCGTGGTGTTTTCCAGCACGCAGGCGTAATGGGCGCCCGCCCTCTCCCCCAACCGCTCTCCCGCAGGCGGGGGAGGGGAGCACGGCAACGCAGTCCCGGCGCTTCGAACGTGCCGATAGCACTAGCACCCGCACCATTGCGCAACCGCGCTCAATCTCCCAATGCCACTCCCTCGCGGCGCGGGTCGGCGCCGCCGGCCCAGGCCCACGTGCCATCGGGGCGCTGGCGGCGCATGATGGCCTGCGTGCCGCTGGTCATCTCGATCTGCGCGACCTCATGCCCACGGTCTTTCAGGCCTTGCACCAGGGCCGGGCTGACCAGGCCGGCTTCCAGTTCCGTTGGCCCGTTGCGGCTGCCGAAGTTGGGCATGTTGATGGCCGCCTGCACGTCCATGTTCCAGTCCAGCAGGCCCACCAGCGTCTTGGACACGTACTCGATGATCTGCGAGCCGCCGGGCGAACCCACGGTTGCGACCAGCTTGCCGCTGTCGCGCTCGAACACCAGCGTGGGCGCCATCGACGAGCGCGGGCGCTTGCCGGGCTGCACGCGGTTGGCGACGGGCTTGCCGTTCTCGCTCGGCACGAAGGAGAAGTCGGTGAGCTGGTTGTTCAGCACGAAGCCGCGCACCATCAGGTGCGAGCCGAAATAGCTCTCGACGGTGGTGGTCATGGAAATCGCGCCGCCGGTGTCATCCACCGCGACGATCTGCGAGGTGGACACGCGCGGCGGCGAGCGGTCCGGCGCCAGCGCGACGGTGACTCCGGGTGGCACGCCGGCCTCCGCCTTGTCCATGCTTTCCTCGCCGATCAGGCTAGCGCGGCTTGCCAGGTAGTCACGGCTCAGCAGCCCCGCCACATTGACTGGCACGAAATCCGAGTCCGCCACATAGAGGCCGCGGTCCGCATAGGCCAGGCGCCCGGCCTCGGATATGGCGTGCACGGCGTCGATGCCCGGCTCGACACCGGCAGGCGTTGCGACCTGTTTCGGCTTGAGCGCGGCGAGCGCGTATTTCGGGTTCCTGGCCTCCAGCGCCTGCAAGGCGCCGAGCATCTGCGCGATCGCGATGCCGCCTGACGAAGGCGGCGGCATGCCGCAGATCTTCCAGCGCTTGTAGTCGCTGCAAATGGGCGCGCGCTCCTTGGCGCGGTAGTCCTTCAGGTCAGCCAGCGAGAGCGAGCCCGGGTTGGCGCTGCCGTTGACCTGCTTGACGATCTCGCTGGCAATCGGGCCGGTATAGAGCACGTTTGGCCCGCGGTGCGCGATCTCGCGCAGCGTCTTGGCCAGCGCCGGATTCTTCAGCATGGTGCCGACCGGCCTGGGCTTGCCGTCCGGCGTCAGGAAGTAGGCTGCCATCTCGGGCGAGGCCGGGAGGAACTTGTCGGCGGCGATCTGCGTATAAAGGCGCGGCGAAATCGGGAACCCCTGCTCTGCCAGCGCGATGGCCGGCTCGAACAGCTTGGCCCAGGGCAGCTTGCCATGCTGGCGGTGCGCCAGTTCCAGCGCGCGCAGCACGCCGGGGGTGCCCACCGAGCGCCCGCCGATCTGCCCTTCGCTGAAGCTCATGGGTTTGCCGTCGGGGCGCATGAAGAGATTCTCGCCGGCGCCGGCGGGCGCGGTCTCGCGGCCGTCATAAGCCTGCACGCGCTTGCCGTCCCAGTACATGATGAAGGCGCCGCCGCCGATGCCGGTGGCCTGCGGCTCAACCAGCGTCAGCACAGCCTGCATGGCAACGGCCGCATCGATGGCCGTGCCGCCCGCGCGCAGGATCTTGCGGCCGGCTTCGGTGGCCAGGGGATTGGCGGCCGCGGCCATGTGCTTGTCGGCGTAAGTGGTCGTCATGCCCGGCCGGTAGCCGGACGAGACTTCCGGTGCCGCGGGCAGGGCAGTTGACGTGGGAGCGGTTGTGGCCGGCGGTGTCGAGGACACCCCGGTCTGCGTCGAGCATGCGCTTAGCAGGGCGAGCGCCAACGCCAGCGGGCTGCCCCGGCGTATCAATGAAAACTGCTGAGTGGTCATTTCATTATTCTCCTGAAAGGAAAGGCATTCTAGAAATCGATGCTTGCCCCCTCGGGGGTGGCAGAGCTGCGTACGGCCTCGATGGCTTCGAGCCGGCGCCTTGCCTCCTCCGGGAAGCGGGCAATGAGGGCGGCAATCAAGGTCTCGCATTGCGCCAGCGCGGGTACCTTGGTATCGAACGGCGAGCCGGTCTGCACAAAGCTGCTTAGCGTGGCTGTGGCGAAGCCGGCAATCGGCGACTTCCACTCGTCGGTAAACAGGATGATTCTGGCGCCCTGGCGATGCGCCGCGGCGGCAAAGTCGATGACGCTTTTCTGATAGCGGCGGTAGTCGAAAACGACCAGCGCATCGTTAGGCCCGATGTCGACCAGTACCTCGTTCGCCCGCTCCAGGGCAGGCTCGACGAGACGGACCTTGGGCCGGATATGCGTCAGGTGCGACGCGAGCCGCGAGGCCAGGAACAAGCTCGATCGTCCGCCGGTGCAGAACACGGCGGACCGCGCATTGCCAAGCAACTCGACGGCGGTGTTGAAGTCCTCCGGCGAAGCGTGCTGCGCCACGCGCTCGACCGACATCGCCAGGCTTGCCAGCGAACCCTTCTGGAAGTCTTCTCCGAGTGCTGTGTCGCCCAGCGCGCCGAGCCGGGAGAGCGGCGAATTCATTGCCTCGTCAACCTCCGCCAGGAGTGCTCGCTGAAATGACGGGTAACCGTCGAATCCCAGCTTCACGACCAGCCGGTACACCGTCGGATCGCTGACCCCGGCTTGCCCCGCGAGGTTCGAGATGGAGGTCAGCGCGGCACTTGGGTAGCTGGCGAGCAGCGTTTCCACTACCTTCAGCTCTGACGTGGTGAAGCCGGCGGCCTGGTCTGCCAGCATTTCCCTGATTGATAACCTGGCCAAGCCGCTCTCCGAAAAGGGACTGCCCGGTCACTATGCGGTGCGGCAGTATGACGTAATGAACATTACATAACGTGAAACAAATCGGAGAATATCATTTGGGTCGCTCAGCAAAAACCGCGTAGAAACCCTCGGTTTCTCCCGACGGACGCGGCGTGTATTGTTTGTCAGTGAAGCACCCGGCTCAGCCCTTAGGTTTTTTTGTAGCGTATGTTACAAAGAGCCGAACGCATCATGATGTCAGTAGCCAAGAGTCGGGGCTCAACGAGCAGAGGGAGCGAAGACTTTGAAAGAGACGCCACTGATCGACTGGCTTCTCGGGCGCAGTCACTGGGCGCAACCCGACCGATCGGGCCTCCCCTTGAACCGGCAGTTGTTCGACGACATCCGCGGTGCGATCCTTGCTGGCCAGTTGTCGGCCGGTACGCGCCTGCCGCCGACCCGCGAGGTTGCCAAAGGCCTGAGCATCGCCCGCAACACGGTCCTGTATGCGTATGAGCGCCTCACCGAAGAGGGCTATACGCTGACACAGGGCGGCAGTGGCACCTACGTCGGCAAGGCACCGCCCGATCCCGCGCTGCGCGAGCGCGTGTTCGACTTGAGCCAGGCGAGTGAGATCGCGCCGCCGCGCGAGGCATCGCGCCTGTCCGCAAGAGCCCGCGAGCTGCTCGATGGCGCCGGCGCATCGGACCGGCAGGTGGGCTCGTTCGTGCTGGGCATTCCGGATGTCAGGCAGTTTCCGCGCGCGACATGGCAGCGCCTGATCACCCAGGTCTGGAAAACCGCCTGCCAGGAACAACTGGGCTATGGCACGCGGCATGGCTGTCCGCCGCTCAAGCGCGCGCTGGCGCAATACCTGGCGCTCGCACGCGGCGTCGACTGCTTGCCCGAGCAGATCGTGGTGACGCAGGGCAGCCACCAGGCCATCGATCTGTGCGCCCGCTTGCTCGCCGATCCGAGCGATGTGGTGTGGGTGGAAGACCCGGGCTACTGGGGCGCGCGCAGCGTGTTTCGCGCCGCAGGCCTGAAGGTCGAGGCGGTGCCGGTCGACGCGCAGGGCATGCAGCCCCCCGTTGCGCCGCAGACCGCGCCCAAGCTCATCTTCGTCACCCCGTCGCACCAGTACCCCAGCGGCGTGGTAATGAGCCTGGCACGCCGACGTTTGCTCACGGAGCTGGCGCATCGCTACGGCGCCTGGATCATCGAGGACGACTACGACAGCGAGTTCCGCTACCACGGCGCGCCCCAGCCGTCGCTGCAGGGCCTCGATCCCCATCGCAACACCATCTACGTGGGCAGCTTTTCCAAGGTGCTGTACCCCGGCCTGCGGCTCGGCTTCCTGATCCTGCCGCCGTCACTGGTGGATGCCTTCGCCGTAGCGCACTCCGAGTTGTATCGCGGCGGGCAACTGCAGATCCAGACCGCGCTGGCGCTGTTTATCGCGGACGGGCACTACGCCGCTCATATCCGGCGCATGCGCAAGATCTATGGCGAGCGCCAGGCGCTTCTCACGCAGGCATTGCAGCGCCGGCTTGACGGCGAGATCGATATCGTCGGCACCGATACCGGGCTGCATCTGACCGTCCTGCTGCGCCGCGCGGACGATCACCGGGTATCGCGCGCCGCGCTTGCCCACGGGATCGTGGCGCGCCCGCTGTCGTCCTACTATGCCAATCCCCGGCGCTCGCGCAACGGCCTGGTGCTGGGCTACGGCGGGGTCAGCGAGGAGGAGATCGGGCCTGCGGTGGCCAAGCTGGCGTTGGCCATCGAGTCGGTCAGCAGCGCCTGATGCAGGCGTCAGGAGAGTCTGCCCGGAATGGGGAAGGCGCCGGCCTGAACGTCACCTCATTCCACCCAGGCTGGGAAGTATCCCAGTGACGTCTGTACCGGCCCATCGTGCGCCGGAACCACGACAATATCCGGATGCCTGCCCGCCAGCGCGCGAATCTGATCCACGGCATCCTGGGTTTGTTCAATGTCGCCATCCACCAACCAACGTGCTGCCCAGAACTTCGGGCTGCCAAGCTTCAATGCCTTCGCATTCCAGACTGCATCGCCCACCAGGAAGTACTGTGCACCGGAGTCGACAGAGATGAACATGCCGATCGAACCGGGGGTATGACCGAGAAGAGGAACGAGCACGACCGTGCCGTCTCCATAGAGATCCCGGCTGTTCGCGAACCCTTTGTATGACACCGGTTCGAATGCCAAGCTTTTCCATTTGATCGATTGCGCGCTGACTTGCGAGGGCCAGCTGCCGCCGACGCCAGCGGAAGGGCGCCTGATCACCGACAGCTCCGCGGGATGCACCAGCACCGTGGCATTCGGGAAGTCGCTAATGCCGCTGGCATGATCCCAGTGACTGTGGCTCAGGATAATCGTTTGAACGGGTTCCATGCCGGCGCGCAATAGCTGGTCGATCACCGGGGCCACCGGATTCTCGTACTTGAAAAACAGGCTTTGCCACCAAGGCATATCTTGCCGATATTGATCGGCCACCTTCGAGCCCAGCCCTGCGTCGAACAGCAGCGTGTCAGTGCCGTGTTTCACCAGGAACGCGGAGAAGTTACTGCTCACCTTGCGCGTGAAGCTCCCGCCGGAGTAGACCAAGGCCTCGGTAACGGATAGCTCCGCGGTTCTGATGATCGCAAAAGCTACCTTGGGTTGGCCCG
This sequence comes from Cupriavidus sp. GW821-FHT02F09, assembly GCF_059421605.1. Lineage (NCBI taxonomy): Bacteria > Pseudomonadati > Pseudomonadota > Betaproteobacteria > Burkholderiales > Burkholderiaceae > Cupriavidus > Cupriavidus sp. GW821-FHT02F09. The sequence continues at coordinate 79,764 of NZ_JBWKVH010000023.1, forward strand.
AAGTCGATGGGCTGCCTGGTGCCGAGCCATTGTCGGCGATAGCGGGCATGGCAATAGCAGACAGCAGTAGAAGAACAAGCATACGAAACATGGCGTCACCTTTGTCGATGGTTCCGGGATCCTGTGGAGTGCATCCCACGCGCACCTTAAACCTTGGTGTAGACTCCAAGGTCAAGACAAATCAGGGACGTCGCGTTTGACGGGGGCCACAGGTGAACATCAGCGAGTTGGCGAAGGCAGTTGGCACGACTACAGATACCCTGCGTCACTACGAAAAGGTGGGACTGTTGGCGCCGCCCGCTCGGCTGGGCAATGGCTATCGTTCATACGACACCCAGGCCGTTCGGCACATTCAATTCATCCGTAGCGCGCAAACGCTCGGGTTCTCGCTTGCCGAGATTCGGGAAATCATCCCGCAATTGATTGGCGGCAGGTTTGGCCGGGCCGAGATAGAGCAACGCTTGAGCGCCAAGATCGGACAAATCGATGCCCATATCAAGGCGCTTCAGTCCTTGAGAAAGGAGTTGGTCGCAACGGCCAACTCCTTATCTTGTCCTCCGGGGGCTCCGGTCACCATGGCATCCGCGACTAAAGTTCCCGTGATCCATAAGGACAAGTTGCATACGGAGAAGAGAATCTCACCGCGCCCCGGCAAGCGATGACACCGTCGGACAAGGCGCGTTCTCCTTGACTCTCGCGATGAACTTCTCGATGGTTCTCATGTTCCGACCACACGACCCACCATCAGCGGTCGCGGTAGTGGTCGTGGTGTTGAGGGCAAGGAAGTGCACGCGCGTTGCCGGGTGCTGCAGGCCGGGCGGGACGTCAATATCCGGCGTGGCTTCAGCGCGCCAGCGCACGCCGGCGAATGTCCTCGAAATCCGCCGGCGGGGCGTGCCGCGTCAAGCGCGGGCCGGCCTGCGATACCTGCGCGGGCAGATCGCGCCGGAGCAGCTGGCGCAGGGTGGCGGCAGCGCCGAGCAAGCCGGGCAGGTCCATGCCCGTGTCATAGCCCATGCAGTCGAACAGATGCACCATGTCCTCGGTGGCGACGTTGCCGGTGGCGCCGGGCGCGTAGGGGCAGCCGCCGATGCCGCCAAGCGACGTGTCGAAGCGGCGGATGCCGGCTTGCACGGCAGCCACCGCATTGACCAGCCCCATGCCGCGCGTGTTGTGGAAATGGGCGGTGAATTCGAGCTTGGGAAAGCGTGCCTGCACGGCCTCGCACAGGGCCTGCACCTGGTTGGGGTACGCCATGCCGGTGGTGTCGCACAGCGTGATGCCGTGCACGCCCAGCCCGGCAAAGCGGGCGACCCATCCAAGGACAGCTTCCGCCGCGATCTCGCCTTCCATCGGGCAGCCGAATACGCAGGACAGCGAGACGTTCACCCGCACGCCGCGTTGCATGCCGAGCGCGATCACGTCCTGCAACTGGCCCAACGATTGCTCTTGCGTCATGCGCAGGTTGGCCAGGTTGTGGGTCGCGCTCACCGACATGACGAGGTTGAACTCCTCGGTGGCGGACTCCAGCGCGCGCTGCGCGCCGCGCACGTTCGGCACCAGCGCGGTGTACACCACGCCGGGCGCGCGCCGGATACGGTGCATGACCGCCTCGGCATCCTTGAGCGCCGGGATGGCCTTGGGCGACGTGAACGACGTGACTTCGATCTTGGCGAAGCCCAGCCCGCTCAGCGCATCGAGCAGGGCGACCTTGTCATCCGTCTCGATGAAATCGCACTCCATCTGGAAACCGTCGCGGGTCGCCACTTCATTGAACTCCAGGCGGATGCCTTGGCCGTGATGCATGCTTGCGCTCCTTTTGCGGGTTGCGGATGACGCGCCGGGCAGCCACCGGCGGCTTGATCCTGGTTGTGTTTGCCAAGCCGTGGTGCCGCCGTCACGGGTCGGGCCGTCCCCGCCACTCTATGGGCGCGGCGCCGTCGGCGGAATTGCGATCTCCACAATCCGGCTTCGCAAAACGCGAAGGACCCGCGCTAGAATGCGCCAATGACCTGGCCCCTCAATCCCGCCCGAGTAGATTTCGTGACGCTGCGCTTGTTCTGCGCGGTCGTGCAGACCGGCAGCATCACGCAAGGCGCGGCTGCCTGCCACCTGGCCTTGTCGGCGGCCAGCCGGCGCTTGTCGGATTTCGAGGAAACCACGGGCTTCCAGTTGCTGGAGCGTACGTCCAAAGGGGTGACGCTCACGCCCGTGGGCCATATGGCCATGCAGCATGCCATGCGCCTGTTCCAGGGTTTCGAGCGCTTCAGCGCGGAGCTGCAGGACCATTCACGCGGCTTGCTGGGCCATGTGCGGCTGTGGGCCAATATGTCCGCCCTGACGGAGTTCCTGCCCGCCAGGCTCGCCACCTTCCTGGCGCAGCATGCGGGGGTTCATGTGGAAGTCGAGGAACAACTCAGCGGCGATATCGCCCGCGCGCTGGTGGACGGCCTGGCGGATATCGGCGTGTTCTCGGAAGGCACGCCCACGGATGGCCTGGACATCAGCGATTTTCAGACCGACACGCTGGTGCTGCTGTGCTCGCGCCGCCATCCCCTTGCGCGCAAGCGGCGCGTCGATTTTGCGAGCTGCCTGGAGTACGACATGGTCGGGCTCAATCGCGGCAGTGCGTTGCTGGAACTGACCTCGCGCGCGGCGGAGCAGGCCGGGCGGCCGCTTCGGCTTCGTATCCAGGTCCGCAGCTTCGACGCGATGTGCCAGATGATTGCGGCCGACCTTGGCGTAGGCGTCCTGCCGCAAGCCGTGTGCCGCGCCCAGGCCAAGGCGCTGGGGCTGCATATGGTCGGCTTGTCGGACGCTTGGGCCAGCCGGCGGCTTCTGCTGGCAACGCGCTCGGGCGTGCCCTTATCAACCGCCGCGCGGCTTCTCGGGGAGCATCTGCGGCAGGCTGGTCTGCCCTGACCGGATCCCCGCCGGGCAGGCCTATTCCACCTTGGCGCCAGACTCCTTGATGATCTGGCCCCAGCGCGTGGCCTCGCTCTTCATGTAGGCCGTGTATTGCTGGGGCGTGCCGCCAAGAATGTCGGATCCCTGGGCGATCAGCTTGGCGCGCACCGCCTCATCTTTCAATGTCCTGTCGGTCGCCTCCCGCAGTTGCTTGACGATGGGCTCCGGCGTTCCTTTGGGCACCAGGATGCCCTGCCACGCGCCCATTTCCAGCGAGCTCATGCCGCTCGCTTCCTTGATCGTCGGGATCTCCGGCAGCAGCGTCGAGCGCTTGGCGCTGGTGATGGCCAGGGCTTTCAGCTTGCCGCCCTTGATCAGCGGCTGGGCGTCGCTCAGCGGCAGGAACATGAACTGCGTCGAGCCCGCGATCAGGTCGGTGATCGCCGGCGCGCTGCCCTTGTAGGCGACATGGGTCACCTGGATGCCGGTTTCCTTGGCAAAGAGCGCGCCGCCGAGATGGAGCAACGCACCGGCACCGGATGACGCGTAGTTCAGCTTGCCGGGGTTTGCCTTGGCGTAGGCCACCAGTTCATGCACGTTCTTCACCGGCAGGCCTGGCGTGGTGACCAGGACCAGCGGCACGATGGCGGTGAGCGAGACCGGCACGAAATCCGCGAACGTATCGAATTGCACGTTCTGGTACAGCGCCGGGGCCAGCACCACGGCGGAGGTGCTGTAGAAGATGGTGTAGCCATCGGCCGTGGCGCGCTTGGCCTCCGTTGCCGCGATGTTGCCGCCGGCGCCGGGCTTGTTGTCCGGCACGACGGACGTGGACAGCTGCTTGCCGAGGCCCTGCGCGACGATGCGCGCGTTGATGTCGGCCGAGCCCCCGGGCGGGAAGCCCACGATCATCCGGATCGGCTTGCCGGGATAGGTGTCCGAGGCCAGCGCGGGCGTGGCCGCGATGGCGGGCAAAACAATGGCTGCCGCCAGCAATGCATGGGCGAGTTTGTGCATGGTGTCTCCTTTTTATTTTGAAAGCGGATTTGGGCGAAGCGAGGAGGCTGGCTATGGCTGGTTGGACAGCAGCCAGCCAAGCGCGTCCTGGATCGTGGGGTTGTCCTGGATGGGATGCGCATCCAGTGCCGCGGCCGTGGCCTTGAAGCGCGCTTCGACACCGGGCAGGACCAGTGAGGGAAGCCCGGCGCGTGCGAGTTCCTTTTGCGCTTCCAGCACCTCGTGCGTGCGGCGCCTGGCGTGGATGGTGTGGGTGCGGACCAGCATGTCGATAAAGCCGGCCAGCGGCGCTTCATCGATGTCGCGCAGCACGCCATAGAGCTTGTCGCGCACGCCTTGCTTCTCGGCGGCCATCAGCAGCTCCACGGACAGGGCTTCCATGCCCTTGGTGAAGACGCTGCGCAGGATCTTCAGCGAGATCGCATCACCGGCCACGCCGCCTTCCACGGCTTCGGCCTTGCCGCCGGCCGCGTTGACCAGCTTGCAGAATTCGGCGGCGGATGCGCCGGCGCACAGCAGCGGGGTGCGATGCAGCGACAGCGAGATGGCGCCCATCACGGCCACGTCGACATACGCAAGCCCGGCAGCGGATGCCGCGGCGGCGGCCTTGCGCTTGTCCTCGGGGCTGGCGGTCGTCAGGTCCGCGTAGCTTGCGCCTGCTTTCATGTGCGCATGGCAGTTGCCCGCCACGGCCAGCGCAGCCGATCCGAATACGCAGGACAAGACCCAGTCGGCCGAGGCGAGCCAGGGGCCGATTGCCGCATGGACGGGAAGGCCCCGGGCGGTGGCGAGTGCCTTGCCCGCGGGGGAGAGGTGGGTGTCGCAGAGGTGGAGCTGCACGCCCGGCAGGCTTGCCAGGGCGGTGGCGTAGCAACGGCCGACTTCCCCCAGGCCAATGATTGCGATGTTCAAGACTATCTCCTGGCTGATTTCGGCCAAGAGTACATAAAAAAAACAGTCTCAACAATCTGAAATAACTAACCTGCGGGTATACCTCTAAATTCTTGACCTATCTTGCGACTTTTTCGCGGGGTCACGTCAGATTTGTACTCAATTTGTTTTGTCGGCGGCTTCGTCGCCGGCGTCGGCATCGTGCTGCAACCCCGCCGGCGCCGAGTCCAGGCGGCGACTCATGAAGCGCTGGTTGGAGATATGGAGGTGGACCGACATAAGCTGCGCGGCCAGCTCGCCGTTGTGCAGCTCCATCGCCAGCACGATGTCCTGGTGATGATGCAGGCTGCGCCTGAGGTCATCGAGTTCATAGAGGAAGAACGAGCGGACGATGACCGGCATGTCGATCATCGTCTCCAGCATGGACTTCAGGCGGTTGGAGCCGGATGCCTCCAGCAGCAGGCGGTGAAAGGCGCTGTTCGCCGCCTGTATTTCCGCGATGGCGTCATCCCCTTTGGCGCCGGCTTCGATCACGGCCGCCATGCGCGCGTTGCAAGCCTTGAGCGCGGTGATGGTCTGCGCATCCGCCCGCTCGGCGGCAAGCCTGGCCGCGTACGGCTCCAGCAGCGAGCGCAGGCTGAACATCTCCTCGATGTCCCAGCGCGTCCAGCCCGCGACAAACACGCCGCGGCCGGTCTGCGCCACGGCCAGCCCGTCGTCGATCAGGCGCTTGAGCGCGGCCCGCACGGGCGTCCTGCTGACGCCCATTTCCTCGGCGATGTGTTCTTCCTTCAGCTGTGTGCCCGCCGTGTAGTGACCTGCCACGATGCGCTTTTTCAGCTGCTCGTAGGTCTGTTCGCTTCCTTTTTTCATAGCTGGCTTTGTTCTTTCCGGGGCGTGCCCATGCCGGGCGGCGCGCGATGTCCTCGGCGCGACGGGGATGCAATTTGCGCGCAAGCGTGCACACCATGCGCGGCGGCAATCGTATCAGACCGCATGTCGGTGCCGGAAAACGCCCTTGGAGGAGGCGGGCAGGAATGGCCGTCGTTTTGGTGAGGCGGTTGACGCACCTTTTGTTGCTTTATGTATTCAATTTGTATCCATCCTTGCTGCGCGCGGAGCGGATTCTGCTTTTTTTGGCTGTATTTTCTTTGTCCAATCCTTTCCTTGCATCTTATTGTACTTTTTTTGTATTATTCGGAGATCGCAAGCGCGCTGCAGGCGCGAGCGGGCAAGCAGGCGGCCGCAAGAGCCCCTCTACTTCAAGACACCAAAGGAAACGAAAGGAAAGCCATGACCATCTCCCCGGAACAGATCACGCGCCTGAAGGCGCTCGGCGCGGCCACGATTCACGAGGCGCAAGGGCAGAAGGGCGCGGTCGACGTTGGCCTCAAGCCGCTGGACCCCACCTTGCGCATGGCCGGGCCGGCTGTGACGGTGGACCTGCGTCCCAGCGACAACCTGATGATTCACTACGCGCTGACCAAGACCAGGCCGGGCGACGTGCTGGTGGTCGATGCCAAGGGCTTTCTCGAAGCCGGCCCATGGGGCGACCTGCTGACGCTCGCCGCGCAGAAGCTCGGCCTGGCCGGGCTTGTGGTCAACGGTTCGGTACGCGACGGCAACGCCATCATCGAGATGGGCTTCCCGGTTTTCTGCCGGGGGCTGTCGATCAAAGGCACCAACAAGCATCAGCCAGGCCGCGTGAACGTGCCGGTGAGCCTTGGCGACGTGCTGGTGAATCCCGGCGACATCATCGTGGGCGACCGCGACGGCCTGGTGGTGGTCGATGCAAACGAGGTAGACAGCGTGATTGCCAGGAGCGCCGACCGGGAGCTGAAGGAAGCGAAGATCCGCGAAGAGCTGGAGAAGGGCAAGACGATGGTCGAGCTGCTCGGGCTGGGGGATACGTTGCAGCGCTACGGGCTGGTTTGACGGCAGGTAGTGCCGCACGGCGGCAAGTATGCGGCAGCAACCCGGGGCAGCAAAGCGTCCCGGACAGGGGCACAGTTGTGCCCCTTTTTGCGATTCAAGGCGCTAGCAGCAGGCGCTCGATGCAGGCCCTGCGCTCTTCCTTCTGCGCCGCGGTACCCTGGTGGGAAAGGAGGGACTCCGACAATTCATAACTGTATAGTGCGAACGCCCTGGCGCGCGCCTCGGGGATGTCGAACCCGAGTGCGCTGAAGCACTGCGAGATATAGGACAGGCGCTTGGCATCCACCTCGTCGAGCACCTGGCGTACCCGCTCTTCCCGGCGGGCCCACGCGCGGATGGCAAGCTCCGTTGACGCCGCTTCCTGCGCGGCGGTACCCCGGAACGGCAACGCGAGCAGATCCCGGACCAGCTCCCGGGGCGGCAGCCCGCGGCGCTCGAAGCGGTAGATGATCTGCTCGGTGGCCTCATCGCGCCATGCGGTCAGCATGCGCTGCAGCAGGTCTTCACGATCCTTGAAGTGCCAGTAAAAGCTGCCGCGCGTGACTTCCAGTTCCTTGGCCAGCACTTCGACGCGCACTGCGTCTACGCTGCGGCTGACCAGCAGATTGCGGGCAGCCATGATCCAGTCTTCCGGCGTAAGTTGGTTGCGAGGGGCTGCGGAACTTGTCCCCGTGCCTTTTGGCATAGTGCCTCCAATAAATATGGTGAGGATTGTACTTCCCTCCTTCAATGCAGTTATGTACGGTAAGGTTCTCGGCATCTCCGGGGGTAAACACCGATGAATTCGCCGGAATACTCGCTTGACCGGATCCATTTCACTTCATACCATACACATACGTATGTGTATGGAGAAATTGAGATGAGTCAGCATGAAGGCGTCGGCTTGACCTTGACCGCCGCGGAACACCAAACCAACTACTTTGACCAGGGCACGGGCAAGCCGCTGTTCCTGCTGCATGGCTCGGGGCCGGGCGTGTCCGGCTGGTCGAACTGGAAGGGCGTAATGGGCGAACTTGCCAAGACCTTCCGCGTCATCGTTCCGGACATCGCCGGCTTCGGCTTTACCGAATTCAAGGAAGGCACGAAGTACGACATCAAGCTGTGGGTGCGGCATCTGGTCGGCATCATGGACGCACTGGATATCGAGAAGGCTTCGTTTGTCGGCAACTCCTTTGGCGGCGCGCTCTCCGTGGGCCTGGCCGTGTTCGATCCGAAGCGCGTCGAGCGCCTGGTGCTGCTGGGCACGCCGGCAGGGGAGTTCGAGCAGACGCCGGGCCTGCGCTCGGCATGGGAGTACGAGCCGTCGCCGGAGAACATGGAAAAGACAATGCGCCTGTTCCCTTTCGACCAGTCGATCATCACCCCGGAGATGGTGCAGTCCCGCTACGAGGCCAGCGCCCGTCCCGGCGCGCAGGACGCGTTGCGCAAGCTGCTGCCCAAGCCGAATGCGCAAGGCCCGACCCTCGTCAAGGGCTTCCCGCCAGCTGCCATCGCCAAGATCGAGGCGCCTACGCTGGTGCTGCACGGACGCGAAGACCGCGTGGTGCCGCCGGCATGCGGCCAGTTGCTGGCAAGCACGATCCCGCAGGCGGACCTGCACCTGTTCGGGCAATGCGGGCACTGGGTCCAGACCGAGCGGCGCGCCGATTTCCTGAGCCTGGTCGGCAACTTCTGCGCATAAGACCATGAGCCGCAATGTCCTCGAAAAGGTCCTGCACCAGCTCACGGTGGATCGCTCGGCCAAGCAGCGCTTTCGCGACGATGCCGATGCCTACCTGCGGCGCTTTGCCCTCAGCGAGGCCCAGCGGGCCATGTTGATGCAGTTCGATGTGCTTGGCCTGCAGCAAGCGGGTGTCAACCCGATGCTGACCATGGGCTTCTGGCAGGAACTGTCCCCGGAGCGCGACATGCGCGCCTACATGAAGAAGCTGCGCCCGGTCGGCTCGGCCGAGACGTTGCACAGCGCCGCCTTGAAGCGCTAGGAACAGGAACAGGAACAAAGATGGGAAAGATCGTAGGTGGCTTCCTGGTGCCCCATGACCCGGTGATGTTCGTCGCGCCCGAGGCGCCGGCACCCGCGGTGCGCGAGCGCATGTGGAACGCCTTCAAGACTTGCGCGGCGCGGCTGGCCGGGCTGGCGCCCACCAGCGTGGTGATCGTGGGCGCGGACCACTACATGCTGTTTGGCACGGGTTGCCTGCCCAGCTACCTGATCGGCACGGGCGATGTCGATGGCCCGCTCGACGCCATGCCGGGCCTCAAGCGTGGCGTGATACCGAACAGCGAAGCGCTGGCGGCGCATATCGCTGCCGAAGGCCACGCGAACGGGTTCGACTGGGCGGTGGCGCGCGCGCTGACGGTGGACCACGCCATCGGCATTCCAAACCAGCTGATGGTGCAGCCGATGCGGGAAGCGGGCCACGCCGTGGGCACCATCCCGGTGTACCTCGCCGCCGGCGTCGACCCTTATATCCGGATGGCGCGCGCCATCCAGGTCGGCCACCAGATCCGCGATGCGGTCAGCGCTTATCCGGAGGATGAACGGGTTGTGGTGATCGGCAGCGGCGGCATCAGCCACTGGGTCGGCACGGCGGAGATGGGGCGGGTCAACGAGGCTTTCGATCGCGAGATCCTGGCTTATGCCGAACGCAACGATCTGCAGGCGCTTGCTGCGCTCAGCGACGAGTACATCCTCGCCAACGGTGGCAACGGCGGCATGGAGATTCGGAACTGGGCCTGCGCCATGGGCGCGCTGGAAGGCGCGCGCGGCGAGACCATCGCCTACGAAGCCGTCCCGGAATGGGTGACCGGCCTGGGATTTGTCCAGCTGCACCTGCAGTGACGCAATATCCGGCGCTTGCGCCGGGCAAGAAGGAATGACAGCGATGAGCAATAAAGTTTTCCTGATCCAGCGTGAAGCGCTGGCGCCGGGCCAGGTGTGCAAGGTCGAGACATCGGGCTGCCCGCTGGCTGTCTACAACATCGACGGCGAGTACTTCGCCACCAGCGATGTTTGCACGCATGCCACGGCATCCCTGTCCGAAGGCGAGATCGTCGATGGCGACCTGATCGCCTGCCCGGTCCACGACGGCCAGTTCCATATCCCGACCGGACAGGCCGTCGGGTTCCCGTGCACCGTCGACCTGCGCACTTACAAGGTCATCGTCGAGGCTGACCAGATCTACGCCGATCTCGACGAAGAGTCCGAAGCGGCGTCGTCGGCTATCTGAAGCCATTGAGAGAGTGAACATGACACACGACTGCAGCGGCAACTGCGAACGCTTGCGCAAGGATCCCGCCAGCGCGCCCCTGCGCGACCTGGATCGCCTGTTGGACCTGAACGCTGGCAGGCTGTCGCGCCGCGTCTACTGGGACCAGCGCATCTACGAGCAGGAACTGGAAAAGATCTTCGCGCGCAGCTGGCTCTTTCTCGCGCATGAATCGCAGATTCCCAAGGCGGGCGACTACGTCACCACGTATATGGCGGAAGACAACGTGATCGTGGTGCGGCAAAAGGACGCTTCCATCCGTGCCTTCCTGAACACCTGCCCGCATCGCGGCAACAAGCTGAACTTCACCGACGCGGGCAACGCGCGCAGCTTTGTCTGCAACTACCATGGCTGGAGCTTTGGCATCGATGGCGCCTTGCGTGGCATGGCGGGGCAGGAGCTGTTCGAGGCCAGCGGCATGGACCGCTCGGAACACGGCTTGCACCCGGTTGCCAAGGTAGCGAGCTACAAGGGGCTGGTGTTCGGCAACATGGATCCGGATGCGCCCTCGCTGGAGGACTTCCTGGGCGACTTCCGCTATTACCTCGACGTCATGCTGGACATGGACGGCGAGGGCACGGAGTTTGTCGGCAGCTGCGTCAAGTCGGTGATCAACTGCAACTGGAAGGTCCCGGTCGAGAACTTCATCGGTGATATCTACCACGCGCTGTGGACCCATGACTCCGCCGCGCGCGCCATGCTTGGCGGCCCGGTGGCAGAGGTCTTCAAGGATCCGGATTCGTACCATGTCAATGTCAACGGGCACGGCTGGGAATTCAACCTGGACGTCGTCGGCAATGCCGCGACCCTGGGCGACAAGGAGATCCGGAAATACCTGTACGGGATCCAGCCCAAGGTGGCCGAGCGGCTTGGCGAGTTCCGCTCGAAGATGATCGGCTCGATTTCCTCGGTCAGCGTCTTCCCGAACCTTTCCTTCCTGCCGGGGCAGAACACCTTCCGCGTCTGGCATCCGCGCGGCCCGGGCAAGATCGAGCTGCACACCTGGACCATCGTCAACAAGAGCGCGCCGCAGGACATCAAGGATCGCTGGCTAAAGGGCACCATGCTGACGTTCTCGCCCTCCGGCGTGTTCGAGATGGACGATGGCGAGAATTTCGAGTTCTCTACCCGCACCAATGCCGGCTTCGTCACGCGCCAGCAAGACCTGTACATGGGCCTGGGCCTCGACTCCCGGTTGGAGGGCAGCGAGCTGCCTGGCAATGTCTATCGCAACCAGGTGAACGAAGCCAACCACCGCGCGTTCTACCAGCGCTGGCTGGACCTGATGCAGGCGCGCGCCTGGGATGAAGTCCCGGTGCGCGACAAGCCAAGCTTGCCTGAGAGCGCGTTCGTCAACGACAGCCTGAAGGAGGTCGCATGAGCGCGCTCCCTCAACAATTGCCGCAGGCCCTGGCGCTGCAGGCGGTGGACCTTGCCACTGCGCATCGGGTGCAGCAGTTCCTCTATCGCGAGGCGCGCCTGCTCGACAGCGAGGCATGGAGCGACTGGCTGGCGCTGATGACGGACGACATCCACTACTGGATGCCGGCCATCGAGAACCGCCGCCGCGCGGACAAGCTGGGTGCCTACGGGGTGGGGCGTGGCGCGTATTTCGACGACAACCACTTCGACCTGGAACGCCGCGTGGCCCGCTTCAAGCAACCCTCCGCATGGGCCGAGGATCCGCCGACCCGCCATGTGCACGTCATCAGCAATATCGAAGCGTACGCGGGTGCGGCCGATGACGAGTTCATCGTGCATTCGGTCTTCGTCAACTACCGCAGCCGGGGAGAGGCGGACAACGATCTGTTGCTTGGCCGGCGCGAGGACGTGCTGCGCGCTCATGGCGGGGATTTCCGGATCGCCCGGCGCAAGATTGTCATCACGCAGTCCCTGCTGATGTCCAAGAACCTCAATACCTTCTTCTGACCATGGGCTGGCTCGATAACGATGTGGCATTGGTGACCGGCGCCAACTCAGGCATTGGCCTGGCGGTCACCCGCAGGTTCCTGGCGGAGGGCGCAGCCGGCGTCGGCGTGCTGGTGCGCAATGCGCAGAGCGCCGACGCCATGCGCGCAGAGTTTAGCGACCGCGTGGCGATCACCGTGGGCGACGTGCGCTCGGAAGACGCCAACGTGCAGGCGGTGCAGGCCACCGTCAAGGCCTTCGGCAAGCTCGACACCCTGGTTGGCAATGCTGGCGTATGGGACCACTTCGCCACGCTGCGCAAGCTGGAGCCGGGTGTGGTCAGCGCGACCTTTCGCGAGGTGTTCGACGTCAACGTGCTGGGCTACCTGCTGGCCGCTCATGCCGCCGCGCCCGCACTGCGTGAGAGCCGCGGCAGCATGATCTTCACGCTGTCGAACGCCAGTTTTTATGCCGGCGGCGGAGGCCCGGTCTACGTGGCCTCCAAGCACGCCTGCGTGGGCCTGATCCGGCAGCTTGCTTACGAACTGGCGCCGGACATCCGCGTGAACGGCGTGGCACCCGGCGGCACGGTGACCCCGTTGAAGGGCCCGGAGGCCCTTGGCAAGCAGGAGGCCCGACTGTCGGAGATTCCCGGCTTCTCGGACGCCGTGGCCAACGCAATGCCGCTGGGCTTTATCGCCCAGCCGGAGGACCACACCGGGCACTACGTGCTGCTGGCCTCGCGCACCAATTCCCCGGCAACCACGGCCGCCATCCTGCAAAGCGACTGCGGCTGGGAAGTCCGCGGGCGGCCAGGGCGGCGCTAGCCGATCAGCATGAGACAAGAACGAGACAAGATGAACGCCCCCAACGCATCGCCCAACACATCAGCCTGCGCCTCGCACGCTGCCGTGCGCAACGTCTTCGCCCGCGCGCGTCTGCCGGTCATGGGCGCGCCCATGTTCCTGGTCTCTGGCCCGGAACTGGTGGCCGCCAGCCTCAAGGCCGGCATCGTCGGCACCTACGCCGCACCGAACGCGCGCAACCTGGCCGCGCTCGATGCGGCGCTGGCGCAGATCGCAGCCGAGGCCGCCCATCACCCGCAAGTGCCCTGGGCACTGAACATGATCGTCCACAGCAGCTATGACCGCTTCGAGGCGGAAATGGCACTGGTGGAACGGTATCGCCCAGGCATCGTGACCACGGCGCTGGGCAGCCCCCGGCGCGTGCTCGAGCGCGTGCACGGCTACGGCGGGCTGGTGATGGCGGATGTCATCTCGCCGGCACTGGCCCGCAAGGCGATCGACGCCGGAGTCGATGGCCTGGTGCTGGTCACCAGCGGTGCCGGCGGCCACACCGGCACCTATCACCCCTTCGCCTTCCTGGCGGAAGTGCGCCGCTTCTGGGACGGCCCGGTTGGGTTGGCGGGCGCCATATCCAGCGGTGCGCAGATACGGGCCGCGCAGTTGCTGGGCGCCGATTTCGTGGTGGTCGGCACCCGCCTGATCGCAACGCGGGAGAGCATGGCGGCGCCCGCTTACCGCGACATGCTGGTGGCCAGCAATATGGAGGACCTGGTGCAGTCCACCGCCGTATCGGGCGTGATGGCGAACTGGCTCAAGCCGACGGTTGCGGCGGCGGGATTCACCCCCGACAAGCTCAAGGAGGAGAAGAAGATCGATTTCTCCGGCGACATTGCCTCGGCGCCGAAGGCATGGCGGGACGTGTGGTCGGCAGGCCATGGTGTCGGCGCCATCGATGCGGTCGGCTCGGTCGAGGACGTGGTCACGGCGCTGGCTGACAGCTATGCCGCCTGCCTGGCGGGAGAAGCTGAGCAGATCCTGCAGTTGCTGCCGAGATATCGCGCAGCCCGGGCCGCCGCCTAGGCTGGCGGACAAGCAGGCAATGACCAGACAACAAGCATCACGAGGTAGACAACGATGAAAGATACCCCCATCCAGCAGGCGGCCGAGGCTCTGTACCAGGCCCGCCGCGAGCGCAGCCCCATCGCCAGGGTCTCGGAGACCTTCGGCATCGACGGACTCGAGGCGGCCTATGCCGTTGCCGCCGCCAACACGGGACGCGCGCTGCGCGAAGGCCGCGTCATCAGCGGCAAGAAGATCGGCCTGACATCGAAGGCCGTGCAGGCGCAACTCGGCGTCGACCAGCCGGATTTCGGCGTGTTGTTCGCGGACATGGAGTTCCTGTCCGGCGCGGCCATTCCCTCGGGCTCACTGATCCAGCCGAAGGCGGAAGGGGAGGTCGCCTTCGTCATTGGCCGCGATCTTGATGACGAGGCAATGACCTGGGGGCGTTTCCTCCGTGCCATCGAATTCGCATTGCCCGCCATCGAGATCGTCGACAGCGCCATCCAGGACTGGAAGATCACGCTGGTCGATACGGTGGCGGACAACGCGTCCTGCGGTCTCTACGTGCTCGGCACCGATCCGAAGCGCGTGACCGACCTGGCGCTGGCCGATTGCGCGATGCGTTTCACGCGCAACGCCGAACCGGCGTCGGAGGGCAACGGCGCCGCCTGCCTGGGCCACCCGCTGCATGCCGCCTGGTGGCTGGCACGCACCATGACCGTGATGGGCGAGCCGCTGCGGGCTGGCGACGTCGTGCTCTCTGGCGCGCTTGGGCCCATGTTCAAGATCGGCAGTGGCGACGCGCTGCATCTGGAGATCGAAGGGCTGGGGCAGGTGCGCTGCCAGGTGGATTGACGCTAACGCCCGTCGCAAGAACGGGCGATTCGGAGACAACAATGGGAATCAAATACGCTGCCGCAATTGCGGCGGGGATCATGGTGTCCGCGTGGGCCGCTACGGGCTGCATTCTCGCCAAGCTGGAGGAGGGCGCATGGACGCAAACCAATTGACTCGCGCGTCCGCCGTCGGCCGCCGCGCCGCCGGACCAGATGCTGGCCTGCGGCTGGCAGAGCCCAGCATCCTGCGCACCGACCTGCCCGATGGCAGCTTTGTCTTACGCTCCTCGGTACCGCTGGCAGATTTCGATCGCTGCATCGGCGAATGGCTCGCACGATGGGCGGCCAAGGCGCCTGCGCGCGTCTTCCTGGCGGAGCGCCGAGGTTCGGGCTGGCATACCGTCAGCTACGGCGAGGCCCATGCCACGGTCCGCAATATCGGCCAGGCGTTGCTGGATCTCGATATTGCGCCGGAAGATCCCGTGGTCGCGCTGTCGGACAACAGCGTGAACCTGGCACTGCTGTCGCTGGCGGCCATGCACGTGGGACTGCGCATCGCGGTGGTGTCGTCAGCCTATACCAGGATGAGCAGCGATCACGCCAAGCTGCACGCCATCCTCGCCAGCTTGCATCCCGGCCTCGTCTATGCGGAGGACGCCGCCTTGTACGCAGCGGCGATACGGCGCGCCGGGCTCTCGTGCCCCGTGGTCTATGCGCAGGGCGCGGCCGGCGGCGAGTTGCCGTTCTCCGCGCTTTGCGCGGCCAGTGCCGGGCCCGGCGTGGATGAGGCGCTGCGCAGCATCGCGGGCGCCACCATAGCCCGCATCCTGCTGACTTCCGGCTCCACCGGGGCCCCCAAGCTGGTGCCGAATACGCACGAGATGCTGTGCGCCAACCAGCAGATGATCGCGCAGTGCTGGCCGTTCGTCGACGAAACGCATCCCGTGGTGCTGGACTGGCTGCCGTGGAGCCATACCTTCGGCGCCAACCACAATTTCAACCTGGTGCTGCGCAATGGCGGCGCCCTGTACATCGACGACGGCCGCCCCGCGCCGGGCCTGATCGAGCGGACCATCGAGGGCATCCGCCAGGTTCGCCCGACGCTGTTCTTCAATGTGCCCAAGGGCTATGACGCGTTGCTGCCCTACCTGGAGGCGGATGAAGCCCTGGCCACGGCGCTGTTCGAACGGCTGGACATGCTGTTCTTCGCGGCCGCGGCCCTGCCGCAGAGGACTGCGGAGCGCCTGCGCGCGGTGGCGCGCGGCGCCCGGCATCGATCGTTGTTCTTCACGACGGAGTGGGGTTCGACGGAGACTTCGCCAGTGGTGACCAGCGCGCATTTCTCGTCCTCGGACCCGCGCAATATCGGCGTGCCTGTTCCCGGCGTCGAGCTGAAGTTCGTGCCGTGCCAGGGCAAGCACGAACTGCGGGTGCGCGGGCCGTCTATCTTCGCTGGCTATCTCGGCGACGAGGAGAAGACGCGCGCCGCGTTCGACGAGCAAGGCTTCTACTGCATGGGCGATGCGGGCCGGCTCGCCGATCCGGCCGACCCGAACAGCGGCGTCATCTTCGATGGCCGGGTGTCCGAAGACTTCAAGCTGACGACGGGCACCTGGGTATCGGTCGGCTCGCTGCGCGTGCGCGCGGTCTCGGCGATGTCGCCCTATGCGCTGGATATCGTCGTCACCGGGCACGATCGCGATGAAGTCGGCTTGCTGGTGTTTCCCAGCGCGAAGCTGCGTGCGCTTGCCAACGACCAGGACGGCACGCTTTGCGGTAAGTCGCTGGGGCTGGTGCCGGCCGTGCGGCGAGCGCTTGGCGCGGTGCTGGCCGACCTTGGCAGGGGTGCCGGGTCTTCCCAGCGGCCGGCGCGCGCGGTGCTGCTGTCCGCTGCGCCGGCGATCGAGCAGGGCGAAATCACCGACAAGGGCTACATCAACCAGCGCGCGGTACTGACGCTGCGCGCCAGCGATGTGGACCGCCTGTATTCGGACTGCCAGTCCGTGATCTATCCAAACAACATCTCCCAGGGCTAACGGAAGCAATCATGACCCAGACACTGAAGGCCGCGATCGTCGGCTCCGGCAATATCGGCACGGACCTGATGATCAAGATACTGCGCCATGGCCAACACCTCGAAATGGGCGTCATGGTCGGCATCGACCCCGCCTCGGACGGTCTTGCGCGCGCCGCCCGGCTTGGGGTTGCCACGTGCGCGACGGGCGTGGCTGGCCTGGTCGACATGCCGGCGTTCGCCGATATCGACATTGTGTTCGATGCCACCTCGGCCGGCGCCCATATCGAGAACGACAAGCTGTTGCGCACACGCAAGCCGGGCATTCGCGTGGTCGACCTGACGCCGGCCGCCATCGGCCCGTATTGCGTCCCCGTGGTCAACCTCGATGCCAACCTCGATGGCCGCAACGTCAACATGGTCACCTGCGGCGGGCAGGCCACCATTCCCATCGTCGCGGCCGTTGCCTCGGTGGCACAGGTTCACTACGCGGAGATCGTGGCTTCGATCTCCAGCAAGTCGGCCGGACCGGGAACGCGCGCCAATATCGACGAGTTCACGGAAACCACCTCCCGTGCGCTGGAAGTGGTAGGTGGCGCCCGCAAGGGCAAGGCCATCATCGTGCTCAATCCGGCGGAGCCGCCGCTGTTGATGCGCGACACGGTGTACACGCTGTCGGATATGGCAGACACCACGCGCATCGAGGCAGCGGTGGCGGCCATGGTGGCTCGCGTCAACGCCTACGTGCCCGGCTACCGGCTCAAGCAACGGGTGCAGTTCGAGCGATTCGACGAAAGCCAGCCGCTGAACATCCCGGGCGTCGGGCGCATGAGCGGGCTGAAGACCTCGGTCTTCCTCGAAGTGGAGGGCGCCGCTCACTATCTGCCCGCCTATGCCGGCAACCTGGACATCATGACTTCGGCAGCGCTGGCCACCGCCGAGCAGCTCGCGCGGCGCGTGCTTGCCGCGCGCGAGGCCGCGGTAGCGTGAAGAACCCAAGCCCAGGACAAAGCCCAGGACAAAAGATGGAAACCAAGCTCTATATCTCCGATGTGACCCTGCGGGACGGCTCGCACGCCATCCGCCACCAGTACAGCATTGCGCAGGTCAAGGCCATTGCGCGCGCGCTGGACGAGGCCAACGTCGATTCAATCGAAGTCGCGCATGGCGACGGCCTGCAAGGCTCCTCATTCAACTACGGCTTCGGCGCGCACAGCGACGTGGAGTGGATCGCAGCCGCCGCCGAATCTGTCACCCGCGCCAAGATCGCCACCTTGCTGCTGCCGGGAATCGGCACCACGCATGACCTGCGCGCCGCCTATGACGCGGGGGCTCGCGTGGTCCGGGTGGCAACGCATAGCACCGAAGCGGACATTTCCCGCCAGCATATCGAGTACGCGCGCGAACTCGGCATGGATACCGTGGGATTCCTGATGATGAGCCACATGACAACGCCGCAGGCTCTCGCCCAGCAAGCCAAGCTGATGGAAAGCTACGGCGCCACCTGCGTCTATGTGGTGGACTCCGGCGGTGCACTGACCATGAACGACGTGCGCGACCGCTTCCGCGCCTTCAAGGACGTGCTGAATCCCGCCACGCACACCGGCATGCACGCGCACCACAACCTCAGCCTGGGCGTGGCCAACTCCATCGTCGCGGTCGAGGAAGGCTGCAACCGGATCGACGCCAGCCTGGCCGGGATGGGCGCCGGCGCGGGCAATGCGCCGCTGGAAGTGTTCATCGCTGCGGCCGAGCGCCAGGGCTGGTCGCATGGCTGCGACCTCTACAAGCTGATGGACGCCGCTGACGACCTGGTGCGCCCACTGCAGGACCGTCCGGTGCGGGTCGACCGCGAGACGCTCGCCCTGGGCTACGCGGGCGTGTACTCGAGCTTCCTGCGGCACGCGGAAACGGCGGCTGCCCAGCATGACCTGAAAACAGTCGACATCCTGGTTGAACTCGGCAAGCGCCGCATGGTGGGGGGGCAGGAAGACATGATCGTGGACGTCGCCCTGGATCTGAAGGCACGGCAACTGGAAGCGCAAGATGGCGCCCGACACTGAAGCGCAGCTGGCGCGGCCAGCGGACCAGTCCGAGCCGGGGGTGACACTGACCTTCGCGCCGGCGGGTGTCCAGTTGCGGTGTGCGCCCGGCGCGTCGCTGCTGGATACCGCCGTGTCGCAAGGCTTCTTCCCGAAACACAGTTGCCGCCGGGGCGAGTGCAATGCATGCGAGGCACGGGTGATCGCCGGGGAGGTCGCTTACCCTGCCGGCTTCATCCCGGAAGGGGTGCGGCCGGGGCACTGCCTGACCTGCGTGGCGCGGCCGGTGACCGATGTCATCATCGAAGCGCCGGAAGTCTGCGCCATTCCCGGCCGCCGGGTGGTGCAAGCGCCCGCGCGGGTGGCGCAGGTGCGCCGGGTGAGCCCGGATGTGGCCATCGTGTCGTTGCACGTGCAGGGAGGGACGGATTTCTCGTTTTCCCCCGGCCAGTATATGGACGTGATCCTGCGCGACGGCACGCGGCGCAGCTATTCCATGGCAAACGCGCCGGATGCGCAGGGCACGATCGAATGGCATGTCCGCGCAATGCCCGGCGGGCGGTTCTCGCCGCATGTGTATGAGAAGCTGAAGCAGAGGGACGTGCTGCGGCTGGAAGGGCCGTTCGGGGCGTTCATCCTGCAGGATTCCGATGCCCCGGTCATCCTGCTGGCATCCGGCACGGGCTACGCGCCAATTGCCTCGTTCATGCGTAGCCACCACGAGGCGCTCGCAAGACGAGGTGCCACGCTTTATTGGGGTGGCCGGCGCAAGGAGGACCTCTACGCGTGGGACGACGCGGTGCACTGGGCTGCTTCCAGCGAACGCTTGCATTTCGTTCCCGTGCTGTCCGAGCCGGATGGCCCATGGACAGGGCGCACGGGCTTTGTGCACGAGGCGGTCGCTTGCGACTTCCCGGATCTCTCGGCGTTTGAGGTGTACGCCTGTGGCAATCCGCTGATGGTGGATGCAGCCAGCCACGTGCTGACGCGCGACAACGGGCTGCTTGCGGGCCGGTTCCATAGCGACGCGTTCATCACGGCAATCAAGCCGGCAAGATAGACGCCACGTCTTTCGTCGGGAAAGCGCGGTCGGGCCTGGATCAAGACATATCAAGGCATATCAAGACATAGCTAGCCGCAGCGCAGGAGGATCGTGAAAATCTCCGCGCAAACGGCATCTGGAGGAGACACAATGGCGCGCCAGGCCGCCCCCGCCTGGCGCCATCCTCAGTGCAGCCGCGTGCCCGCCGCCAGCAAACGCTCCAGCCCCTGGGCCAGCGTCATGCCCAGCGCGCGTCCCCAGCCGTGGATGGCGAGCACGTGCCGGCGGTAGACGGCATGGTGGAGCAGGGCGGCAAACCTGCCTTCGATATGCCAGCCGCTCTCCTTGCCCGGCGCGGCCAGGCTGGCGATGGCGTTGCTTCCCGCCAGGCAGACCAGCGAGCCATAGTCGCGATACCGGAACCCCTCGGTGTGCTTGCCCGCCAATCGCCGTGGCAACGCTTGCGCAAGATACAGCGCTTGCTGATAGGCAACCTGCGCGCGCGTCGGGAGCTCCGCATCGAGGTCCTGGGGCCGGCAGCTGGCGCAGTCGCCGATCGCGTAGATATGTTCGTCCTCGACGCTCTGCAGGGTGGGCAGCACGCGGATCTGCCCTTTGGCATTGACCGGCAGCCCGAAGCTGGCCAGCATGCCCGGCGCGGCTATGCCGGCCGCCCACACCACGACATCCGCCTGCATGGGTGCCTGGCCGGCCATGGTCAGGCCGCTCTCGCTGACGGACGTCACGCGGGCGCCGCACTGGACGCGGATGTTCAGCCGCGCGAGCTGTTCGCCGGTGCGATCCGCGATCCGGGCGCCGAGGCCGGGGAGCACCCCGGGGGAGGCTTCTATCAGGCAGATGTCCACGTCCTTCACCGGGTCGAGCCGGTGGATGCCGTAACGGTTCAGCACGCTGGACGTGCGGCGCAACTGGGCCGCGAGCTGCACGCCGGTGGCGCCCGCGCCGACGATGGCGACGCGGACTGTGCCGGTGGGCGCTTGCGGCTGTGCCGCGGCCTGCGCGGTCTTGCGGCGCAAGGCGGTGAACACGCGGTCACGCACCTGCTCCGCGCTGCTCACGCTGTCCAGCGTCAGGGCGTGCTCACGCGCGCCGGGCACGCCGAAGTACTGCGTGACGCCGCCAACGGCAAGCACCAGCTTGTCGTAGCCGATGGACTGGATCTCTGCGCCCTCGCCATGGCCGGTGCCGGCGATAGCCACGGAGATGGTGCGGTTGATGCGATCCACCGCCTGCAGGTCGCCCTGCACGTAGCGGAAGCGATGGCGCTCGGCCTGCAGCGCGAAGGACGTATGGTGAACCACGGGCTCGAGCCTGCCCGCGGCCACTTCATGCAGCAGCGGCTTCCACAGGTGCGTGGGGCTGCGGTCGACCAGCACGATTTCGGCGAGGCCTGGCTTGCCTAGCCGCCTGGCGAGGCGGGTGGCGACCTGCAGCCCGGCGGCGCCGCCGCCGACGATCACGATGGTGCTCATGGGAAACTCCGTGATTGGGGTCTTGTTGCGGCAAGCGGCTCCGGCCGCCGCTTGCCGTCCACGCTGCACTCCAGCGCGTGGAAGTCCGGCCAGAGCGCATCCGGCGATCCTGAAAGCACAACGGATCCCTCTGCCTGGCGCGGCGCATCGTCATACGCCGGCTGAACACTGGCTGTGTGCATGCCGACGGCTTGCGCGGCGCGCAGGCTGCTCGGCGTGGCGCCAACCAGCAAGGCGCGGTGCGCGGGCACGTCGGCGGTGCGCAGGATCAGCCGGTAAAGCTCGATCTCGGTTTCCCGGGGCAGCAGCGCGTCCGCCGTGGCGACGACGGTAAAGCGGCCCATCCAGTCTGGCCCGATGGCGCCATCGAGCAGCACGCGCAGCCCACGCGATGCGACCGGCGCGGCAAGCGCCAGCCGCGCGCCGCCCAGCTCCGCGCTGCGCATGAGCTGCATGGCCTGGGCACGGATTTCGATCGACTGGCCGGCACGCGCGCCGGTGCAAGCATCCTCATGCCAGCGCAGCAGGGCGTCGCGTTCTCGCGGTGCTGCGCCGAAGCCGGACTGGCGCAGGTCGTCCGCGCGGATGAGTACATCGTCCAGGGTAAGCACCAGCAATTCCAGCGACATTTTTCGTCTCCCTATGCACTACGTTTCGATACGCGGACGCGATTGCGTTTCCGGTCAGGGCACTATAAGGTAGCCGCTTCATATTGAAAAATTGGTTTATAAAACCGACCAATAGGTTTTCTACTATGAATCGCACCACCACCTTCCGGCAGCTCAATGCCATCGATGCCATTGCCCGCCTGGGCGGTGTTTCCCGCGCGGCGGAGGAATTGCACATCACGCAGCCAACGGTGTCGCTGCAGCTCAAGCTGCTCGAGGAAGCGATCGGGGCGCCGCTGCTGCAGCGCGCGGGCCGGGGCACGCAGCTCACGCCCGCCGGTGAGGTGATGGCGGGCTACGCCGGTCAGATCCTGCGGCTGTGGCGCGAAGCCACCGAGGAGGTGGCGGCGCTCAAGGGCAACCTGGCCGGCACGCTGCGGGTCGGCGCCATCACGACGGCGGAGTACCTGCTGCCCTCGATGCTGGTGGCATTCACCGCGGACCAGCCCGACGTCAAGATCAAGCTCCATGTGGGCAATCGCGAGGAGATCGTGCGGATGCTGGCCATGCATGAGATCGACCTTGCCATCATTGGCCGGCCGCCCACGGACATCCGCACGCAGGCGACGCCGTTCGCCAAGCACCCCATGGCATTCATCGCGGCGCCGGACCACCCTTTGATGGCGCGCCGCAATCTCACGCTGCAGGACCTGGTGGCGGAGAACCTGCTGGTGCGCGAGCGCGGCTCCGGCACGCGCAATACCGTGGAGCGGCTGTTCAGGGAGGCCGGCCTGCGGCTGCCCCTGGGGTCCGAGCTGTCCAGCAACGCGGCGATCAAGCGGATGGTGTCGGCAGGGTTGGGGCTTGCATTTCTCTCCCTGCACGCCTGCACCCTGGAATTCCAGGCCGGGCTGATCGGGCTGTTGCCGCTGCAAGGCAATCCCATCGAGCGCGACTGGTACGTACTGAACCTGCCGGGCGTGCGCCTGCCGCGAGTGGCGGTTGCCTTCCGTGGCTACCTGGTGGAGCAAGGCCAGGCGGAAATCAACCGGCAGCTGGAGTCCTTTGACGTGATACTGCGCCGCCTGCACGCGCGCGCCCGGCGCCAGCGCAAGGCAACGCCTGCGCAAGGGGAGCGATCATGAGGCCCGGCATGCCGATGCGCCATGTCATGGTGGCGCTTGCGCTCGGGCTGGCATGCACGGCGGCGCAGGCCCGCGGGCCGGAGGTGCCGTACAATCCGCCTCCCATTCAGGATCTGGCGCAGATACAGCAGGCTGCGGCGGCGTTCGTGGCTGCGCAGAACCAGCAAGCGGGCACCCGCTGGGTAGCGGGCGAGCCGAACAACAAGGTGCTGGCGCCCCGCTGCGCCAAGGCCTTGGGTGTGCAATGGGCGCCGAAAAGCCAGGGGCTATCCAGCCAGAGCGTAGCGGTGCGCTGCCCGCGTACCGCAGGCGGCTGGACCCAGCGCTGGGAGGTCTTTGTCCCGGTGAGGCAGGCCGCACGTTGACGCGCCGGCGCGTTGGCCAGTTGGTCCGTTGGCCCGCTGGCGAATGGGAAACCCCTTGGTTTGGGCAATCACTTAACAATACATGAAGAAAAAGTCTCTTCTAATTGCTGCCGCGGCAATCGCCGTCCTGGCTTACCCCGCGTATCTCTACTGTTATTACGGCGTGGCCTATGGCGGCAAGGCGTACAGCCCCAACGGGGCCTTCTACTATCAGAAATACAAGCTGGCCAGCTGGCGTAGCTGGGTGCCGATCATGGCCTTTCCGGGACAAGGCTCGGACAAGCTCTACTATGTGAACGGCTATGTGCGGGTGTACACCGCCGACGGGAAGCAGATCGGCCAGGCATCGGCGTCCGGCGTGCCGTTGGCGGAGGTGTTCTGGGCTGGCGACGCGCTGGTGGTGATGGACGGCAGCTCCGATCAGGATGGCCCCATCATGCTGCCGGGGCGCTCGGACTGACCGGCGCAAGGCATTCAAGTTTGCGGATGGCTCGCCGTTAGGAGGGGCACTCGTTGAATTCGAATGTAGACCTTGCGCCCCGCCACTGAATACGACCGCCCCGCCAGCAGGCTGCTGCCGGCCGAGATTGACGCCGGCGGGCAGCATCCCGAGCCGTCCGTCACCGACTGGCTGCTGCACGATGACCAGGTGATCCGCGAATGCTTCCGCCATGCCGCCGCGATCCTGAAGAATGCGACGGGTGCCGCCATGACGGCGGTCACGCTGCTCGACGAGGAGCACCAGCACTATCGGGCCGCGGCGGGCATGCCGCTTTCGCCTATCTCGCGCAAGCATTCGCTTTGCGACCATGTGGCGCGGCACGGCGACCTGTTCGTGCTCGAGGACGCGCTGGCCGATCCACGCTTTGGCGAATGCATGCTGGTCAGATGCTTCCCCTTCGTGCGTTTCTACGCAGCGATCCCGATCAAGGCGCCCTGTGGCACGGTCGTCGGTGCGCTCTGCGCGATGGATTCGGCGCCGCACCGCATCACCCTGGCGCAGTGCGAGGTCTTCAGGCACCTGCGTGCCATGGTCGAGAACGATCTGAAGCTGCGCACTGCCACCGCGATCGATCCGCTCACGCAACTGTTCAACCGGCGCGCCATGCTGGAGAGCGTTCGCCGCAGATGGCATGAAACGGCCGACGGAGAAGAAATCGGCGCGGTCATGGTCGACGTCGACTGGTTCAAGCGATACAACGACGCCTACGGGCATCCGGCGGGCGACACCTGCTTGCGCGAGGTCGCATCGGTGCTGCAATCGATTGCGGATGCGCATCGCATGATCGCCGGGCGCCTGGGCGGGGAAGAGTTCGGGCTGCTTCTGTGCGGCGCGCCACGGCCAGCGCTGGAGACGGCGCTGGAAGACCTGCGCCTGAGCGTGGAGCGCTTGAAGATAGAGCATCGCGGCTCGCCGTTCGGCAGCGTGACGCTGAGCATCGGCGCATCGCTGGCGCGCAAGAAGGGCGCCGTCGAGCCCGGGTCTCGCGAGGGGTTCGCGCTTGCGGACCGCGCGCTCTATATGGCCAAGGCCGACGGCAGGAACAAGGTGGTCATCATCTAGATGGGCAACTCGCTGGCTGGCTAACTCGCTAGCAGGCCGCCGTGCCTGCGGCGGCCTGCGCCCATTGCACGAACCCGGCATGGCGCGCCAGCAGGCGGCGTGCCGTGTTGTAGTCCGGCGAATCGATGCGCGGGCCCTGTGCGAGCTTGCCGTCGCGCACCGCCTCATACCTGCCAACCCTGTCTTGCGCCTGCGCGACCTGCTGCGCCGATGGCGTCAGCGCGGCGTGTATCGCGGCGACCTGATGCGGGAACACCGTGCATTTCGCCTTCAGCCCGATCCGCCGGGCCCAGGCGAGGTCCTCAGCCAGCGCCGTAGCATCCTGGTAGTTGAACGGACAGTCGATCGGCACGCAGCCCGCGGCAATGCAGTCCACCAGGAAGCGCGAGCGCACATGATGCAGCTCGACGCCGTCCGGGCCGCGCACCGCATCGAGATCCGCGCTCAGGTCTTCCGCCGCCAGCAGGCAGGCACTGACGCGCGGGCTGGCCGACAGGATGGCTGGCGCGGCAACGATGCCCCGCGCGGATTCCAGCGTTGGCACGATTTCGGTGTGGCCTTGCGGCAAGCCAAGCTCGCGCTCAAGGCCGGTGATCAGCTGGTCGAGCGCCAGGATCTGCGCGCCCGACTCGGTGTGCGGCAGCAGGATCGCCGCGGGCGCACCCGGCAGCACGCCGCGCAGGTCATCCAGCCCGTCGCCATCCAGCTTGTTGACGCGCACGGCGCCGACAATGCCGCGTGCCCGGCATTCGCCCATCAGGGCGGCGATCCGCGCGCGCGCCGCGGGACGGTCCGCGGGGCTGGTGAATTCCTCCAGGTCGGCGACCACCACATCCGGGCCGCTCTCCAGGGCCGCGTGCTGGCGGACGGGGTCCAGGCCGGGTACGAACAGCCAGCTGCGCCGCAGTCCAGGCGGCCGTCTTGTTGCTTGGCTGCTCATGGTGTTTCTCTCGTAGCGGGCGCGTGGCCATCGCCCTGGAACAGCACGGCACTGGCCGGCTCACCCGCCTGCAGGCGGCCCAGGATCGCCGGCTCGGCTTCATCGGAAGCCAGCGTCTGGTTGATGATGCCGGCGGCGACATCCGGCGCCAGGAACAGCACGCCGTTGTCATCCGCCAGCACGATGTCTCCCGGGTTGACGGTGACGCCGCCGCAGATCACCGGCTCATTGACGGCGCTGCCGCCGTCGTCGATGCGCTTGGTGGTCAGGACGCTGGTGCCGCGCGCGAACACCGGCATCCCCATGGCGCGCAGCTCCAGGATGTCCGTCACCACGCCGTCCACGATGATGCCCCTGGCGCCGGCGCACAAGGCTGCGGTGCCGGTGACGGCGCCAACGGGGGCATGCGCATGGTCGCCGCAGGCGTCGATCACCAGCACATCGCCGGGCGCGAGGCTGGCCAGCGCCCGGTTCACGGCAATGGCGTTGGGCGTGGCCAGGCGCAGCGTGACGGCACGGCCAACGACCTTCACGTTGGGCGCGAGCGCGCGGATCTCGTGGCTGGCAAAACCGTCTTCAAGGAAGTGCCCGAGCGTGGGGAAGCTCACCCGTTCAAGCTGGCGCAGCAGTGCCGTGTCAAGTTTGGCTTGCATGGCGCTCACTCAGGACAGCGAGGTGGTGGCGTCCACCCCGGTGGCCGCCGCCGGGGCATGCCTGCTGAGCGTCTCGGCCAGCAGCAGCAGGGCGGCGGCGGAAATCAGCGCGGAGCCGATCATGTACCACGCAACGGAAGAGCCGCGGCCCGTGGCGGACAGCAGCGCGGTGGTGATGATCGGCGTGGCGGCGCTCCCCAGCAGCCCGGACAGCATGTAGCTGATCGACAGGCCCGAGTAACGCACCTTGGTGCCGAACAGCTCCGCCAGGAACGTGGCGATCGGGCCGTAGTTGGCCGCGAAGGCGCTCATCATCAGCAGGTAGCCGAGCAGGGCGAACGAGAATACCTTGGTGTCCAGCAGCCAGAACAGCGGGAAGGCTAGCAGCGCCTCGGCGATGATGCCGCCGATGATCACCGGCTTGCGGCCCACCTTGTCCGACAGCAGGCCAAACAGCGGCAGCAGCACGATGCACAGCGCGCACGAGATCAGCGCGATGGTGAGCATCTGGTTGCGGGAGAAGCCAAGCGTCTGCGTGCCGTACGTCAGCCCGAACGCCACGATCAGGTTGAAGGCCGTGCCGGTCGACATCGTCGCGATGCCGCCCAGCAGGACCTGCTTCCACGATTTCGTCAGCACTTCCGCCAGCGGGATCTTCACCTGCGCGGCGGTGGCCTTGACCTTGCTGAACGACGGCGTTTCCGACGTGTTCAGGCGGATGTACATGCCCACGCCCACCAGCAAGACGCTGGCCAGGAACGGAATGCGCCAGCCCCAGGACAACAGCGCCTCATTCGATAGCACGGCATTGCAGAGCAGGAACGCCAGGTTGGCGATCAGCGTGCCGGCGGGCACACCGATCTGCACCCACGATCCGTACAGGCCGCGCTTGTCGGCCGGGGCGTGTTCCACCGCCATCAGCACCGCGCCGCCCCACTCGCCGCCCAGGGCCAGGCCCTGTATCACGCGCAAGGTGAGCAGCAGGATGGGCGCCCAGATACCGATCGAGCGGTAGTCCGGCAGCAGGCCGATGGCAAAGGTGGCCGAGCCCATCATGATGAGCGAGATCAGCAGCATGGACTTGCGGCCGACCTTGTCGCCGAAGTGGCCGAACAGCGCGGCGCCGAGGATGCGGGCCAGATAGGCCGATGCGAAGGTGCCAAAGGCGAGCAACGTGCCGGTGAGCGGGTCAAAGGCCGGGAAGAAGACCTTGTTGAAGACCAGGGCCGAGGCCGTGGCGAAGATAAACAGGTCGTACCACTCGACCGTGGTGCCGATGACGCTGGCCGCGGCAATCTTCTTCATGTTGCGGGGCGCTCGCCCGGCTTCGGGCTGGTGGGTGGGGGCGTGGTCGGGGTTCATGAGGCTTTCCAGTAATGCGGGCAGGCTTGGGCACGCGTGAGGTAAGGGGGCCGGTGCGGGGTGATGCTTTGGATCTTTTTGTTCGGGTGGTCAGGCCAATATAGCGTAGATGACCGAGAAATTAAGCGTAATAGGTAGTTGTTCTAGGTCTGGTGGGCGGGTGGTCCGGCCTGTTGGGGCGAATTTCACCACTTCGGCTTCGTTAACGCAAGCCACGTGCCAGCAACAAAAGTGACTAAATGGCACTTTTCGCTAAAGTCTGCGCGTGGAATTGGTGCGAAAGTGGGCGGCGGGAGGCGCTGGGTTGGGCCTGGCTTGCACCAGCGGTGTGCGCCCGGACCCGGATTGCCCGGGCCCGGCAAAGGGTCTGTCTGGCCTACTCGGCGATGTCCTCGGACAAGCGCGACACAATCGCCAGCAGATGGAACGACATGGCGTGGCGCGCCCGGATGGGGTCCCGCGCCACAATCGCGCTGACGATGCGGTCGTGCTCGCCAACCGCCGCGCGCCAGGCAGACGCATCCACAAAGTGCTTGTCGAGCCGCTTATACAAGGGGCTGGCCTCGCACAGATCCCATACATGGGTGACCACCGATGCCAGCGCCGCATTGCCGCAAGCATCGGCGATGGCCTGGTGGAAGGCTCGGTCATGCGCGAAGTCGCCAGCTTCCGGCGACTGATCGGGGTTCATCTTCCGGTGCGCCTCTTCGATGGCGGCGATCTGCTCGGGGGTGCCTTGCTGGGCTGCCAGCGCCGCGCATTCCGGTTCGAACAGCGTGCGCGTCTCGATCAGCTCGAACGGGCTGGCTTCCAGCGCCGCGCCCAGGCGGGCATCGATCTCGGCAGCCGGATCGGGCTCGGTGCCGTTGGTGGCGGCCTGCCCGTTCTCCTTGGGTTCCAGCACGAATACGCCGCTGCCGACGCGCACCTCGATATAGCCGCCGATCTCGAGCGCGATCAACGCTTCGCGCAACGTCGAGCGCGCGACGTTGAGCTGCTCGGCCAGCTCGCGCTCCGCGGGCAGGCGCTCGCCGGGGGCGAACTCGCCTGCGCTGATTTTCTTGGCAATCTGGTCGGCGATCAGCCGGTAAAGGCGCTGCGCTGAAACCGCTTGAAGTAAGGACATGAAGGCAAGGCCGCTGCAAATTGACTGATGGTCTGATCAATACAGCAAAACCCGGTGTCTGTTCAAGGGGCAGGGTGGGTTTCTCCCGGCTTTCCGGGGCGCGAGCGGGAGTGGTCCGGCCAATATGGCCTCGGATTGGCAGCAAGCCGGGCATGCGCTCCGGGTGCTATCGGTCATCTTTCCCGCACATCGCTGCGCGTGTACTGGGCAAAACGTGAAGCAATCGCCTTCAATTGGACTGACCACCCTGTCAAAAAATCAAAAGATTTGGCAATTTTCCTGCGAAAGCCATAGAATTGGTCCGGCCACCGGTTGAGTTACAAGCCCGGCGACACAGAAAGCGGCTTTAGCGTCATCCGGCGGGTCGCACTGGTCTGACCCGAAGCCTGACCCGAAGCGCTTTCCCCCGATTTCCCGGCCGGCCCCTCACGGCGCCGGCCGTCCAGATCCAGACAAGACAGCAGGACACCAATGCAATGGAGCATGCAATGAAGAACGCAGACCTGGTACGCCGCAAAGATGCCGCCACGCCCCGTGGCGTTGGTGTGATGTGCAACTTCTATGCCGAGCGCGCCGAGAACTCGGAACTGTGGGATGTCGAAGGCAACCGCTACATCGACTTCGCGGCTGGCATCGCCGTGCTCAATACCGGTCACCGCCATCCGCGCCTGGTGCAAGCCATGCAGGCACAGATGGAGCGCTTCACGCACACCGCCTACCAGATCGTGCCCTATGCCAGCTATATCGAGCTGGCCGAGAAGATCAACGCCCGCGCGCCGGGCGCGTTCGCCAAGAAAACCGCGTTTTTCACCACCGGCGCCGAGGCTGTGGAGAACGCCATCAAGATCGCTCGTGCCGCGACTGGCCGCCCGGGCGTGATCGCCTTCTCCGGCGGCTTCCACGGCCGCACCATGATGGGCATGGCGCTGACCGGCAAGGTCGTGCCGTACAAGGTGGGGTTTGGCCCGTTCCCGGGCGACGTGTTCCACGCACCGTACCCGTACGGGTTGCATGGCGTGAGCGTGCAGGATTCGATCAACGCGCTGCACCAGTTGTTCAAGGCGGATGTGGACCCCAAGCGGGTCGCGGCCATCATCTTCGAGCCGGTCCAGGGCGAGGGTGGTTTCAACGTGGCGCCCGCCGAGTTCGTGCGCGCGCTACGCGGCATCTGCGACGAGCACGGCATCCTGCTGGTGGCCGATGAAGTGCAGACCGGCTTCGGCCGCACCGGCAAGCTCTTTGCCATGGAGCACTACGACGTCACGCCGGACCTGACCACCATGGCCAAGAGCCTGGCCGGCGGCATGCCTTTGTCGGCCGTTTGCGGCAGGGCCGAGATCATGGACGCGCCGGCCCCCGGCGGGCTGGGCGGCACCTACGCCGGCAACCCGTTGGCGGTGGCTTCGGCGCTGGCGGTGCTGGACGTGCTGGAGAGCGAGAAGCTGATCGAGCGCGGCGCCGCGCTCGGCCAGCGGCTGCAGGACAAGCTGGCTGGCCTGAAGTCGCGCGTGCCGGAGATCGGCGAGGTCCGCGGCGTGGGCGCCATGATTGCCGTGGAGTTCCGCAAGGCCGACGGCCGCCCCAATCCCGAATTCACGCGGCAAGTGCAAGACCGCGCCCTGGAGCGCGGCCTGCTGCTGCTCTCCTGCGGTGTCTACGGCAACGTGGTGCGCTTCCTGTTCCCGCTGACCATCCCCGACGCCGTGATGGACGAAGGGCTGGGCATCCTGGAGGCCGCGCTCCTGCAGTAACCGCCTGCGCGCAAGCTCAGGCTCGCAAACATCGTATTCAAGACTTCGAAGGATCGCCGCACCCAAGCTGAAGCGCGCGGCGATCGCAAAAACGGAATTCACGACCATGAACAAGCAATCGCCGCAAGCATTGCCGGCGCGCGCAGAGCGCAACGGTGGCCAGATCCTCATCGACCAACTGATTATCCAGGGCGTGAAGCGCGTCTTCCTGGTGCCGGGAGAAAGCTACCTGCCTTGCATCGATGCGCTGTACGACCATCAGGACAAGATCCAGCCCATCGTCTGCCGGCAGGAAAGCGGGGCGGGCTATATGGCGGAGGCGCAAGGCAAGCTGACCGGCGAGCCCGGCATCTGCTTTGTCACGCGCGGCCCCGGCGCCACCAACGCCAGCATCGCCGTGCACACCGCCTACCAGGATTCGACCCCCATGATCCTGTTCGTTGGCCAGGTCGGCAACGATTTCTACGAGCGCGAAGCGTTCCAGGAGGTCGACTACCGCCGCATGTTTGGCCAGATGACCAAATGGGTGGCGCAGATCGACCGCACCGACCGCATTCCCGAATTCATCGCGCGCGCCTTCGCGGTGGCCACCAGCGGGCGGCCCGGCCCGGTCGTGCTGGCGTTGCCGGAAGACACATTGTGGGGCAAGGCTACGGTGGCCGACGTGCCACGCTACCGGCGTGCCCACAGCGCGCCGACGCCTGGCGCCATGGCCTCGCTGGCCGAACTGATCGAGCAGGCGGAGCGCCCGTTCCTGCTGCTAGGCGGATCGGGCTGGACGCCGGAGGCCTCGCGGCAGATGGAAGGGTTTGCCGAGCGCTTCGCGCTGCCGGTCGGGGTGGCCTGGCGCCGCCTGGAGTGCTTCGACAACCATCATCCGAACTTTGCCGGGCACGTGGGCTGGGCCATGCCCGAATCGCTGCGCAAGCGCGTACAGGAAAGCGACCTGCTGATCGCCGTGGGCACGCGCATGGGCGAGGCTACCAGCGAGGGCTATACGGTGGTGGAGAGCCCGCTGCCGAAGCAGAGGCTGGTCCATGTGTACCCCGACGCCAATGAGCTTGGCCGCGTGTTTCATCCCACGCTGCCGATTGCCGCGGACGTGGTTTCGTTTGCCGCCGCGGTGAGCGAACTCTCCCCATCGCGTTGCCTGGGGGCGCGCAACGCCGGGCACGACGCCCACCAGGTCTACCTGGCCGAGCAGGAACCCAAGGCCGCGCCGGGCGCCCTCAACCTCAACGTGGCCGCCTGCCACGTCCGCGACAACGTGCCGGAGGACACCTGCATTACCGTTGGCGCGGGCAACTACGCCTTGTACCCGCATGCCTACTACCGCTTCAAGGGCGTCGGCACCAGCCTGGCGCCGACCGTGGGATCGATGGGCTACGGCCTGCCGGCGGCCATTGCCGCCAAGCTCGAGAACCCCGGTCGCACCGTGATCTGCTATGCGGGCGATGGTTGCTTCCAGATGAACCTGCAGGAACTCGGCGTCGCCATGCAGTACCGGGTCGGCATCGTCGTACTGGTCTTCAACAACGGTATCTGGGGCACCATCCGCGCGCACCAGGAGCGCGAGTTCCCGGGCCGCACCGTGGCGCTTGGCTTTGACAATCCAGAGTTCAGTGAACTGATCCGAGCCTATCGCGGGTATGGCGAGATTGTCGCCAGTGATGAAGCGTTCGGTCCCGCTTTTGCGCGTGCCCTTGCGTTCGCCAACACCCAGCAGCTGCCTGCCTTGCTGGAGCTGCGCTATGACGCGGACGGCATCGCGCCGGGCATGACCTTGTCGCAGATCCGCTCGGACGCACTCGCCCGGCAAGCGGGCGCGAAGTAATGGCCACGACGGCAAGGAGAGAGAACATGAGCATGCTGGCAATCAACGGCGAGCGCCTGTGGCAGTCGCTGATGGACCTCGCCGCGATCGGCGCCACGCCCAAGGGCGGCAATGCGCGCCTGGCGCTGACGGCGCTGGATGGGCAGGGGCGCGACCTGGTGACCGGTTGGATGCGCGCAGCCGGACTGAGCGTGACGGTCGACCAGGTCGGCAATATCTTTGCCCGCCGGGCAGGGCGCAACAACGCGCTGGCCCCGGTCATGACCGGCAGCCATATCGACACGCAGCCCACCGGCGGCAAGTTCGACGGCTGCTATGGCGTGCTGGCCGGCCTGGAAGTCATGCGCACCCTGAACGACCACGGCATCACCACCGAGGCTCCGCTCGAAGTGGCCATCTGGACCAATGAAGAAGGCTCGCGCTTTGTCCCGGTGATGATGGGTTCCGGCGTGTTTGCCGGCGTCTTTCCGCTGGAGACCGCGCTGTCGGCCACCGATGTCGCGGGCAAGCGGGTGGCGGATGAACTGGCGGCCATCGGCTATGCCGGCGACGCGGAAGTTGGCCGCAAGGTTGGCGCCTACTTCGAAGCCCATATCGAACAGGGGCCGGTGCTCGAGGCCGAGGACAACGTGATCGGCGTGGTGACCGGATCGCTGGGCCTGCGCTGGTACGACGTCACCGTGACCGGCATGGAGGCGCACGCCGGCCCCACGCCGATGCCGCTGCGCAAGGACGCGCTCTATGGCGCCACGTTCCTGATGCAGGAAGTGATCCGCATCGCCAACGACTTCGCGCCGCACGGGCGCGGCACGGTGGGCGTGGTCAAGGTCCATCCGTCGTCGCGCAATGTCATTCCCGGGGCGGTGACGTTCACGGTCGACCTGCGCCACCTCGACCCGGTGCGGCTTGCCGGGATGGATGCGCGCTTTCGCGCGGCTTGCGCCGCCGTCGCGGATGGCACCACCACCGGCGCGGCCATGGATGTGGTTGTGGAAGACGTGCAGTATTTCGCGCCCACGCCGTTCGCGCCCGAGCTGATCCGCCACGTGCGCCAGGAAGCCGCCGCGCGGGGCTACAGCCATCAGGACATCGTCACTGGCGCAGGCCATGACGCGGTCTACATCGCCGGCGTGGCGCCCACCGCGATGATCTTCGTGCCGTGCAAGGACGGCATCAGCCACAACGAAATCGAAGACGCCAAGCCGGAGCATCTGGAAGCCGGGGCCAATGTGCTGCTCGGCGCCATGGTGGCGCAGGCGAACGCGAACGCCTAAGCGGGCCGAAACCCCAATGCATGCCAGGAATCCACGATGAGTGACTTGAGAGATCTCGCCTATTGGCGCAAGCAGGCTGCAACGGTATCGATCCGTTCGCAAGCCTATATCGATGGCCGCTGGGCCGACGCCGCCGACGGCGCCACCTTCGAGACCATCAACCCCGCCACCGGCAAGGCGCTGGCCAGCGTCGCGGCCTGCGGTGCGCAGGACGTCGACCGCGCGGTAGCCGCGGCGCGCAAGGCGTTTCAGTCCGGCGTCTGGTCGGACATGCCGCGCAGCGCCAGGAAGGCCACGCTGCTAAGGCTATCGCACCTGATCGACACGCATCGCGAAGAGCTCGCGTTGCTGGAAACGCTCGACATGGGCAAGCCCATTGCCGAGACGCTGCAATACGACATCCCCGAAGCCGGCCGCACTTATGCCTGGTACGCCGAAGCCATCGACAAGATCTATGATGAGATCGCGCCGACGGGCCCCGACGTGCTGGCCACCATCACGCGCGAGCCGCTAGGCGTGGTGGCGGCGGTCGTGCCCTGGAACTACCCGCTGCTGATGGCCAGCTGGAAGGTGGCGCCCGCGCTGGCCGCCGGCAACAGCGTGGTGCTCAAGCCCGCGGAACAGTCCCCGCTCACCGCGCTGCGGCTGGCGGAACTCGCCGAAGAAGCGGGCATCCCGGCGGGCGTCTTCAATGTGGTGCCAGGTCTTGGCGCCGCCGCCGGGCAGGCACTTGGCCGCCATCCCGACGTGGACTGCATTGCCTTTACCGGCTCCACCGCCACCGGCAAGCGTTTCATGGAGTATTCCGGCCAGTCCAACCTCAAGCGCGTCTGGCTCGAGTGCGGCGGCAAGTCTCCGCATATCGTCTTTGACGACTGCCCCGACCTGGACCGCGCCGCGCAGGCCGCCGCCATCGGCATCTTCAGCAACCAGGGCGAGATCTGCATCGCCGGCTCGCGCCTCTATGTGCAAAGCGGCATCTACGACGCGTTCATGGAGAAGCTGGAAGCACACGCGGCGCGCATGCAGCCGGGCGACCCGCTCGATCCCGCCACCGCCATGGGCGCCATCGTCGACGGCGCGCAACTGCAGCGGGTGATGTCCTATGTGAAGAGCGGCGAGGACGAAGGCGCCCGCCTGCGCGCAGGCGGCAAGCGCGCGCACACGGACAGTGGCGGCTTCTACATGCAGCCCACCATCTTCGAGTGCCCCACGCAGTCGCTCACCATCGTGCGCGAAGAGATCTTTGGTCCGGTGCTGGCGGTGACCCGCTTCGAGTCCGAGGAAGAGGCCATCCGCATGGCCAACGATTCGCCCTACGGGCTGGGCTCGGGACTCTGGACCTCCAACCTGTCCCGCGCCCACCGCGTTTCGCGCAAGCTGCAGGCGGGGCTGGTGTGGGTCAACTGCTATATGGACAGCGACGTGACGGTGCCATTTGGCGGCGTGAAGCAGTCGGGCTCGGGACGGGACAAGTCACTGCATGCGCTGGACAAGTACACGGACCTGAAGACCACGTGGATCAGCCTGGCGTGACCAGGCAACGCGTTGGCCGGCCAGCGCCGGTCAATGCCGATCAACGCCGGTCAGCCGCTCAGAGCAGTTCCATCTGCCGGACGGTGGGGGCGTGGCGGTGTGCCAGCGTCAACGCCGGCACGCCGCCAACCGGCCACGCCAGGCTAAAGCCCTGTTGCCGTGCCTTGTAGGCGGCCTCTTCCTTGCCAGCCACCTGGAGCTGCCTGTACATGGCGCGGGCATGCGTCTTGACCGTCGGCGCCGAGATATTCAGCAGGCGGCCTACGGTCTTGACCGCATGCCCTCGGGAGAGCAGTACCAGCACGTCATACTGGCGTTGCGTCAGTCCCAGTTGCGTTGCTTCTCGTGTCAACCGCTGGCTCCCGGCGGCGGGCCGCGGTGCCAGCGCAGCCGAGGGCAAGGCGGGCAAGGCGGGGAACAGTGAAAGCTGGCCCGCGCCGGCACGCTCCGGCTGACGGGTGGCGATACGCCGGATGGTGGTCCTGAGCACGTCGAGCGGGGCGGATTTTGGCAGGCAGCCGCAGAAGCCTTCGGTGATCTCGCCTTGCGGCAGCTGCAGCGGCACGGCATCGCTGAGCAGCAGCACGCGCGGCGCGGCCCATAGCCTGCGTGCCTGGCCGAGCCATTGCCAGCCCGTGTCAGCATCGGCGGGCATGCCAAAGACGATCAGGTCAACGGTGCCGCCGGCATGCAAATACTCAGGGATTTCCCCCGGGTCGATGGCAGCGACTTGCGCGATGCCAGCAATACTCTCCAGCAGCGTGAGCATTGCAATCCGGAGCAATGGATGGCTTTCAACGAGCACCACGTTCATGCCGTAACTCCCCGTACAAGCGCAAATGCAAGTGCAACGGAGACAGGCTGAACCCGCGGGGATGGTACGACACTGCCAGCGCCGACCAGCGCCGACCAGCGCTTGCGGCAGGTTTTGCAATCCCCGGATTTCCGACCCTGCCCTGGCGGACGCGCCAGGGCGGCTCTGTGCGTCGTAGAGCCTGCCCGAATACGTAATGTTTTTTATCTCGGAGGATATTAGGTTCGGATTCTGTTTGAAATCAAGTGGGCATGTTGCTTGGATGAAACATGAATACGCGCGCTATGCATGTCAAATGCGGTCTTCTGGCTATCTTCGTGCGGCGGTCACGGTGTCAGGCACCTCGGGCCTCACCGGCCCGGGTCGCGATCTTGGCGACGGAGTTGCCCCAGCCGACGCACAGGTCGGGCCGCACATGCCTCATGCCGCCAAGGCATCCTCGCCGCAGACGTCGGCGTCGGTCCCGCACGCTGCATGTAGCGCCGACGCGAGGATCATGGCTTCGGCGTTGCGCGGCGGCGGCCGGCAGGGGCGCGGGCGGTAGACGGCCTGGCCCTTGGCGATGGGCAGGCCGCTGAGGGCGCACACGCCAGCCTCGCGTGCCGATATCGCAGCCCAGATCTGGGCGCCGTAGCGGCAATGGGTGGCGTCGCGCCAGCTGATCACCGCCAAGGTGAGACTGGGTCGCTCCACCACGCTGACGATGGCGGTGTGGCGCCGGTGCCGGGGATCTTCCTCATCGGGCCAGGCGCAGTCGGCGTACAGATGGAAGGTCTGACGCGCACGGAGCAGGCCGATGGTGCTATCCCACGGGTCGGGGCAGTCCGCTTGCGCGCATGGGGTGGATGATGTGGCGGGATTCGGGTGCGCTGGCATGGTCAGCTCCGGATGATGGGGGCGGGCGGGGGAGGCAGCCGGACCCCGTCGCGCGGATGAAGGCTGGCGTGCGGACGCCGACCATAAAGACATCTTATGACGCGCGCCGCGCCGCACGCAGTTGTCCATCGGTGCAGGCGCGGTACGACATTGAGATGGCCGGGTTATACGAACGTAGGAGGCGCCCGCTGCGGATGGGAAGAAGGCCGTTGCCTGCGGGGGGCAATTTCCTTATTTTTCGGTGAGAATCTATGATCAAAATATTTGAATAATGCATCCATGAAATGGCCGATTCTCAGGTGGGTTGCACTCGTATAGTTCAGTTCGTTGGCGGTAGGTACAAAAAACCCTGCCCCATGAAATTCAACCAATTTCAATGAGAGCGCCAAGATCATGTCTAATCCGAAACTCGAAGTCCTGACCCCGCAAAACAGCCAGCTGATCTTCATCGACCACCAGCCGCAGATGGCCTTCGGCGTGCAGTCGATGGACCGCCAGGCTATGAAGAACAACGCGGTGGGCCTGGCCAAGGCGGCCAGGATCTTCAATATCCCCACCACCATCACCACGGTGGAGAG
>NZ_JBWKVH010000024.1:0-112092 GCF_059421605.1 Cupriavidus sp. GW821-FHT02F09
CGAGCTGTTCTACATGGACAAGACCATGATGGTGTTCGGCGACGCCAAGAAGGTGGTGGAAGACATGGGCAAGGCGGCCTGATGCGCCGGACTTGGCCACTAGCCAAAAGGCAATTGTCCTGTAAGGCGGTCAGGGAATTTGGCCGCGACTTTTCTATTTTCGCAGCGCGGAAGAACTGACCTGAAGCACTGCATCTTTGATCAATTGACCATGCAGTGCCTCCTGCGCATGGCTGGTTCTCTTCTTTGTGCGCCCTATGGCTTACGCCCAAATCACATCCCTGCTAATTGCCAACCGTTCCGAGATCGCGATCCGCGTGATGCGGGTCGCTGCCGAGATGAACATCCGGACGGTGGCGATTTATTCGAAGGAAGACCGTCTTGCGCTCCATCGCTTCAAGGCCGATGAGAGCTACCTGGTCGGCGACGGCAAGAAGCCCTTGGCAGCGTACCTCGACATCGATGACATCCTGCGCATTGCAAGACAAGCGAGGGTCGACGCTATCCATCCGGGCTATGGTTTTCTTTCTGAGAATCCCGAGTTCGCACAGGCTGTCATCGACGCCGGGATACGATGGGTCGGCCCCTTGCCGCAGGTCATGCGCATGCTCGGCAACAAGGTGGCAGCGCGCAATGCGGCAATCGCGGCCGGTGTACCCGTCATGCCGGCAACGGATCCGCTGCCCCATGATCTGGACACATGCAAGCGTCTTGCTGCTGGAGTCGGCTACCCGCTGATGCTCAAGGCGAGCTGGGGGGGAGGTGGACGGGGCATGCGCGTTCTGGAAGGCGAGCAGGATCTCGACACTGCGATTGCCGCGGCTCGGCGCGAGGCGCTCGCAGCGTTCGGTAACGACGAGGTGTATGTGGAAAAGCTGGTGCGCAACGCGCGCCACGTCGAGGTACAGGTGCTTGGCGACACGCACGGCAACCTCGTGCATCTCTACGAGCGCGACTGCACGGTGCAGCGGCGCAACCAGAAGGTCGTCGAGCGGGCACCTGCGCCATACCTGGATGATGTCGGCCGGGCTGCGCTCTGCGAAGCGGCGCTGCGCCTCATGAGCGCGGTCGGCTATACGCATGCCGGCACAGTGGAATTCCTGATGGATGCGGACTCCGGGCAATTCCACTTCATCGAGGTCAATCCGCGCATCCAGGTCGAGCACACGGTTACGGAAATGATCACCGGGATCGACATCGTCAAGGCGCAGATCCGTGTCACGGAAGGCGGCTTGATCGGCATGACCGAAGACACGCTCACTGAGAACGGCGACATCAGCGTGCGAGCCGCGGGCGTGCCAGCCCAGGCGGCGATTCCGCTGAACGGCCATGCCCTGCAATGCCGGATCACGACCGAGGACCCGGAGAATGGCTTCCTGCCAGACTATGGGCGGCTCACCGCCTACCGCAGCGCGGCGGGCTTTGGTGTGCGTCTCGATGCCGGCACCGCCTACGGCGGCGCAGTGATCACGCCGTACTACGATTCGCTGCTGGTCAAGGTGACCACCTGGGCGCCCACGGCCGCCGAGTCGATTCGGCGGATGGACCGCGCGCTGCGCGAGTTCCGCATTCGTGGTGTCGCTTCAAACCTTCAGTTCCTCGAAAACCTCATTAACCATCCCGCCTTCGGGTTAGGTGATGTCACGACACGCTTCATCGAACTGACCCCCGAACTGCTGGCCTTTACCAAGAGGCTAGACCGCGCAACCAAGCTGCTGCGCTATCTCGGCGAGGTGAGCGTCAATGGATATGCTGAATTGAGCGGCCGCTTGCTGCCGTCGTTGCCCCTGCCTAAGCCGGTGCTGCCCGCCATTGACACCACCGCCGCGCCTCCCTATGGCACGCGCGACCGACTGCGGGAGCTCGGCGCGGAAAAGTTCGCGCACTGGATGCTCAACCAGAAACAGGTGCTGCTGACTGACACGACCATGCGCGACGCGCACCAGTCGCTGTTCGCAACGCGCATGCGCACCGCAGACATGCTGCCGATCGCGCCGTTCTACGCACGCGAGCTGTCGCAACTGTTCTCGCTGGAGTGCTGGGGCGGCGCGACGTTCGACGTGGCGCTGCGCTTCCTCAAGGAGGACCCATGGCAACGTCTTGCGCAGTTGCGCGAACGGGTCCCGAACGTCCTGTTCCAGATGCTGCTGCGCGGCTCGAACGCTGTCGGCTACACGAATTATGCGGACAACGTGGTCCGCTTCTTTGTCCGCCAGGCCGCCAGCGCCGGCGTGGATGTGTTCCGCGTGTTTGATTCGTTGAACTGGGTGTCTAATATGCGAGTTTCAATCGATGCCGTGTGTGAGAGCGGTGCGCTGTGCGAAGGCGCGATCTGCTATACGGGCGACATCTTCGACCCTTCCCGTGCAAAATACGACCTGAACTACTACATAGGTATCGCGCGTGAGCTGCAACGCGCCGGTGTGCACGTGCTTGGCATTAAGGACATGGCGGGGATTTGCCGTCCGCAGGCTGCCGCCGCGCTCGTCAAGGCACTCAAGGAAGAGACCGGCTTGCCTGTCCATTTCCATACGCACGACACCAGCGGCATCTCGGCCGCGTCCGCATTGGCTGCAATTGATGCGGGTTGCGATGCGGTTGATGGTGCGCTCGATGCAATGAGCGGACTCACATCGCAGCCGAACCTGTCGAGCATCGCTGCGGCATTGGCGGGCAGCGAACGCGATCCTGGGCTCAGCCCGGAGCGGCTGCACGAAGCGTCGATGTATTGGGAGGGGGTCCGTCGTTACTACGCGCCGTTCGAATCCGAGGTCCGGGCCGGCACCGCCGACGTTTATCGTCATGAGATGCCGGGCGGCCAGTACACCAACCTGCGTGAGCAGGCACGCTCCCTCGGTATCGAGCATCGCTGGACCGAGGTGTCGCGCGCATACGCTGAAGTCAACCGGATGTTCGGCGACATCGTCAAGGTGACGCCCACCTCGAAGGTGGTCGGCGATCTGGCATTGATGATGGTGGCCAATGATATGAGTGCCGTCGATGTGTGCGATCTAGGAAAGGAAGTCGCGTTTCCCGAGTCGGTCATCTCGTTGTTCAAAGGCGAACTCGGCTTCCCACTCGACGGCTTTCCCGCGGAACTCTCGCGCAAGGTGCTTCGGGGCGACCCGCCCGCGCCTTACCGGCCAGGTGACCAGATCCCGGCCGTCGATCTTGAGGCGGCGCGCGCTGCGGCAGAGGCCGCCTGTGAGCAGCCGCTCGACGACCGGCAGCTTGCATCGTACCTGATGTATCCGAAGCAGGCGAG
This sequence comes from Cupriavidus sp. GW821-FHT02F09, assembly GCF_059421605.1. Classification (NCBI taxonomy): domain Bacteria; kingdom Pseudomonadati; phylum Pseudomonadota; class Betaproteobacteria; order Burkholderiales; family Burkholderiaceae; genus Cupriavidus; species Cupriavidus sp. GW821-FHT02F09. The sequence goes on from NZ_JBWKVH010000024.1 coordinate 3,266, forward strand.
CGACTACCACGCGCACGTGCGAGTCTATAACGATACGTCGGTGCTGCCGACCCCGGCTTTCCTGTACGGTTTGCAGCCGCAGGAAGAAGTGGCTGTCGACATCGCAGCGGGTAAGACCTTGCTGGTCGCCCTGCAGGGAACGCACCCGGACACCGAAGAGGGCATCATCAAAGTCCAGTTCGAGCTGAATGGACAATCGCGGACGGCGCTGGTCGCGCAGCGGAGTGCCGCACATGCCGGTTCGCCACGCAAGAGCCGTCCGATTGCCGATCCCGAAAATTCGCTGCATATTGCGGCGCCGATGCCGGGTGCGATCGTTACCGTGGCTGTCCAACCCGGGCAACGCGTCGCAGCAGGCACGACGCTGATGGCCCTGGAGGCGATGAAGATGGAAACCCACATCGCAGCTGACCGCGACTGCGAGATTGCCGCCGTGCATGTTCAACAGGGAGACCGTGTGGCCGCGAAGGATTTGCTGATCGAACTGACGCGCACGGATTGACGAAAGCTATGTGGCCAGCGGTCAATGAACCCCAATGTACTGGCCGCTTGGGGGATGCCTGGTTTGTGAGCCACTCAAACACTTTGCTATGATCTTGCTTATCTATATCAGATGAAATGTGCAACCGGTTGCCCCGGCTTGTGCGATCGTCAAACGGGACTCTGAACGTGGGTACGCAATTTGACGCCGGCAGCGCTGTTGGTGGCGTGCTGTACAAAGATGTTAAACATGCAATCCTTGCCGCGCTTGCGGCGGGAGAGTGGAAGGCGGGCGAAGCCATTCCGTCCGAGCGCAAGCTGACCGACCGATTCGGTGTTTCAATCGGCACCCTGCGCAAGGCGATTGACGAACTGGTGGCGGAGAACATCATGATTCGCCATCAAGGGCGAGGCACGTATGTTGCGACGCACCGCCAGGAAGACCACTTCTTCCGGTTCTTCCGGATCGTTAGGCAGGACGGGCATCGCGAGTATCCCAGCGTACGCCTGGCAAGGTTTCGCCGGGCGAAAGCCGACAAGGAAGAGGCCACCGCTTTGGCCATCGCGGTCGGGGATCCCGTGTTCCGGTTCACCAATGTTCTCTCGCTGGAAGGGAAGCCCGTGATAATCGATGCCATCACGGTCCCCGAGGTGCGCTTCAAGGGTCTGACTGAAAAGCAGCTGCGCGAGCGGCCGAATACACTCTACAACTTCTACCAGGACATCTTCGGCATCAACGTCATTCGCATCGAGGAACATTTGCGGTCCGCGCTGGCGGAAGAGGATGACCACACGTTGCTGGGGGTTCCGGTTGGCAGTCCACTACTCAAGATATTGAGGATTGCGTCTTCATTCCATGACGAACGCATCGAGTATCGCGTGTCTCGCCTCGACACAACCAGTCATGAATTCGCTCTGTCCCAACCGTAGGCGGAATCAATGAGACGCGACCCGCGCGCAGCCGGGGCGCAGGAACTCGCCTCAGCGGCCTGCGAGCCCGGCGTTGCGGATCAGCGTGCCATACGATTTGGCTTCGGCAGCCGCGAAAGATTCAAAGGCCGCGGCGTCCCGATAAACGAGTGGCGTGTTGAGGTGCTCGGCCTGGCGCTTGTAAGCGTCGTTGTGGACGGCCTTCGCGCAGGCGGCTTCGAGTTTCCTGCGCACAGGTGCGGGGAGCCCGCGCGGCGCGATCAAGCCGCCCCAGACGGTCGCCTTGACGGGATAGCCGAGTTCTGTCGCGGTGGGCACGTCGGGATAGTTGACGAGCCGTTTGTCGGCAAACACCGCCAAACCGCGTAGCTGGTATTGCGTCGAGATCGTCGGCGTTTCGTTGAACACCATGATCTGCTTGCCCATGAGCCCCGTCACCATCTCGCCCGAGGTCTTGTACGGCACGTGCAGGGCATCGGCCTTCAGGCGATCCAGCAGCATGACCATCGATAGATGGAGCGACGTGCCCTGGCCTGATGAGCCGTAGCTCAGCCTGCCGGGATTCGCTTTCGCGTAGTTCGCGACGATGGTGAGCGATCGGAAGGGCGAATCGCGGGTCACCATCATCATCAGTGGGACATCATAGGTGCCGCAGATATGGTCAAAGCTCGCGTTCGTATAGCCGGTATCGCGCAACGCGGGCTGGATGACTTCCGGACCCACGGTCGCCATGCCGAGCGTGTAGCCGTCCGGCGTCGCGCGGGCGAGCGCCGACATGCCTATCGTGCCGCTCGCACCGGCACGGTTCTCTACCACCACGCGGACGCCGATCTCGTCGCCCAGCGACTTCTGTAGCAGCCGCGCCATGATGTCGGTCGTGCCGCCAGGGCCGAAAGGGACGATCACCGTGACCGGCCGCGCCGGGTAACCCTGCGCGAGGGCGGGTATCGCCGGCGCTGCGAGCGAGCAAAGTGCGCATAGCGCGGCGAGCGCGGAAAGTCCCATCCTGGCACAGTCGCGCGGGGGCTCGGTATTCATCGATATCTCCTCAGGATTGGGCGTGTCTATGGGTTGCCGCCTTGATGATGTTTTGCGCGGGATACGCCGTCAGTCGAGATGGATGCCGGCGCGCTTCACGAGCGCTCCCATCATGTCATACTCCTTTCGGATCCTGGCCTCGAACGCCTCGGGCGTGGAGGAAAGAACGTCAAAGCCCTGCGCTTCCAGCGGCGCGCGGAATTCCGGCGCCTTGAGCACAGCACTCATTTCGCGCGAAAGCGTGGCGACGATGGCCGGCGGCGTGTCCTTGCGTACGAGAATGCCGTTCCAGACCAAGGACGTGTAGCCGGGTACGCCGGCTTCGGCCATCGTCGGCACGTCGGGCAGGATGGGAGCGCGCCTGGTATCGGCCACGGCCAGGGCGCGCAATTTGCCGGCCTTGACGAACGGCACGACCGCGGGGAGGTTGTTGAACATCAGCGGGACCTGGCCGGCGAGCACGTCGTTCATCGCCGGCGCCCCGCCGCGGTACGGCACGTGGATGAGCTTCGCCCCCGTGGCCGCGAGGAACTGTTCACCGGCAATGTGCATCGTGTTGCCGTTGCCGGCCGACGCGTAGCTGTAGGCATTGGGGTTGCCTTTGGCTTGCACAACGAGCGAAGCCACGTCCGAGAACGGTGCCGAGGGATTCGCGACGAGCACGTTTGGCATCTGGTGCGACAGCGTAACCGGTTGCAGATCCTTCAGCGGATCGTAGCCCATATTGCGATACAGATGCGGATTGATCGCGAGCGTGCTCGTCGTGCCGAGCAGTAGGGTGTAACCGTCGGCGGGTTGCTGCTTCGCCACGTAAGCCGAGCCGATATTGCCATTGGCGCCGCCGCGGTTGTCGATAACGACTGGCTGCCCCAGCCGGGCGCCGAGCGCCTGGGCGAACGCACGCGCGAATATGTCGGCGGCGCCGCCGGCCGGGTAAGGCACGACGAGCGTCACGGGACGGTCAGGATATCTCGCAGTTTGCGCGTGCGCGTCAAGCGGCGCGAGGCCACAGGACAACGTGATGCACAAGGCGGTGGTCGAAAGCAGGGCGGTACGGCGGCGGATCGGCTTCATGTTGTCTCCTTTGTCGTTCATTGTGATCACGAAGTGTTGAGTTGCCGCGTGTCAGGGCGCGATGGCGGCTACCTATCCGGCACGTTGGTGTGCTCAGAACGCATGGCGCGCAGACTGAGCTTTTTGCGATGCGATCAACGATGGATGGGTCTGGTGGCTGCTTCCGTTTATTTTCTTGCGGCAGCGGCTCCTTGCTGTTCGGCGCGGATCGCGGCGACCTTCTTGCCAAAGAGCAGCGTGAAGATGAGCAGGGTGCCAAAGGCGACACCCAGCACCGGTAGCGCCGGCAGCTTGGCAGCGCCCTTGATCAGCATGGCGCCGGAACCAATCAGAAGATAGAACACTAGCTTGCGGAACACGGGGGGCGGTAGGCGCTTATGCACGAATTGCCCCACCAGCGAGCCTAGGATCATCGTGGGAATCGAGAAGATCACCAGCTTCACGGACGACATGGTCAAAATGCCACCCGTGAACAGGCCGCCGATGATCATGATGTTGTTAGCGGTGAAGACAGCATTCAGTGTGCCTCGGAAAGCCGCCGGACCGAGGTTACGCAGCATGGCGTAGATCACCAGAGGCGGGCCATTGGTCGAGAATGCAGCGCCCATCGCGCCAGCGATGGCGCCCATCGGCGCGGCGATCCAGCGCTTGTTGTAGGTCGGCAAGCGCGGAATGAACAAGCTGTAGAACGAATAGATGAGGAGGAACACGCCGAGGGCGATCTTCATGATGCCGTCGGGCAGGTTCGACAGCGCATAGAGGCCAACCGGGATGCCCAGCATCGAAAAGGCGATCAAGACCACAGCGGACTTCCAGTCGGTATCCTTGCGGGACAGCCATGTGGCGTAAAGCGCCGTGGCGGAGCCGACAATCACCGCCATGGGCGCCGCCATCTTGACCGGCAGCAGCATCGAGACCAGCGGCATGGTCGTCAAACCGCCGCCAAAGCCGGCGCAGATGCCAACGAAGGTGTACATGAACATCAGGCAGACAACCGTAATCACGGTCGTGGATTCGACCGGGGTTCCGTCAGGGGTGGAAATGTGAAAGAAGTCCATGATATTGCTCGTCTCAGTTTAAAGTCAGGCCTGCATCAACGATGAAATCCTGCCCCGTGCATCCGCAGGATTCGTTGGAGCCCAGGAACAGGGCCAGACGGGCGCAATGCGTGCCATCAAGACGAAATTTGAGCGCCTGCAACTCGATGAACTGATTGACCTGGGCCGGATCCAGCTTCGCCCACATGACGTCCTGCTTCGGCGTGCGGATCGCGCCCGGAACCAGGCTGTTGACACGGATGTTACGGTCGCCCAGTTCCTGCGCCAACGTGCGGGTGAAGCCGTGGATCGCTGCCTTCGAGAGCGAATACAGCACCCGGCCAGGGCGGCCGCGCATCCAATTGATCGAACCCATGTTGATGATGCTGCCGCTACCTTTCTTGGCCATGCCGTCGATGACGGCCTGGATGGCGAAGATCTGGTGGCGGAGGTTGACGTTGATGCGATCTTCGAAGTATTCCTCGGTGATATCCTCGATCTTGTGGTGATCATCACTGCCAGCGTTATTGACCAATATGTCGATCGTGCCCAGCTTTCCCTCGATCTCTTTGAAGCATGCCTTGAATTCCGGCACGTTTGTGATATCGCTATACAGGAAGAAGCAGTCGAGTTCGCCAGCCAGTTTTTTACCGGCTTCGCTATTGAAATCCAGGAATGCGACCCTGCAACCTTGGCTGACAAAAGCGCGGACCAGCTCTTCGCCGATGCCTGTTGCCCCTCCGGTAATTGCGACCACCTTGTCTGCCAAGGAGGCGTACTTCACGTTTTCCAAATAGTTCACCTGAGTCTCCTGTTTTGTTAGGTATTCTCTTGATCTGATCGACTCTGGGGATCGGTCCTTTTTTCGATCAGATGTTTTGCTTGACCAGCTCGAACGTGGCGCTGAAGTCTTCCGCTCCAAGACCCGCCGCAATGGCTTGGTCATAGATCTTCTTCACCAGCGCGACACCGGGTAGGTTCAGGCGCTTTTCCTGCAGCATGTCGTACATGATGTCAACATCTTTTGCCATGTTCACCATGGAAAAAGCAGGTTTGTAGTCTGCATTGATCAGGCCGGCGATTTTGCTGGTGAGATAGAAATTGCCGCCGCCCCCGTAGGAAATCGCTTCGTTAAAACTCGCTTTGTCGATCCCATAGGCTTCGGCTGCGGCCAACATTTCGTTGACGCTGTTCTGGATACCAGCAACCAGGACGTTGTGGATCATCTTCATCTCAAGCCCGCTACCGTTTTCCCCGAGATGAATCTGGTTACAACCCATCATCGCGAGGATATGGCGCACCCGTTCATGAGCTGTCTTGTCGCCACCGACATAGATTCCAAGTTCAGCCTTGATGGCAGCCGGAACTGACTTGACCACCGGGGCATCCAGCATCTCGGCACCCTTGGCTCGCACCCGTGCCGCCAACGAACGGGAAACACTCGGATCGATGGTCGACATATCAATGGTGATCTGGCCTTCGTGCAAGTGCGGGAGCATCTCGGCATACACAGCCTTGACGTACTCTGACTTGGGCACCATGCTGATGATCGCATCGGCCGTCCGGGCGATATCCGCGATGGAGGGCGCGGCGACGGCGCCGACTTCGACCAGTTTGGCTACCGCGCTTGGGTTGATGTCGTAAACCCAGACCTCCCCCGGGAATTTGGCGACGATATTCTTGGCCATGGCTTCGCCCATCAAGCCTAGTCCGATAAATCCGATCTTCTTCATCACAATCCTCTTTGACGGCCGGTTCGCACAGGCTGGCGATAGCGGTGCGCACGGTGAAAAGCGCACCGGACAGAGACTTCATGTCGTCGCCTTTGCCGTTCACTGTGATCACGAAACGCTTTGATCTGCCGCGTGCCGGAGCGCGATGTTTTAGCTACGCGCCCGGGCGGGCTCAGAACGCGTGGCGCAGACCCAATGCGAACGCCATCGGGTTGTAACCCGGTGTCACGAAGGCATAGTTGGGCGCAAACACGGCGAAGCCCCGGTTGCCCTTGCTGTTGTTGGCGATATAGGCGCCGTAGCCGTATAGGTCCGTGCGCTTGGAAAGGTGATAGACATAGCCAAGGTGAAAGGCCTGTGAGGTTTTACCACCGGTTTCGACGAGGCGTGCCGTCCCGATATTGATATCGGAGGCGCCAACGGGGATCTTCGCGTTCAGCAGCCACGTGTTGCCCTGCCAGTTGTTGTCGGTACGCGCGGTGTGGATAAAGTTGGCACCAATCACCACGAAGCCAGCATCGTATGCACCGCCGCTGAGCCATGTGGTCTGGCGCGAGGCAACCGTCGCTGAGGGCGTGGCGTAATAGCGAAACTGGTTGTATCCCGCCGCGACCCGCACTGGCCCGCTTTGGTACTGGACGCTGGCGCCATAGTTGCGACCGTCCTGTCGTTGGCTGTCCACACGCTCGTTGCCGAACGAATAGCCAATCTCCGCATTCAGGCCGCCGAGTGTGGGGATCCGGTAACGGATCGCGTTGTCGTAGAACCCCCCTGTACCAGTCTTGCCGAGCGCGGCCGTATGCTGCAGGCTCATCGTACTGCTCAGGTTCGCCAGGCCGTAGGTACTGACGTCGGTGGCCACGTAGGACCAGTAGATCGGCACATACATCTTGCCGAGGTCGATACTGCCGTAGTCCTTGCTGGCAAGCCCGACTGTCGAGCCGCGATTCCACAGCGTATTGCCGCCGCCGTTGCCGGTATCGATCGATATCCCCATTTCCAGCTGAAAGCGGGCCTGCAGGCCCGCACCCAAGTCCTCGACGCCGCGCAAGCCCAGGCGCGAGGCCTGGATGTCTCCGCTTTGCAGTCGAGTCAGTGCCGGCACTCCCCTGTCGAAACGGCCGTACTCAATCGCTGAATCGACTATCCCATACATGGTGACTTGTGCGTGTACGGCGCTGCAGCCCACAATACACCCGACGCCCCCGGCATACTTTGCCGTTTGCTTTGCCGCACGCCGCAGGGCTCCCTTTCTTGACATACTCCTCCTCCGTTTTTCTTTGAACTGAACGTCTAAATACGCGCTACTTCGCATGCAGCGTGATGCTCCTGGAGCAAGCTGCTCATGCGATTCCCATGCAGAGATACTTGATTTCCAGGTACTCATCGATGCCGTGACGCGATCCTTCGCGGCCCAGGCCCGATTGCTTGACGCCACCGAACGGTGCCTCGGCGGTCGAGATCAGGCCGGTGTTGATGCCGACCATGCCGTACTCCAGCGCCTCCGCGACACGCCAGACGCGCGCCAGATCCCGGCTGTAGAAATAGCTGGCCAGGCCGTATTCGGTGTCGTTGGCCTTGGCGATAACATCGGCCTCATCGGTGAAGCGCATGACCGGCGCCACGGGACCAAAGATCTCCTCGCGCATCACGCGCATATCCGCATGGACCTCGGTCAACACTGCCGGCGTCAAAAAGTGGCCGGGGAGGCCATCCGGATGTATGTGCTCGCCGCCGCAGGCCAACCTAGCGCCATTGGCCAGGGCGTCTTCAAGGAGCTCCTGAGTTTTCTTCAGCGCTCGCTCGTCGATGAACGGCCCGATCTGGACAGAGGAGTCCGTGCCGGCACCGACCTTGAGTGCCTGTACGCGCGTCGTGAAGCGCTCGATGAAGGCATCGTAGATGCCGTCCTGCACGAACAGGCGGTTGGCGCAGACGCAGGTCTGGCCGTTGTTGCGGTACTTGGCGATCAGCGCGCCATCCACGGCCGCGTCGATGTCGGCGTCGTCGAAGACGATGAACGGCGCGTTGCCGCCGAGTTCCATCGACGCCTTCTGAATTTGTTGGGCGCCTTGCGCCATCAACAGCGATCCGATTCGCGTCGAGCCGGTGAAAGTCAGCTTGCGCACCGCGCGGTTGCTCGTCAGCTCGATGGCAATCGGCTCGGGCGTGCCCGTGACGACATTGAGCACGCCCGCCGGAATGCCCGCGCGCGTTGCCAGCTCGGCCAGCGCTAGCGCGGACAACGGTGTTTGCGAAGCCGGTTTGAGCACCATTGTGCAACCGGCTGCCAGCGCGGGGCCGACCTTGCGGGTGATCATCGCGGCGGGAAAGTTCCATGGGGTGATCGCGCCACAAACGCCCACAGGTTGGCGCAGCGTCAGCAAGCGGCGGTCATTGGCCGGTGTGGCGATGACTTCGCCGTCGATGCGGCGTGCTTCCTCGGCGAACCATTCGAGGAAGCTGGCGGCGAACGCGATTTCGCCGCGGGACTCCGCCAGGGGCTTACCTTGCTCGGCGGTCATCAGCGCAGCCAGGTCCTGCTGATTTGCCAGTATCAGCTCGTGCCAATTGCGCAGGCGCTGGCCGCGCTCGCGCGCGGTCAGCGCCCGCCAGGCCGGCAATGCGGCTTCGGCGTCGGCAATGGCGCGCCGCGTCTCGGCCGTCCCCATCGCCGGCACGCTGGCGATCACGCTCAGCGTGGCGGGGTCGGTTACGTTAATACGGCCTCCGTCATTGGCATCGCACCAGTTGCCGTTGATGAATGCTTGCGTGCGCAGCAGCGTCGAGTCGTTGAGTTTGAGCATGGCATTCTTTAGAAGTTGGGCGGCAACGGGAACGTGCAGCGCGGCTCGGGCAGGCCGGCCACGGGCACGCGCATCGCGAACAGGCCGCCGGAAAGTGGATGAGACTCCAGCTCCTCAGCGTCGCGGCCGGCACTGGCTGAAGTCACGTAGAGCGTGCGCAGGTCGGCATCGCCGAAGGCGCACATGGTCGGGCAGCGCACCGGCAGTTCGTAGCGCGCGAGGATGCGACCGTCCGGCGCCACGCGGATGACGCAGCCGCCTTCATAGAGCGCGCTCCAATAGCAACCATCCACATCAACGGCGGCGCCATCGGGGCGTCCGCTGCCGTACAGCACGCGGTCCATCGCCAGAAAAACCTCGCGTGCGCCCAGTGTTCCGCTGGCGGTATCGAACGGATAGCGATAGACGACGAAGCGCGGTGTGTCGCTGTGATAGAGCCAGCGGCCGTCTGGGCTGAAGGCCAAGCCGTTCGAGGTCAGGAGACCGCCGCCCATGTCGTGCAGGCCGCGCGTATCGTAGCGGTAGAGGTGGGCCTGCCCTCCCGCCCGGGGCTCGTCGATGGTGCCGGTCCAGAAGCGGCCGGCGGGGTCGGCGCGGCCATCGTTGAAGCGGCTGGCAGCGTGGTCTTCGGGGTTGGTCGCCAGTTGAACGAGCTTGCGTCCCGTGGCGTCGAGCAACCAGAGTCCGGTGCGCATGCCGGCGACGAGATGGCCCGATTCATGCTGCGCAATGCAGCCAATGTGCTCGTCCATGGCGACGGTCGTGTCGGTGCCGTTGGCAGGGTCGTAGCAGTGGAGGGCCGGGGCCTGGATATCGATCCACAGCAGGCGTTGCGCACGTGCGTCCCAGCGCGGACATTCCCCAAGGTGTGCCGGCTCCCGGCGCACGCAATCGAATGGCGAATTCATGACAGGTGCTCAAAAAATAGTTGGAATACGGCTTCGCAGGACGCGCCCGGAGCGAGCGTCAGTACGCCGTGCGCGCCAGGATCCGAAGCGTTAAGAGCGGCATTGCGATGCGAGACCGGTTCCACGGCGAAGAAGTCCTGCGCGGGCGGCGTGAACACGACGAGATGGCGCAGGGGGGCAGGGGCACGCATGCGCACGGCGAGACGCCGGGAGGGGTAACGGATCACTGCCTCGCCGTCCCAGTCCGCGAAACAGTTGTCCAGCCCGGGATCGGGCTGGGTGCCGAGCCTGCGCACCGAGGCGAAGTCCCACTGCGGCGGCACCGGTACGGCTAGGGTCGGCAGACCTGTGTCGCCTTGCAGCCAAACGCGCTTGGCAAAGAAGCCGAGTTCGACATCGCTGGTGCGGTCGAAATACGGGTGCCAACCAAGGCCGGCCGGCACGTCATGGTCAGCAAGGTTGGTTAGGCGCAAGCGGACTTCCGCGCTGTTGTCGTGAACCGTGAAGGTTTGCTCGGCGATGAATGGAAATGGCCACAGGCCTGGTGTGCGCGCGTCATGGCGTAGCGTCAAGATCGCTTGGCTTGGGCCGTGTACGGCGACATCCCACGGCTGTTGCCAGCCGTTTCCGTGCAGCGGATGCGGATGGTCGCCAAAATTGCGTGCCAGCGCATGGGTCTGGCCGCGCCACTGGAATCGGCCCGAGTCGATCCGGTTCGAGAAGGGCACCCGCGGGTAGCAAGCCAATTGCCGCACGTTGGCGCTGGCCACAGCCTCGGCGCCCCCGGCGCGCAGCACGGGCCGGCTGGCATGGTGCAGGCTGACGATGGCGCCGCCCACGGTGGGGCAGAGCACCATCCGCGTGGCGGCACTGGCGAGCGTGAGAGTCGTGGCCGACATGGCGAATCAGTAGGGAGCAGCGCCGACATGGCGCGCCTGGCCGGCTGCACCGAGCGCCTGGACCACACTGGTCGCTTCGCGCATCACCATGGCCAGATCCGAGGCGATGGCGACGAAGTCATAGCCCCATTCGATGTAGCGATGTACCGTCTCGACATTGCCGCCAACGATGCCGCACGGTATGCCGACCGCCCGGCACCGCCGAGCGGCGTCTTGTAGCGCGTCCTGGACCGGTGCGGCGCTGATGTCGCCGGGATGGCCCATCGCGGCCGACAGGTCCCCCGGGCCGACGAAGATGGCGTCAACGCCGGGCACGGCGGCAATCGCTTCGAGTTGGGCCAGGGCTTCGGGCGATTCCAGCTGGACGATCACAGCCAGTTCCTGGTGCGCTTCGCGCAGGTAGTCCGGCGTTGTGCCGAAGCGGCTGCCGCGGTGCATGGCCGCCACGCCGCGCACACCGTGCGGCGGATATCGCGTGTAGGACACGGCGCGCGCGGCTTCCTCGGCGCTCTGCACGAATGGAAACATCACCGTGCGCGCGCCGGCATCGAGCACGCGCTTGACGGTGACCATGTCATTCCACGGCAGCCGCACCACTGGCGCGGCCGGGGTGCCGGACAGCGCTTGCAGGATTGAGACCATGTCGGGCACGTCGATGGGAACGTGCTCCATGTCGACGACGAGAAAGTCGAAGCCGGCGATACCCATGGCCTCGCTGACCAGGGGACTAGCCGTCATGAGCCAAGAACCGAGGGGTGCGTTTGCACCGTCTTTGACCTTCGCAATGCGGGTCAGGAAAGGATTGGTCGGCAAAGTCATTGAGAGCTCTTCGAAAAGGGGCGCGGCTGCGCGGTCAGTAGATATCGGGCTCGGGAACGTGGCCCGGTGCTTGGAGGAAGTCGAAATCGCAGCCCTCGTTGGCCTGCGTCACATGGCTCTGATACAGCGACACATACGAGCGCGGATAGGGCTTGCGTGTCGGTTTCCATTCGGCGCGGCGGCGAGCGAGTTCCTCGTCGTCGACGAGCATGTCAAGCGTGCCGGCCTCTACATCGAGCCGGATCAGGTCACCGGTCTTCACCAGGGCGAGCGGGCCGCCAACCGCCGATTCCGGTGCGACATGCAGTACGCAACTCCCAAAGTGGGTGCCGCTCATACGGCTGTCGGAGATGCGGACCATGTCTCGCACACCCGCCTCGAGCAGCTTGCGAGGGATCGGCAGGTTGCCCCACTCGGGCATGCCCGGTGCCCCAACAGGGCCGGCGTTGCGCAGGATCAGTACGGTGTCGGGTGAGACGTCGAGGTCCGGCGCATCGATGCGAGCGCTCAGCTCCGCGTGGTCGTCGAACACCAGGGCCGGTCCCACGTGTTTGCGCAGGTGCGGGTCGGCCGCGCTGGGTTTCATCACAGCCCCGTCGGGGCACAGATTGCCATGCAGTACCGTCAACGTATTGCCTTGCGACAGCGGCACGACTGGGTTGTGGAGCGGACGGATGATGTCGTCGTCGAGACAGACCGCGTCCCGGAGGCGCTCGGCCATGCTGCTGCCGTCGACCATCTGCGCATCGAGCTTGAGCAGATGGCGCACGCGTGCCAGCAGGGCATGCAGGCCGCCGGCGAAGTGATAGTCCTCCATCAGCGCGTCGCCTGCGGGAAACAGGTTGGCCAGCACCGGTACCTCACTGGCAATCGCAGCCATCTGGCTCAGTGTCACGTTCACCCCGACGCGGCGCGCCATCGCAATCAGATGGATGGCGGCGTTGGTGGAGCCGCCCAACGCCATGTAGGTGATCAGGCCGTTATGGAAGCTGTCGGCGTCGATGAAAGTTGACGGTTTGCGGTCTTGCCAGATCGCCTCGACGATGCGTACTCCGCATTCGGTCGCCATGCGCATGTGGCTGGCGTCTGCCGCGGGGATGCTGCTCGCCCCGGGGAGTGTCATGCCCAGGGCGTCGGCGATCGATGTCATAGTCGATGCGGTGCCCATGGTGTTGCAGGTGCCGACCGAGCGCGTCATTGCGCCTTCGAGCTCGACCCAGTCCGCCGTCGTGATCTCGCCGAGGCGGCGCGCGTCCCAATACTTCTTTGTATGGGTGCCGGCGCCTGTTTTGGCGCCGCGCCACTGTCCATTGAGCATCGGTCCTGCAGGGCAGAAGATCGCGGGCAGGTCCATGCTAAAGGCGCCCATCAGGAGGCCTGGCGTGGATTTGTCGCAACCGCCCAGCAGCACCGCCCCGTCCACGGGATGGGAACGCAGCAGCTCTTCCACTTCCATCGCCAGCAGGTTGCGGTACAGCATCGTGGTCGGCTTGACCATGACCTCTCCCACCGAAAGTGCTGGCAGCTCCACCGGAAAGCCACCCGCCTGCCAAACGCCGCGCTTAACTGCCTCGGCGCGGTCGCGCAGATGCGCATGGCAAGGCGACATCTCGCTCCAGGTGTTGATGATGGCGACAATAGGCTTTCCCATGAAGTCGTCGCGGCGCCAGCCGATCTGTTGTAGCCGCTGGCGATGTGCAAAGGCACGGATCGTGTCCGCTGCGAACCAGCGTTGACTGCGGAGCGAGGCAAGAGGGCGAGGTTCAGACATGGCGATAGGGAGCTTTGGTCCGTTCGCGACGATGTATTTCGTAGCGCTGCGAAATAATAGCGCTGCGAAAAATGAAAGAACAATAGATATTTGCTAACGAAGTTTGATGATGGATAGACTATGCAGTGATGCTGCTAAATGTTACTTTTGCTCCCTATGCCAATACTCGACCCTCATCACTCGCCCGATTCGCCGATACGTGGCCGGCGTAGCACCAATCGCGTCACGATGGCGGATGTCGCGCACCACGCTCAGGTCTCGGCGAGCAGCGTATCGCTTTACTTGCGCAGGCCCGATGCGGTATCCCCGCGCATCGCTCCGCGCATAGCTGCGGCCATCAAGGCGCTGAACTATGTGCCGAATCTCGTCGCCGGCAGCTTGGCTGCCGCGCACACGCGTGCCGTCGCAGTCATCGTGCCGTCGCTTGTCAACGCCTTTTTCTCTGCGACGGTCAGCGCCATGCAGCGCGAACTCGAGTCGCGCGGATACCAGTTGTTGCTGGCGGACAGCGGCTACGATCCGCGCAAGGAAGAGAGCCTCGTGCGCACGTTTCTGGCATGGTCACCGGCGGCGATTGTGTTGACGGGACTGCGCCACACCGCAGCGTGCCGTCGTATGCTCAAAGGCGCTGACGTGCCGGTTGCGGAAATGTGGGAGCTTGGTGGCAAGCCCTTTGACATGCAGGTCGGCTTCTCGCATCAGGCGGTTGGGGCCATGATCGCCAAACACATGCTCGGCCGCGGGCGCCATCGCCTGGCTGTCATCGGCGCCTACCTCGACCAGGACGTGCGGGCTGATCAGCGTGTACAGGGCTTCCTGGAGGCGGTGCGGCAGCATGGGGCCGAGGAGGCGAGGGTGATCAATCTGCCCGAACTAGCCACTCCGACCGCTGGCGCGCAGGGCTTACGTCAGTTGCGCGCGCAGTACCCGGAGGTGGACGGCGTGTTTTGCTCCAACGATGTCATGGCGCTTGGCTTGCTGTGCGAAGCGCAGCGACTGGGCATCTCTATTCCCGACCAACTGGCCGTTGCCGGCTTTGGCGACTTGCCGTATGCGCAGGTTTGCGTGCCGCCGCTGACGACAGTGCGCCCGCCCAGCGAGGCCATTGGCCTTACGGTGACGCAGCGGCTCCTGGCCCTTGATGAGGCGCCGTCGACTGGCGGTACCGCGCCGCAAATTGTGGATCTCGGCTTTGAACTTGTGGTGCGCGACAGCGCATAACAAGTTTCGCGCCGGCGGGCTCTGTCAAGTTCATGCGACGGTCACCTGGGTCAACTACGAGGACGGTTGTGCTGTGAATCAGTGAGTGTGGGCCCGTTATCGGCCGGTGCAGCAAAATAGCCGCTTTGGCAAACGAGCTGGTACTACGGAGTTGGCAAGAGTGAACAAGGAAAATCCGACAGAGACGCGGTTGGATAGGATAGTGAAGTGGGCCCGGATTTTTGCGTTCGTTGCCGATCCAACGTACTGCACATTTTCTGTTTTGCCGCGAAGCGGGCACACCAGGGTCCCTTCGCCAGCCATTGAGCTTCGATCGAAGCGCAAGCCGTAGTGGTGCGGGGGCACTATCCGGTTGGCTTCGAACCATTCCTTCGGCGACCATTGGCAGAAAATCTACGGCGGCGGATGCGGAAAGCTGGAGCATCCAAGGGTGACAGAGATCGGCAAGGAGGCCAGCTTCCGGTCGGTCAAAGTTATTGTCGAGTCCCTCAATCGAATGCGGCCTGAACTGCAGCAGTTCGTTGAAGATCCCGAGGCCGAAGGCCAGGTGCGCGTATTCCATACGAACACTCGGCAACGCGAGCATCGCGATGTGGCGGACTCGCTGAGTAAAGTCCACGACCAGGTTCGTGCAGCGTGGCTGCCTGCTTCAAACAGCGTGCGGGGCGGTTAGTGGGGTTCGAGGGAACTCAGAGACGGACGCCGGTCACCAGGACTATGGAGTTTCAAAACATGCCGGAAAAACGGCATGTATAGGTTGATTAAGCTATTGAAACATAAGAAAAAAGGTAAAATAGTAGGATGATCAAGGTGGCCCATCTGGAGGTGTGCTGATGAAGCTGGAAAGCAAGCTATTGGTGTCCTTGGGCAAACGGTCCGGTCAGGTGGTCCAGCGTCGCGAACTCGCAGAACTTGCTAGTGCATCCCACCTGAGCGCAGCCATCAGCCGGCTCGTGGAGACCGGTCGGCTAGTGCGGCTGGGCTCGGGTTTTTATGCCAAGGCTCAACCAGACCACGAAGGCAAGGGCCGGCTCTTGGCCGCTCCGGTCGATCTCGTGCGCGAGGTGTTCGAGAAGCTCGGCGTGACCCTGCACACGGTGAAACTGGAGAGGGAGGATGGTCACCCCGTGCTACTGATCGATCCAGGGACGCAGCGCGTCGCGCGCAAGCTCGACATCGCGGGGACGCCGGTGCGGTATTTGAAGCGCGGGACTCTGCAAGAGACTGCACACGCCATGCCTCTGGATCCAGACGCACTGCCGACCACGGGTGTGAGCAGCTTTGTCGAGCGCTTTGCGCGAGCCCACGGTGTCACACACGTGCGTACGGGGCTCGATGATTATGCAGAGGCGGTCACTCTGGCTGCAGGTGATGATGTGGTGCTCGATGCCACAGGCAAGTTGCTGGCTGCCTTGAAGAAGAAGGAACTCATCAACGGTAGACAACTTGCTCGTTTGATGACCAATCATATGCGGGAGGTGAAAGGTGTTCGATCCGTTCGGGGACTTCGAAAGCGCGGGCTATCTGCGCAATATTGAGCAACTGAAGGATCCCGACGAGGTCAAGGTCCAGGAGCATGTGTTCTTCGAGGCGAACATCGATGAAGCGCTGAACTACCTCGCGGGCATCCGGGGCCACATCGGCTACGCGAACTTCCTGCAGGTTCACCGAATTCTCTTCGGAGAGTTCTATCCCTGGGCCGGCCAGGATCGGCATCAACTTGGAGTAGGGCGCTTGGTTGGCAAGGGCAAGGGGCTGCAGTTCGAGGCGTCCGAGCTTTGTCAGCGCGCTGTGGAATGGGGGCTGAGTATGGGCAACGACCGCAAGACGATGCGGGAGCGTCCGGGGGCGGTGATGGGTGCCTTCGCCTGGGGTCATCCTTTCCTCGACTGCAATGGGCGCACCATGCTCCTGGTTCACTCAGAGCTGTGCCACCGGGCAGGCATCTCCATCAACTGGATCGGCAGTCGCAAGGCTGACTATCTGGAGGCGTTGACTCAGGAACTGCTCAGACCTAATGATCAGCCACTCGATGCGTACTTGCGCCCATTGTTGGTAAACGCTCCGGCCAAGCGCACGTTGCTCGAGCAATTGGTGGCTTTGCCGGGTTTGGACGGTCGTGGCGGGGACGCTGGTCTGGAACTCGATGTGGCCTACGCAGCGGATGATCCGCAGGCCAACCAAGGTTACCTGGACATGAAGCGATCGCGAGGAGAGGGCGGTAGCGGCAAGTGATATGAATGCCCGCCGGCGGTGACTGCCGTCGTGGCTTGACGGTGGGCTTTGGTGGTACCGCATGGCATGCTATGGGACTGGTTTTGCGGTATCAGAGGCGCTGTTCGAGGCGCTTTAGTTCCTGCTACCGTTTGGACGTGATGGCGACCCCGGTACCGATACCGTCAGTCCCTCTGAAACATCATCGCCTGATACCGTCAGCCTGGTGGCGAAAGTCTCTTCTGATACCGTCAAATCCCCTGAATTCAAGGGATACGCAGCCTGTTGGAAAGGGGGCAATGGCGGGGAATGAAGGGGTAGCCAGCTCGATGGGGCAACATGGGCCTGCAGGGAGCCCGTCGGCTGATTTTTCCAAGGTACGTCGATCCGCCGGTATCCCTGACGGTATCAAGCTCCCCCGCACCAACTCGAAACCCTTGCCACATAACGCTCTCCGTGGTGCCATTGACAATCGAATGCTTGCGCAGCCGAGCGGCACGTTGCGCACGTCGCTGCCGGTCGACTTCGCTACGACCTACATGGCGCCCCTGATCGCGGAATTCGCGAGCCGCTATCCCGGGATCACTTTGGTAGCGGGAGGGTGCTGTCCATGGCCAGCAACTCCCTGACGATCAAAATGCAATTAATCGCCAGGATTCCTACCTCAATCTTAAACAGGGTTTTGGCAGCACAGGCCACCTGCCAGCGGAGCACCGCGGAGTGAGGGCCGAACGAAAGGGCCTTTCGCATCAGCGGAATGCCCATTCCAGCCACCGACGTGCCTGCGTGGATTCGCGCCGCGCAGCGTGTTCGCTGCGCAAAGCGGCGCGGGCGGCGCCGAAACCCATACCCTCTCGCGTGGCGAACGTCGTCCTGTCCGCCCGCCATACCAGCAGGGACTAAACCGCGATCGCCGGGCGTCGCGGAAGCGAATTCTTTCACGAACGTGAATATTTCCCGGGGGTGGCGGCACCGCAGTCCTACGGAATGACATCCTGGGCTTGCTCCAAGGTGGCGGGCTTCCCGCCGATCCGGTAGTACGCCAGCGTGATGTCATCCCGCTTTGCACGGATATTTTGGGTAATGTGTTTCCGGGCGGGGGGGCAACTTCCGAGTGCCAGCGTCCAGGTGAATTTGAGGAGCGCAGGGCAAGACCTGGAGCAGGCAGCGCAGGGCGCGCCGATGGTGGCTGGGGTGATGTCCGCGGCCGCTCAACAGGGAGCAATGGATTCCAGTCATCGAGCGCAGGGATGCAATGCCGGATCGCGCTTCGTCGGCGCACGACACCCGCGCCGGTGCGCGCACCCCCACGACAAATCAGTTGGGTTTCGGCGCCGTCGCGGTTCGAGATAACGCGCGCGCCGCACGTTGGGCTTGTTGTCCCTGCGCCCGGTTCGCATCGGCCAGTGCAACGTGTCCCGCCGCCTGCCCCGCCAGATCCACGCGCGGGGCACCTTCCACCAGGCAAGTCCAGTAGCGGGTGCCGCGGCACCAGGTCCGGATCGCGGCGCGCAATACCGGCTCCGTCAGGCCAAGATCCTGCGCGTGCTGGACGAGATCCACGAAGATGCCGATCTTGAGCGGTACCTTGGGCGCAGGATTCTTCGGAAAGGTTACCGGGAAGCGTTTCTGCAACTTCACGATGGCCTGCAACACCGGATCGACGGGCTTAACGGGCTCATTCACGGGTTTAGCCGGGCGGGCCGAAGCCTTCGGGGGTACGCGACGCGTCTTGGCCCGTGACTCGGCCTTGGCCTGCTTCGCCAGTTGTTCCTTCAGTGCCGCCAGTTGTTCGAAGCCCATCATGCTCAGCCATTAAAAACTTGCTGCGATTGTAGCAATCCGTCGTGATTCGCGTTGCCGCTCATGCCGCGGCGAAGCATTGGCTGAATTCTGGCACCAAGACTGGCGCCGGTCACCCTTCACGCGTCCACCCGATCCGATGGCGTTCCTGCGTGGCCTTGTGGCGCGCATCGTCTTCCGTATGCAGATAAGCGCTGGTCGTGGCGATGGAAGCGTGCCCGAAATTGTCCCGCACAAAGCGCAGGTCCACCTGCTGGTCCGTCATATGCGACCCCGCCGTATGGCGCAGCCAGTGCGCCGAGGCGCTGGCCAGCACCTCGGCCCGGCTTGCCCAATCCGGTCCGCGCGCGCGCAGGCGCTCGGCCGCCAGCGCGAAGATCTCCTTGAGCACCAGGTGCAGCGCGCCGCGCGACAAGGGTTTTTCCTTGCCAATGACCGGTAGCACGATGGGGCGGTCCTCGCCTGGCAATGGCATCGGCGGCAGGCCGTGGGCGCTGCGATAGCGCGCCAGCTCCACCATCATTTCGTCCGTGGCCGGCACCAGCCGCGTCTTGTCGCCCTTGCCCGTCACCTCCAGCCACCAACGCTCCAGGCCGTGGCTGTCACGGCGGCAGAAAAACGCCCCCATGCGCGTGCTGACCACCTCCGCCGCCCGCAAGCCGCCGAGATACAGCACGGTCAGCAGCCAGCGGCAGCGCGCCGCGTGCAGGCGGTCGCGCTCGGTCGCACTTTCGAGCGTGCCCGGCATGGCGTCGATGGCGTCCTTGACCGCCTGCCACATGTCGTGACTCAGGTAGCGCGTGATGCGCGGCTTGGGCGCGCCGCGCCGGCTGCGGGCCAGCGAGAGCGGGTTGCCGGCCAGATAGCCGGCGTCGACCAGCCAGGCGAACAGGCCATTGAGGATCACCAGGGTGTGGCGCGCGCTGACCGGGGAAAGCGGCCCGGCGAACGGCCGCCACGCGGGCGCGTCGCGCGCCAGCTTCTTGCGCGACGCCATGACCCAGCGCCAGGCCGGCTGCGGATCGGCCAGGAAGCGCTCGTACAGCAGCAGATCCTCATGGGTGAGCGACGACAGCGGCTTGCCGTGCTGCATCACGGCCCACAGCAGCAGCCGCTCCACCTCGCGCCGATAGGTCTGCAGGGTGGCGGGGGTGTCGGCGTAGCGGGCGAGCCAGGCCGTCACTGCCGCCAGATCGTCGGCGGCCGAGATCTGCGGGGTGCCGCCGCGCGCCCGGTTGCTGCCGGCGGCGCCGGAGAGTTCGGCGGGCAGGCGCAGGCGCTCGATCGGGGTGGCGGGCAGGGCGGTGAGGGGGAGGGGTTCCATCGGTGCAGCGGGCGTCATGGCGTGAGTGTAGACGTAATTCTAGACAGAATCCTACTTATGTCTAAAGATTTGCAATTTTATTCAGTAAATTAACGTATTACGTAGTAATATTTTAAGAAACTCCACGAACGTTCCACGCAGAACATGACCGCCAGCCCGCTCGATCACCCGCCGCCCACGCCTGGCGACGCCGCGCCAGAGGCCCAGCTCGCCGCCGACGTGGCCGCGCTGCGTGCGCAGTTCCCCGAGACCCGCGCGCTCTACCGCGAGGTCTGCGCCCTGCTGTTCTTCCGCTATGGCATCACCCCCACCGCCAACAAGCTCTACGGCCTGGTGCGCAAGGGCAGCATGGGCACGCCGACCGAGGTGCTGGCGCAGTTCTGGCAGGATTTGCGCGGCAAGATGCGCGTGACCATTGACCAGCCCGGGCTGCCGGACGCGCTCAAGGCGATCGCGGCCGACGCCGTGCAGTCGATCTGGCAGGCCGCCAACGAGGCCGCTAGCAGCGAGCTGGCCGCCCTGCAGGCGGAGGCGCGGCTGCAGGCGAGCGAGGCGGAGGCGCAGCGCGACCAGGCGCAGGCCGCGGTGGTGGCGGCCGAGCAGGAGACAGCCGCTATGCAGGCCGAGCGCGATGCCGTCCAGCGCGCGCGCGCGGCGCTACAAGGGGAACTGGACGCCGAGCGCCAGGCTCACGCGGCCGCGCAGGCGCGTCACGACGAGAGCAAGCGCCAGGTCGAGGCGCTGGAGCGGCAACTGGGCGAGATGCATACGCAGTTCTCGGCGGACCTGGAGCGCACGCGCGAGCAGGTGGTGGTGGCACAGGAGCGCGCCAGCGCCACCGAGCGCCGCGCGCTGCGCGAAATCGACCAGGAGCGCACGCTGCGGCAGAAGGCCGAGCAGGCGGCCGCGGAGCTGCGCACCGAGCTGGCGGCCATGCAGGCGAGGGCGCAGGACGCCGCCGTGGCTGCCGCGGAGGTGCGGGTGCGACTGCAAGCCGAGCGCGATACGCTTAGCCGGCAACTGGCGGCGGCCGAGCAGGCGCTCGGACTTGGGCTGGCGGCACAAGACGGGCTGCGGGCCGAACTGGAAGCGGCGCTGCGGCAGGCCGAGCGCGCACAAGCTGAAGCCACCGCGTCGCGCCGCCTGGCAGCGACCCGGCGCCAGGTGCCAGCGACCAAGACCAAACTGAAGTTCAAGGCGGGGCCGGCCTGAAGGGCGTGGGCGGCAGTAGGATTTGTCCACCGCGCCGCGGGATAAACCTGTGGACAAACCGCGCGAGGACCAGATGCCCGGCGGGCTCCCCGGGTCTGATTCATTTTTGAGCGGCGGGGTGACCAAGTGATCCACAATCCGCAAGCGACCGGGTTGCTTTACGCCAGCGAGCCGCCGGCACAATGTGGAGGCTCAACGGTCTTTGAGACGACAACGCAGGATCCTGCCCCGCAGCTTCCTCAAATCTGTGCACCTAAAATGAAGTCGATCGAAATCGAGCGCGCCGAAGCGATCACCTGGATCCGCATCCAGATGGCCCAGCACGGCCTGACCCTGGCCGACTTGCAGGCCGCCGGCTGTTTTGCCGAGCCGCCTCCGCCCTCAACGCCTGGTGCGGTGCGCTATCGCAACGCGCACGGGCAGGGCTGGGATGGCCGCGGCGCCATGCCGGACTGGCTGCAGCGGGCGATCCACGCCGGACAGACGGTGGAACATTTCCGCGTCTAGCGGGTGGCGAGTAGAGGACTACCCCTTCGATTTCTTTCTCGTGCCCCATAGGGAGCCGCTCGGTCGTGGCTGAGAAGTTTCACCGTGCAAGCCAGTTAGCTTGGTCTCTGGACCCATGTATGATTTCTTCCGCCTATGCTCAAACTAGCCGCAATCCTTCGTATCGAACTGCTCCACGTCAAGCCTCTGGTCTGGCGTCGCTTTGTTGTCCCGGCCGATATTCAGCTCCCCAAGCTCCACAAGGTGATCCATTCCGTGATGGGCTGGGAGGACACTCACCTGCATGAATTCGACATCAACGGCGAGCGGTTCGGCGTGCAGGATAAGGACGTCTCGGATGAAGGCCTGCGGTCGGAGAAGGGCGTCCGGCTGAACCATGCGCTCGGCTCGGCCACCGAATTCGAGTACCACTATGACTTTGGCGATGACTGGCAGCACCGTGTGATTGTCGAATCAGTTGGCTACCCTGACCTGGCGCTGGCTCTGCCGGTTTGCCTGGCTGGCGAAAACGCTTGCCCTCCGGAGGACGTTGGTGGGCCACACGGTTATGCGGAATTCCTTGTAGCGCTCCGGGACAAGACCCACGAACAGCACAATGACTTCCGGTCGTGGGTTGGCGGCGTATTCGACCCAGTTGGCTTTGATGTGAATGCGGTCAATGCGAGGCTGCGGGTGATTCGGTGACGTCTGCTGGCCCTCTGTGTTAGGCGAGAGCGCACCAAAGCGGAAGCCACGGTCAGCCCCCGCATTGAGTCGCGCTTCTCAATTCAACCGCCCGACTATCTGTCAGATCGGGTCCCAGCTAATACACTTCAAGCAGCTGATCACCAAGCTCGACATCAAGACCTGACCCTGACTGTCAGGATCCGAGGCTGCTTCGGTCAGCCACCATTGCGCACGGCGTAACGCGCCGTGTTTGCCTTACCCGCCCCCCTTCACGCCACGCAACACTTCAAGGATTCCGCCGATGTCAGCCAAAGCGTCTCAGACGCCCGGCCATCTCGCGAACCCAGCCCCCCTCAGCCCGCCCGCAATTCCGCCCGCACCGAATGCGCCCGGCGTCTGGCCCGTATGGCGTCGCACCAGGTTGCGCAAGGCGGACATCGCCACGGCCTGCAGCAACAGCGCATGCATGCGAGCCAGCGCGCGGGAACTGAGCAGGTTGCCGCGCATCGTCCAAATCTGGACACGCTACGCGCCCGTGCACCCCTCCCACCGCTAGCCCGCGCGCCGCCCGGGCAACAGCCCGGCGTATTCCCGCCCTAGGTACGCCGCCGTATGTTCTAGCAGGAACGCGCGGCAACCTTCGCTCGCGGGCATCAGCCGCTTGCTCGCCATGTGCGCGATATGCCAGACGCGTTCGATCGGCGTGCCGGACACATCCAGCAGTGCAATCTCGTTGGTGCGCAATTCCAGTGACAGAGTGTGCAGTGACAACAGGCTGATGCCCATGCCGGCCATCACGGCCTGCTTGATCGTTTCGTTGCTGCCCAGGGTGACCACTTTGGCCGGCGCGAACAGGTGGTGTTTGAACATTTCCTCGGCCACCGTGCGGGTGCCGGAGCCGGGCTCGCGCAGCAGGAAGGTTTCGTGGCGCAGTTCTTGCAGATCGAAGCCCTCTGCCTCGCGCAGCGGATGCCGCGGCGAGGCCACGATCACGTGCGGGTGCGTGGCGATGGGTTCCGAGACGGCAATCAGCTCGCGTGGAGGCCGGCCCATCAGCGCGAGGTCGATTTCGTTGTCCTGCAGCAGGCGCAGCAGCGTCTCGCGGTTGCCTTCGGCAAAGCGCACGTCCACGTTCGGGTAGCGCGCTGAGTAGCCAGCGAGCAGCCTTGGTGCGAAATACTTGGCGGTGCTGATCAGCCCGATCGAGATCGAGCCCTGGTCGATGCCCTTGACCGCCTGCAGCCCGTCCTCGGCGTCTCTCACCTCGCCCAGGATGCGCGAGGCGTGATGCAGGAGGCGGTCGCCGGCCTCGGTCAGGGTGAGCTGGCGGCTGACGCGCTCGAACAGCGACAAGCCGACCACGGACTCGAGCTGCTTGACCTGCATTGAGACCGCCGGCTGGGTCAGGTGCAGTTCCTCGGCCGCCCGCACGAAGCTGGCGTGCCGGGCAACGGTGACGAAGATCTGCAGCTGGCGAAGGGTGAGGGAGCGGAGGAAGGACATGGCTGGAACGCACCACCTTAAGGGATCCCTTATATGCGGGCTAAGAATATCTGAATTTACCTTATGGGGATAGCTGGATATCTTCTCCCTCAAGACGCAGCAACGCAGCAACGCAGCCAGGCAGCCAGGCAGCCAAGCCGCCAACCCACGGGAAGGAATACATCATGAACGCACCTGAGACGATCCAAGCCGCCGCCAAGCCACGCAAGCGCTACGACGCCGGCGTGATGAAGTACAAGGAGATGGGCTATTGGGACGAGGGCTACGAGCCCAAGGACACCGATCTGCTCGCACTGTTCCGCATCACGCCGCAGGCGGGCGTGGATCCGGTCGAGGCTGCCGCCGCGGTAGCCGGCGAATCGTCCACCGCTACCTGGACGGTGGTGTGGACCGATCGCCTGACCGCCTGCGATATGTACCGGGCCAAGGCCTATCGCGTGGATCCGGTGCCGAACAATCCCGAGCAGTTTTTCTGCTACGTGGCGTACGACCTGTCGCTGTTCGAGGAAGGCTCGATCGCCAACCTGACCGCCTCCATCATCGGCAACGTGTTCAGCTTCAAGCCGATCAAGGCGGCCCGCCTGGAAGACATGCGCTTCCCGGTGGCCTATGTGAAAACCTTCGCCGGCCCACCCACCGGCATCATCGTCGAGCGCGAGCGTCTTGACAAGTTCGGCCGCCCGCTGCTGGGCGCCACCACCAAGCCCAAGCTGGGCCTGTCTGGGCGCAACTACGGCCGCGTGGTCTATGAAGGCCTGAAGGGCGGGCTGGATTTCATGAAGGACGACGAGAACATCAATTCGCAACCCTTCATGCATTGGCGTGACCGCTTCCTGTTCGTGATGGATGCGGTCAACAAGGCATCCGCGGCGACCGGCGAGGTCAAGGGCAGCTACCTCAACGTGACCGCCGGCACCATGGAGGAGATGTACCGGCGCGCCGAGTTTGCCAAATCGCTCGGCTCGGTGATCGTCATGATCGACCTGATCGTGGGATGGACCTGCATCCAGTCGATGAGCAACTGGTGCCGCCAGAACGACATGGTGCTGCATCTGCACCGTGCCGGCCATGGCACCTACACCCGCCAGAAGAACCATGGCGTGTCCTTCCGCGTGATCGCCAAATGGCTGCGCCTGGCCGGGGTCGATCATATGCATACGGGCACTGCGGTGGGCAAGCTTGAAGGCGATCCCCTCACCGTACAGGGCTATTACAACGTCTGCCGCGACGCCCATACGAAGACAGACCTGACGCGCGGGCTGTTCTTCGACCAGGACTGGGCCTCGTTGCGCAAGGTGATGCCGGTGGCCTCGGGCGGCATCCACGCCGGCCAGATGCACCAGTTGCTCGACCTGTTCGGCGACGACGTCGTGCTGCAGTTCGGCGGCGGCACCATCGGCCATCCGCAAGGCATCCAGGCCGGGGCGACGGCCAACCGTGTGGCACTGGAAGCGATGGTGCTGGCACGCAACGAAGGGCGCGACATTGCCAACGAGGGACCGGACATCCTGCGCGACGCCGCCAAGTGGTGCTCGCCGCTGCGGGCCGCCCTCGATACCTGGGGCGACATCAGCTTCAACTACACGCCGACCGACACCTCGGATTTCGTGCCCACCGCATCGGTGGCCTGAGCGCGCCGCGCGCCCTGATCGAGGCCATCCGACACCAACGAACCAGAGACGAGGACATCATGCGCATTACACAAGGCACTTTCTCCTTCCTGCCCGAGCTCACCGACGCACAGATCACCAGCCAGGTCGAGTACTGCCTGGGCAAAGGCTGGGCAGTCGGCATCGAATACACCGACGACCCGCATCCGCGCAACACTTACTGGGAGATGTTCGGCCTGCCGATGTTCGACCTGCGCGATGCCGCCGGCATCCTGCTGGAGGTCAACAACGCGCGCAAGACCTTCCCCAACCACTATATCCGCGTGATGGCCTTCGACGCGACCCATACGGTGGAGTCGGTGGTGATGTCCTTCATCGTCAACCGTCCCGCGGACGAGCCGGGCTTCCGCCTGGTGCGTCAGGAAGAGCCAGGCCGCACGGTGCGCTATTCGATCGAGAGCTACGCCGTGCAGGCTCGCCCCGAAGGCAGCCGTTACTAAGCCAGCCGGCACGTCGCCGACCTTTCGCCGACCCTTTGCCGACCTTTACGGAGGACGCCATGTCCGCGCCAGAATCCCCCTCGCACCTGCGGCAGCCCGGCACGCTGGCGGACGTGCTTGCCAGCTCGGGCATCGCCGGCTTGCTGGACCAGCTCGACCGCGAACTGATCGGCCTGGCCCCGGTGAAATCGCGTATCCGCGATATCGCGGCGCTGCTGCAGGTTGACAAGCTGCGGGCGGCGCGCGGGTTCAGCGCCGGCGCGCCCAGCCTGCACATGTGCTTCACCGGGAACCCCGGCACCGGCAAGACCACCGTGGCCATGCGCATGGCGCAGATACTCCACCAGCTCGGCTATGTGCGCCGGGGGCACCTGGTGGCGGTCACGCGCGACGACCTGGTCGGCCAGTACATCGGCCATACCGCGCCCAAGACCAAGGAAATCCTGAAGAAGGCGATGGGTGGCGTGCTGTTTATCGACGAGGCCTATTACCTCTACCGGCCCGAGAACGAGCGCGACTACGGCCAGGAGGCCATCGAGATCCTGCTGCAGGTGATGGAGAACAACCGGGACGACCTGGTGGTGATCCTGGCCGGCTACAAGGACCGCATGGACCGGTTCTTCGAATCCAATCCGGGCATGTCCTCGCGAATTGCCCATCACATCGATTTTCCCGACTACCAGGTCGACGAACTGGGCCAGATCGCCAACCTGATGCTGGATGCGATGCAGTACCGCTTCGACGAGCAGAGCCGCCGCGTCTTTTCCGACTACCTGGTACGCCGCATGGCGCAGCCGCACTTTGCCAATGCCCGCAGCGTGCGCAACGCGCTCGACCGCGCGCGGCTGCGGCACGCTTCGCGCCTGCTGCGCGACCCCGGTGCGGTCGCCGATGACCTGGCGCTGACCACCATTACCGCCCCCGATCTGCTCGCCAGCCGCGTGTTCGCGCCGGCACCCGACAAGGAGTGAGCCATGCAAGCCCTGATCTTCGATGTCGATGGCACCCTGGCCGATACCGAGTCCGCCCATCTCCATGCCTTCAATGCGGCGTTTGCCGAAGTCGGTCTCGACTGGTGCTGGGATACGGCGCTCTACACACGCCTGCTCAAGGTGGCCGGCGGCAAGGAGCGACTGCTGCACTACTGGCGCATGGTGGACCCAGAGGAAGCGCGCGGCAGCAAGGTGGCTGAAACCATCGCGGCGGTGCACGCCATCAAGTCCCGCCACTATGCCGAGCGCGTTGGCGGCGGCGCGCTGCTGCTGCGCCCCGGTATTTTGCGGCTGATCGAGGACGCCGGCCAATCCAGCACGCCCATCGCGATCGCCACCACCACCACGCCGGGCAACCTCGATGCGTTGCTGCGCGCGCCATTGGGCGCGGGCTGGCGCCAGCGCTTTGCCGCCATCTGCGACGCCGGCACCACCGCGGTGAAGAAGCCCGCGCCGGATGTCTACCTGGCGGTGCTGGCGCGGCTCGGCCTGGAAGCGGCCGATTGCCTGGCGCTGGAGGATTCCGAGAATGGCCTGCGCGCCGCGCAGGCGGCCGGCATTCCCGTCGTGATCACGCCAACCGCCTATACCGCGCAGGAACGCTTCGACGGCGCGCTGCTGGTGCTGCCGCATCTTGGCGATCCCGCGGAGCCAATGCCGCAGCACCTGCCTGGCGCGGACCACCGCTGGGCCGATCTGGCCGCGCTGCGCCGCTGGCATCGCGGCACCTTGTTCGAGGCCGCCTGATATGCGTACCCATGACCATGAAGGCGGCAATAGCCGCACGATTCGCCTCGCGCCCTCGATCCTGTCCGCCGATTTCGCGCGGCTGGGCGAGGAAGTGCGCGCGATCGAGGCGGCGGGTGCGGACCTGGTGCATTTCGACGTGATGGACAACCACTACGTGCCCAACCTGACCATCGGCCCCCTGGTGTGCGAGGCGATCCGCCCGCATGTCTCCATCCCCATCGACGTGCACCTGATGGTGGAGCCGGTCGATGCGCTGATCCCGATGTTCGCCAAGGCTGGCGCCTCGATCATCACCTTTCATCCGGAAGCGAGCCGCCATGTCGACCGCACTATCGGGCTGATTCGCGAGCACGGCTGCAAGGCCGGCCTGGTATTCAATCCGGCCACGCCGCTGGACTACCTGGCCCACACGCTGGACAAGCTCGACATGGTGTTGCTGATGAGCGTGAATCCGGGCTTCGGTGGGCAAAAGTTCATTCCAGGCACGCTCGCCAAGCTGCGCGAGGCGCGTGCCCGCATCGACCGGCACGTTGAGGGCGGCGGCCAGCCCGTCTGGCTGGAGATCGACGGCGGCGTGAAGGGCGACAACATTGCCGAGATCGTTCGTGCGGGCGCGGATACGTTCGTCGCCGGCAGCGCGGTATTCGGCGCGCCGGATCCGGACGGCGGCTACCGCGCCGTTCTTCGGCGTTTGCGAGAGGCGGCGCTGGCTTAGCGCCGCGCTCCGGCACGCAATGCAAAGACAGATAAAAAGAGGAGACCTGCCATGCCACAGCAAAACCAGCCACACCGAATGACCTTGACGCAGTTCCTGATCGAGGAGCGCCGCCGCTATCCGCAGGCCAGCGGCGGTTTCAACGGCCTGATACTCAACGTCGCCATGGCCTGCAAGGAAATCGCACGTGCCGTCGCGCTTGGCGCGCTGGGCGGCCTGCATGGCAGCGCCGACGGCGCCGTTAACGTACAGGGCGAGATGCAGCAAAAGCTCGATGTGCTAAGCAATGCTGCCTTCCTGCGCGTCAACGAGTGGGGCGGCTACCTGGCCGGCATGGCGTCGGAGGAAATGGAGGCGCCTTACCAGATCCCGTCGCAATATCCGCGCGGCAAGTACCTGCTGGTGTTCGATCCGCTCGATGGCTCATCCAATATCGATGTCAACGTCTCGGTGGGCAGCATTTTCTCCGTGCTGCGCGCACCGGAGGGCGTGGATGCGGTGGCCGACCAGCATTTCCTGCAACCCGGCACGGCCCAGGTCGCGGCCGGCTACGCCATCTATGGTCCCACCACCATGCTGGTGCTCACCGTGGGCAATGGCGTCAACGGCTTCACGCTGGATCCCAACCTGGGTGAATTCTTCCTCACCCACGCCAACCTGATGGTGCCGCCGGACACGCACGAGTTTGCCATCAACACCTCCAACAGCCGCTTCTGGGAGGCGCCGGTGCGGCAGTACATTGCCGAGTGCGTGGCGGGCAAGACCGGGCCGCGCGGCAAGGATTTCAATATGCGCTGGATTGCCTCGATGGTGGCCGAAGCGCACCGCATCCTGATGCGCGGCGGCGTCTTCATGTATCCACGCGACAGCAAGGACCCGGCCAAGGCCGGTCGCCTGCGCCTGCTGTACGAGGCTAACCCCATCGCCTTCCTGATGGAGCAGGCCGGCGGGCGCGCCAGCACCGGCCGGCAGCCGTTGATGTCGGTCCAGCCGGGCGCGCTGCACCAGCGCATCGGCGTGGTCTTCGGCTCGCGCAACGAGGTGGAACGGATCGAGCGCTATCACAGCGATCCGCCCGGCGCCGAGCTTCCTAATCCCCTGTTCAACGAACGCAGCCTGTTCCGCGTCCCCGCCTGAGGTGCATGGTCATGTCCGAACGCTATCCCATCATCGCCATTACCGGCTCCTCAGGCGCCGGCACCACCTCCGTCACCCGCACCTTCGAGAACATCTTCCGCCGCGAAGACGTGAAATCCGTGGTGATCGAGGGCGACAGCTTCCACCGCTACAACCGCGCCGAGATGAAGGTCCGGATGACCGAGGCGGAGCAGAGCGGCAATATGAACTTCAGCCACTTTGGCCCCGGCACCAATCTCTTTGGCGAGCTGGAAAACCTGTTCCGCACCTATGCCGAGTCCGGCACCGGCATGCGGCGACGCTACCTGCACAACGCCGACGAGGCCGCCGTCTTCCAGCAGGAGCCCGGCACCTTTACCGCCTGGGAGCCGCTGCCGGAGGACGCCGAGCTGCTGTTCTACGAGGGCCTGCACGGCGGTGTGGTGACTGATGAGGTCAACGTGGCCCGCTATCCCGACCTACTGATCGGCGTGGTGCCAGTGATCAACCTGGAATGGATCCAGAAGCTGTGGCGCGACCAGAAGCAGCGTGGCTACTCGAGCGAGGCGGTGACCGACACCATCCTGCGGCGCATGCCGGACTACGTCAATTACATCTGCCCGCAGTTCTCGCGCACCCACGTGAATTTCCAGCGCGTGCCGTGCGTGGATACCTCCAACCCGTTTATCGCCCGCGAGATTCCGGCGCCGGACGAAAGCATGGTGGTGATCCGCTTCGCCAACCCTAAGGGCATCGACTTCCAATACCTGCTGAGCATGGTGCATGACTCCTTCATGTCGCGCGCCAATACCATCGTGGTGCCCGGCGGCAAGATGGAGTTGGCCATGCAGTTGATCTTCACCCCCTTCGTGCTGCGCATGATGGAGCGCCGCAAGCGCGCCGACTTGTGAGAACCCGACCATGAACGCACCAGAACGTATCGATTCGGCGGCGCGCTGCGCCAACGCACTGCGCTTTCTCGCAGCCGACGCGGTGGAGCAGGCCAGGTCTGGCCATCCGGGCGCGCCCATGGGCATGGCCGAGATGGCAGAAGTGCTGTGGCGGCATCACCTGCGCCATAACCCCGCCAACCCGGCATGGCCCGACCGCGACCGCTTCGTGCTCTCCAACGGCCATGCTTCCATGCTGCTGTATGGGTTGCTCCACCTGAGTGGCTACGCGCTGCCGATGGCGCAGCTGCGCCAGTTTCGCCAGTTGCATTCGGCCACGCCGGGGCATCCGGAAGTCGGCCACACACCGGGCATTGAGACCACCACCGGCCCGCTCGGGCAGGGTCTGGCCAACGCGGTTGGCATGGCGCTGTCGGAGAAGTTGCTGGCCGTCCATTTCAATCGGGCTGGCCATACCATCGTCGATCATCACACCTATGTGTTCCTTGGTGACGGCTGTTTGATGGAGGGCATCAGCCACGAGGCTTGCTCGCTGGCGGGCACGCTTAAGCTCGGCAAGCTGATCTGCCTTTACGACGATAACGGCATCTCCATCGACGGCGATGTGTCGGGCTGGTTTGCCGACGATACGCCGCGGCGCTTTGAAGCCTATGGCTGGCATGTGATTCCGAACGTCGACGGCCACGATGCGCATGCCATCGATGCTGCCGTCCGCCAGGCCAAGGCGCAGGGCGAGCGGCCCACGCTGATCTGCTGCAAGACGGTGATCGGCAAGGGCGCGCCGGCCAAGGCCGGCGGGCACGACGTGCATGGCGCGCCGCTGGGCGCGCAGGAGATCGCCGCCATGCGCGAAACGCTCGCCTGGGACGCCGAACCGTTCACGGTGCCGCCCGACGTGGCTGCCGCCTGGGACGCGCGTGCGCTGGGCGCCGAGCGCGAGGCAGACTGGAATGCACGCTTCGCCTGGTACAGCACGGCGTATCCGGAGCTGGCCGCGGAGTTCCTGCGCCGCGATCAGGGCAGGTTGCCGGAAGGATTCGAGGCCGGGTTGATGGCCTTGCTGGAGACGCCATCGGCCCTGCACGGCAAGATCGCCACGCGCAAGGCATCGCAGCTCACGCTGGAAGCGCTGACCGCCGCCTTGCCCGAACTGCTGGGCGGCTCGGCCGACCTGACCGACTCCAACCTGACCGACGTGAAATCCTCCATCTGGGTCAACCATGCCGGCCAGGGCAACTATGTCAGCTACGGCGTGCGCGAGTTCGGCATGGCGGCGGTGATGAACGGCATGGCCCTGCACGGCGGGCTGATTCCGTACGGTGGCACGTTCATGGTGTTTTCCGACTACGCCCGGAACGCCATCCGCATGGCCGCGCTGATGCGGCAACGCGTGATCCATGTGCTCACCCATGATTCGATCGGTCTGGGCGAGGACGGTCCCACCCACCAGCCGGTCGAGCACGCGGCCAGCTTGCGGCTGATCCCGAACAACCAGGTCTGGCGCCCTTGCGACGGCGTGGAAACCGCGCTCGCCTGGCTGGATGCGGTGCAGCGCGGCGACGGACCGACCTGCCTGCTGCTGTCGCGCCAGGCGCTGACGCCGTTCGCGCGCGATGGCGGGCAACTTGCCGGCATTCGGCGCGGCGGCTATGTGCTGCAAGACGCGGAGGCGCCGCAGGCGGTGCTGATCGCCACCGGTTCGGAAGTGGAGATTGCGGTGCGTGCCGCTGCCCACCTGGCCGAAGAAGGGATCCGCGCGCGCGTGGTGTCGATGCCCTGCGTGGAGCGCTTCCATGCGCAGGACGCGGCCTACCGGGAAGCGGTGCTGCCGGCCGGTGTGCCACGCATCAGCGTGGAAGCCGGCGTCACCTGGTTCTGGCGCGCGGTGGTGGGCGAGCAGGGCGCCACTGTGGGAATCGATACCTTCGGTGCCTCGGCACCGGCCGAAGCGCTGTACCAGCACTTTGGCCTGACGCCGGCCCGGGTCGCGGACGCGGCGCGCGCGCTGCTGGGGGGGCCGTGATGCGCAGCGCACCGGACACGCCTTGCGCCGCGGTGCTGATCGACCTCGACGGCACCCTGGTCGATACCGCGCACGACATTGTGGAGGCCGCCAACCGCATGCTGGACGAGCTGGGCCGCGCGCCATTGCCCTTCGACACCATCAGCGGCTTTATCGGCAAGGGCGTGTCCAACCTGGTGCGGCGCGTGCTGGAGACCGCGGGAGTCGGGCAGGGCGGGGCGGAGTCCGCCGAGGCGCTGTTCCACCGCCACTATGCCGAAGTCAACGGACACCTGGGCCGCGTCTTCCCCGGCGTGCAGGCCGGACTGGCTGCATTGCAGCGCCAGGGCTGCCGGCTCGCGTGCGTAACCAACAAGCCCAGGGCGCTGGCGGCGCCGCTGCTGGCCATGACCGGCCTGGCCAGGTACCTGGAGGTCCTGGTCGGCGGCGACTCGATCGCGCAGATGAAGCCGGACCCCGAGCCGCTGCGCCATGCGTGCCGGCTGCTGCAGGCCGAGGCCGCGCACAGCGTGCTGGTGGGCGACTCGGCGGTCGACGTGGCGGCGGCGCGCGCCGCAGGCATGCCAGTCTTCCTGGTGCGCTACGGCTATGCCGGGCCCGGCGGCATTGCCGCGCTGGGTGCCGACGCGGTGATCGACTCGCTGGAGGACCTGCCGGCGCTGCTCGCACCCGCGCGCCGGATGCGGGCTTGAACCGGACAGGGCGAGGGGAGCGAACAGGCGGGCAATCAGCCTTGTTCAGAAGTTCGACGAACCACTTTTGAACCACTTGTGAACCACACAAAACAACCATACGGAGACAGGGAGCCATGAGCATCAAGGTTGCCATCAACGGCTACGGCCGCATTGGCCGCAACGTGCTGCGCGCGCACTACGAAAGCGGCAAGCACCATGACATCGAGGCCGGCAAGGGCCGCGACGGGATCCGCGTGCTGGCCCGCCACAACCCGGCTTCGTCCAGCTTCGACGCGACCCTGACCAAGGTCTCCGGTGCGCTGGTCAAGGTTTGCAGCTGGTACGACAACGAATGGGGCTTCTCCAAGCACATGCTGGATACCGCGGTGGCGTTCGCCAGCGCCCACTAGGAGCCGTGCCATGCCGACCATCGGGGCAGTACACACGCTAGCGGCGCTGCTGGCCAGCGGCGAAGTCGCCGGCAAGCGCGTCTTTATCCGCGCGGACCTCAATGTGCCGCGGGATGCCGCCGGGGACATCACCGACGACACCCGCATCCGCGCCTCGGTGCCTGCCATCGAAGCCTGCCTGCAAGCCGGCGCGGCGGTCATGGTGACCTCGCACCTGGGGCGGCCCGTGGAGGGCGAGCCGGATCCGCGCCACAGCCTGGCGCCGGTGCGCCGCCGCCTTTCTGCGCTGCTGGGGCGCGAGGTGCCGTTGCTGGCCGGCTGGGTCAACGGCGGCTTCGACGTTCCTCCGGGCCATGCGGTGCTGCTGGAGAACTGCCGCGAGAACAAGGGCGAGAAGTCCAACAGCGATGAACTCGCGCAGAAGATGGCCAGGCTGTGCGACATCTACATCAACGACGCATTCGGCACGGCACACCGCGCCGAGGCGACCACCCACGGCATCGCCAAATACGCGCCGGTGGCCTGCGCGGGCCCGCTGCTGACCGCCGAGATCGAAGCGCTGGGCCGTGCGCTGGGCCAGCCGGCGCGTCCGCTGGTTGCCATCGTGGCGGGCTCCAAGGTATCGACCAAGCTCTCCATCCTGAAATCGCTGGCTGCCAAGGTCGACCAGCTTATCGTGGGTGGCGGCATCGCCAATACCTTCATGCTGGCGGCCGGCCTGAAGATCGGCGGCTCCCTGGCCGAGTCAGGCCTGGTGGCGCAGGCCCGCGCCATCATCGAGATGATGGCCGCGCGCGGTGCCGCGGTGACCATCCCCGTGGACGTGGTGTGCGCCAAGGCGTTCAGCGCCACCGCCGCCGCCACAGTGAAGCGCGCCGACGATGTGGCCGGCGACGACATGATCCTGGACCTCGGGCCGGACACAGCAGCGCTACTGGCCGGGCAGCTCATGGCGGCCGGCACCATCGTTTGGAACGGGCCGGTGGGCGTGTTCGAGTTCGACCAGTTCGGAAACGGCACCAGGGTGCTGGCGCAAGCCATCGCCGCTTCGAAGGCGTTCTCGATTGCCGGTGGCGGCGACACGCTGGCCGCCATCGCCAAGTACGGCATTGCCGCGCAGCTTGGCTATATCTCGAGCGGTGGCGGCGCCTTCCTGGAATTCCTGGAGGGCAGGAAGCTGCCGGCCTTCGATGTGTTGGAGCAGCGTGCCGCAGCGTGAGGCGCGTCCGCTCTGGATTGCCGATCCTACCGAATCTGAGTCAACGAATCTGAGTCAACTTAAGGAGTTGCATCATGTCACTCGTATCCCTGCGCCAGTTGCTGGACCACGCGGGAGAGTTCGGCTACGGCGTGCCGGCTTTCAACGTCAACAACCTCGAGCAGATCCACGCCATCATGGAAGCCGCCGAAGAGACCGGCAGCCCAGTCATCCTGCAGGCCTCGGCCGGCGCGCGCAAGTATGCCGGCGAGGCCTACCTGCGCCATATGGTGCAGGCCGCGGCGGAGACGCATCCGGATATTCCCATCGTGCTGCACCAGGATCACGGCTCCAGCCCGGCGGTGTGCCAGGCCTCGATCCGCTCGGGCTTTACCAGCGTGATGATGGACGGTTCGCTGCGCGAAGACATGAAGACGCCGTCGGACTACGACTACAACGTCGACGTGACCCGCCGCGTCTGCGAGATGGCGCACGCCGTAGGGGTATCGGTCGAGGGCGAACTGGGTTGCCTGGGCTCGCTCGAAACCGGGCAAGCCGGCGAGGAGGATGGCGTCGGCGCCGCTGGCATCCTGTCGCACGACATGATGTTGACCGACCCGGACCAGGCGCGCGACTTCGTCGCCCGCACTGGCGTGGATGCGCTGGCCATTGCCATCGGCACCAGCCACGGCGCCTACAAGTTCTCGCGCAAGCCGACCGGCGACATCCTGGCGATGGACCGCATCCGCGAGATCCATCAGAAGATTCCCAGCACCCACCTGGTCATGCATGGTTCCAGCTCGGTGCCGCAGGAGTGGCTGGAGATCATTCGCCAGTACGGTGGTGAGATCAAGGAAACCTATGGCGTGCCGGTCGAGGAAATCCTGCGCGGCATCAAAACCGGCGTGCGCAAGGTGAATATCGATACCGATATCCGCCTGGCCATGACCGGCGCCATCCGCAAGTCCCTCGCCGATGACCGCAGCGAGTTCGATCCGCGCAAGGCACTGCTGGCGGCCAAGCAAGGCGCCAAGGGCGTGGTACGCCTGCGCTTCGAGGCGTTCGGCTGTGCCGGGCAGGCGGCGAGGATCAAGCCGGTACCGCTGGAGAAGATGGTGCCGCGCTACCGCTAGGCGAGGCGAGCAGTCCCGCGTGCCCGGCAAAGCGCCAGACCGTCCCCGCACTATGGAGCGCGGGCGCGGTCTGGCGCTTTATCTCTTTGCACGGATCGAAGCGCGGCGCGGGACAGCTTGTGTGCCATGCCTGTCGCAGACTGTCACCATGGCGCAAGTGCCGGCACCCCGTTATTGGTCGCGCCGCGCTGGCACGGAACGTGAGTGTGCCAAGGCGGATTCTGCAGCCTTGGAGTGGCTATGTGGGTAGTAAAACTCGGCGGCAGCCTTGGCCGCGACCCGTTGTTGCGCGAGTGGTTGCAGGAGTTGAGCGAACTCGGCGGCGGCCGCATCGTGGTGGTGCCGGGCGGCGGCGGCTTCGCGGAGCAGGTTCGCGAGCACCGGGCGCAGTGGGCATTCGACCATGTGGTGGCGCACAATATGGCGGTGCTGGCCATGGCCCAGTATGGGCTGATGATGCAGGGCATGTGCCCCGGCATGTCGCTGGCGGTGCACGAGAAAGACATTCAGGGCGTGCTGCGCAACGCCGGCGTGGCGGTGTGGGCGCCGTTTTCGCTGTTGCGCGAACAGGCCGACGAGATGACGCACCCGGGCGTCGGTTCGGACAGCATGGCCGCGTGGCTGTCGAACCGCCTCAACGCCGAGATGCTGCTGCTGGTCAAATCCACGCCGGCCGATGCCGGCCAGGCGGTGGAGCAATATGCCGCGCAAGGGCTGGTGGACCGGCGCTTCGCGCATTTCACGCACGGCGCGCCATATCCTATCGAATTTCTGCACAAGAGCGAACTGGCACGCATGCGCGAACTGCTGCTGCATCCGGCAGCCGGATGCAGCTACTAGCTACGGTGTGCGATGCTTGATGCGCAGGCCGGCCGAGGTCGGCCTGCGCATGTCCGCCGATCAGCTATGCGCCGCGAATGGATGTGCCGAACTCTGCTTCTTCGCTACCACTTCGGCGGCGCTCGGCCAGCCCCCCACGGCGCGTTGGATGGCTTCGCGCGTGGCCTGGTAATTGTAGTCCTGGATCTTGGTGTCGTCCTCGGCCTGCCAGTGGATGAACACGCCCACGCTGATAAACAAGTCGTCGGCTTCGGCGGCGGGAATGGTGCCGTCTTCCACGCTATCGGCCACCGCCATTGCAACGCCGCGCTGGGCCGGGCCGAACATCTGCACGGCCTGCTTGGCGCCCTTGATGGTGACCTTGTTGAATAGCACGGTATTGGGCTTGGCCTGCAGGTTCGGCGCCACCACGGCGAGCAAGGAGGTGAAGCCGTCCTTGTTGTTGGTCAGCGCGTTGCAGAAGGCGGTCTCCGCAGCCGAGCCGCGCGGCCCAAGGATCAGGTCGATATGCGCGACCTCGTTGCCGTCGCCGACCAGCGATTCTCCAACACGAACACGATCAATTTTTGCCATTTGCGAGTCTCCCGGATAGAGGATGTTCAGGAAAAGAAAAGAAGGCGCAATGTGTCCCCCCGGGCTTTACCTAACACGTTCCATGCCAAGCCGCGGCGCGGCGCGAAAGGCGGGTCGGCAGGACAGAGCCCAAGGGCGATAGGGGCTGCGGTCATTGCGCTGGCGGCGGTGAGAGCGGCGCAGATGGATGGCCGCCGCACAGGCGTCTGTGCCAGACGCGTGCCTGATGGGTGACACTCTGTGCGAACGGCAAGTCGTGCTTGCACATGCGGCGTGAGAGGCAGAAGCGGGTCGAGACGGAGAGTGCTTACGCACCTGGCAGGCGCGCAAGCTTCCGTGCGGCAGCACTTGGGGATCCGACGGTCGGGTTGGGAGCCCGGCAGGGGCTGGCTAAGCGTGCTGGTGCAGGCTGTGAGGGCCGCCGGCAAGCGCCGTGGGGATGCCGCTGGTGCGGCGGAGTTCATCGTTGCGCGCCATCAGCAAGGACTGGATTTGCTCGCAGCGCCGGTGCAGCTCGACTTCGGTTGCGGCCTCCGTCAGACCGGTGGCGGAAACCGAGCAGAAGGGGTGGCCGGCAGCCACATAGCTGCCGGGAGCGGGAATGTCGTGGCACCAGCCAGTGCGCATCAGCGCGGCAGTGAGCGTGGCGTTGATCTGCGCGGGGTCTTGCGCGAAGACCAGCTGGAAGCCGCGCACGCCGGCCCGCCGCGCCACCGGCAGCTCGGGCGTCTCGCCGCGGCAGGCCTGCAGGTGCGCGTGCATCAGGCCGAGCGGATAGGCATCGGCATAGAGCGCCATGCTGGCCGGCGGCCGCGGGTTGACTTCGAGCACCATGATGTCCGGCGCCTCGAACAGGAAGTCGATGCTGTTCAGGCCGACCAGGCTGGTTTCGCGCGCGACGCAGTGGATGATCTCGACGAGGCGCGCGGTGGTGCTTGCCGGCAGCATCGCCGGGCCGGCAGCGCCGTGGAACAGATAGGGGCAGTCGTGGTGTGAGCTGATGCGCTGCAGGCTGATGCCGACTAGCTGAACGCCGCGGCGGTGAGCAACAAATAGCACGGACATCGGCAGGCCGGGGCTTTGCCGCTGGAAATACCGGGTGGCTTGGGCGGCGTCTGCAGCGCAGGCATCCGTGCCGGCCAGCTGGCGGATATGCCAGCCGCCGGTGCCGCCGACAGCTTTGCACAGCCAGCCTGCCGGATCGCGCGGCATCTCCATGGTGGTTTCCGGATGTGGAATGCCGAGCGCGGCCAGCAGCCGGAAGAAGGCACTGGGCTGCTTGACGCCGCGCACAGTGGCGGCGCTGTTGCCGAGCAGCGGCACCAGCGCGTGGCCGGCTTCGAGCAACTCGGGCAGTTGTTCGAAGCCGCTGCCGGCAACCCAGCCAAACGGATGCTCCGTGTCGCGCAGCCGGCGCAGCGCGGCGAGCACGTGCTCGCCGTCGACCGCCATCGACCCGGTGGCGCCGATCGGCTCCCAGCGCGCCGCGACATGCCGCGTGTCGGCATCGCCGAACAGGTCCAGGGCGGCCACGCGCAAGCCGGCTTGCGCTGCGGACTCGGCCATCATCCGCGATGACAGGGCGGCGACGATGAGGGTCTGGGAGGGCATGGTGGGCCAGGGTAGATCGGAGCGCATTTCGCGGGCGGGCTTCGGCATCTCGGCTGCGATGCTGAGCTCGAAGAGGTGCTCGCATTCGCTACAAGAGCAATCGGCATGCCAGGCGAGCCACGCGCGTGGGGTTTGGGGCGAATCGGGCCTGTTGCAAGCGGTAAGGCCTTGCACTGTCACGGTCTTTGTTCTGCTTTTCACACAGGCTGTCACGCGTCCGGCGGCGCTATTGGACAACGGCGTGATCAGTGGGATGGGTAACGGATACGAGGGGGCTGCCAGCCCCCCTCGGTGCGGCACGCGCAGGGCGGCGACGCTACGACTGCTCGGACGTTTCGGCCTGCGCCAGGTTGATATGCAGCCGATGTATCTTGCGGTACAGCGTGTTCCGGCTGATGGAGAGCGAGCGGGCTACAGTGCTGACGTTCCAGCGGTGCTTGTGGAGCAGGCCGAGGATGGTGTCGCGTTCGTTGAGCTGGATGGCATTGAACTGCGCCAGCGCCTTGGCCTCATCGTCTGGCATTTCGGGCTGTGCCGCCATGGCCGGCTCGCGGGGCACGCTGGCTTCTCCCGCGCCTTGCACAATTTCCGCCGGCAGGTGCTGGCAAGCGATGGTTTCGCCGTCGCACAGTGCCAGGGCGGTGCGCAGCACATGGCGCAACTGCCGGAGATTACCGGGCCAGGGGTAGCGCAGCAGCGCTTGCACGGCGTCCGGCGACAGCGTCGGTGCCTGGTCCGGCTCCGCCTCCTCGGCGAGGATGTGCTGCATCAGCGTGAGCCGGTCGGTGCGCTCGCGCAGCGGCGGCAGGCGCAACTCGATGCCGTTGAGCCGGTAGAACAGGTCTTCGCGGAACTGGCCGCTCTGCACCAGTCCGGCCAGGTTGCGGTGGCTTGCGCTGACCAGTTGGAAGTCGACCTTGACCACCGTCTCCGAGCCGAGCGGCGAGACCTGGCGTTCTTCCAGCACGCGCAGCAGACGGGACTGTAAAGTCATGGGCATGTCGCCGATCTCGTCCAGGAACAGCGTGCCGCCGTTGGCCTGGATGATCTTGCCGCGCCGGCCTTCGCGCTGGGCGCCGGTAAACGCGCCGGCGCGGTAGCCGAACAATTCGCTTTCGATCAGGTTCTCCGGCAGCGAAGCACAGTTGATGGCGACAAAGGCGCGCTCGCGCGCCGGGCTCATCTGGTGCAGGGCATTGGCGAAGACCTCCTTGCCGCTGCCGGTCTCCCCGTGCAGCAGGATGGGGATGCGCCGGGTGATCACGCGCTGCGCCAGCCGGACCTGTGCTTCCATCTGCGGGTCGCCAAAGGCCAGCCTGGTGGACGGTGCCACCGTGGCCGGGTCGCGCGGGACGGCCGCCAGGGGGGCCTCGCTGGCCGCTCGCGGCGCAGCTTGGGCGCTGGCCGCTCTCGCGCCGCCACCGGTGCCGAGGTTCGGCTGCTGGGCCACCATGAAGAAGCGGTTCGACGCGCTCGCGCGATAGACCGGCACCGGATGGAAGGAGTTGCGCGCGCACCGCGCCAGGATCTCGTCGAGCGAGGTCTTGAAAAATTCGTCGATCTGTTTGCCGAGCAGGGCGGACAGCGAGCGAAAATCCAGCTGAAACAGCGCGCTGCGATTGGCTGCCAGCACCCTTCCGCTGTCGTCGACCGCGAGCTTGCCTTCGTGCAGGGTGTTGACGAGTTCGGGGCGGCTGTGGAAATGGATCTGGTGTGCGTGCTTGAAACGCTCATCCATCAACCGGTTCTCAATCATCTGGCGGGACATGCCGACCAGCACCAGAGAATGCTGCTGCAGCAACGGCGAGCGGCTGGTGACATCGAGCACGGCGGTCAGTTCGCCACGGTCGTTGAAGATCGGCGAGGCCGAGCACGTCAGCGAGGTGTACTGCGCGAAATAGTGTTCATTCTGACGCACCGCGACCGGCTCGGCTTCGATCAGGCAAGTGCCCATGCCGTTGGTACCGGCCTCGCGCTCGCTCCAGACCGCACCGGTGCGGAAGCCCAGGGGCTCCACGTCCTGCGAGAACCCGACCGACGACACCATATGCACGATGACGCCATCCACATCGGTCAGCACCACGGCCAGCTCGGGATCGGCGAGCTGCTGGTAGAGCGTGGTCATCTCCAGCTTGGCGCAGGCGATCAGGTCGCTCATGCGGTCGCGCCGCTCATTGAACTCCGGCTGGGTCAGGATCGGAGGCATGCGCTGCTGCGCAGGGTCGAGCTGGAAGTCCCGCAGGCAGCGCGCCCAGGAGCGTGTCACCACGGAGCTGTTCTGCGTGCCGCACAATTGTCCATTGACGACATTGAGAATCTGCGCGACATGGTGACTGGCGGACTGAAGTGTTGTCACCGAGCTCCTCCTTTAGCCTGCGGGCTCTTTTGTGCGGTGCAATCTGGCGTGGCGCGAACTGTTGCGATGCCATAGCCGCAGTGCAATCGCTGCGATGCAATAAGGAAATCGGCGCCTGTAGTTCTGCTGATGGAAGCCGATCTTTTGTCAAGAGGTGACACTATAGGCCGGACTTCCGATCGCATCAACGGGGCGGAAACCCTCAGATGCCCCGGCTGCGCCGAATTCAGCGCGCAGCGCGCGTCGCCAACGAAACGCCGCAGGCGCGCAGCGCATCGTCCTGGACGCCGCGATAGCGTTTGGCTGCGTGCTTGCCGTATTCCGGATCGCGGAATATCGCGCCCCCTTCACCGCCGAGCGTGGCGTACTTTGCGAAGGTAGACGATTCGACATACTCGTCGTATGGCAGCTGCGCCGCGATCCGGTCGATCGCGCACGAACACTTGTGCAGATACACGTAGGCACCGCCGTTCCTTGCCATGCACTCGCCCACATATTCGACGCGGGCGGTGGTGGGGTAGTTGTTGGCGGGCAGGTCTTGAGCGGTTTGCGCGGCGACAGGAACCACGGTCAAAGCCGCTAGCACGCAGGCGAGCTGCCGGAGGCCGAAGATGGAGGGCTGCATGTGGGGATCTCCTCGTTATGTGCGCTTTCTTTGCAACGTCTTGTGCAATCTTGTCCCAATAACGATGCAAGTCGCGCGCCATCCCGCCACGGCGGCACGCGAACCCGCTACGCCGGCTTTCTGGTCCAGTCCTGACACATATTGTCCCGGCCTCGCGCCTCAGCCTGGAACGAATGCGAGCGCATTGCACCGGCCGGGCCACGCAGCGCGAATGCCCGCCTGGGACGAAGCGTTCAAGACCAACCGCACACTCGCTTCGCAAGCGGCGACCGCGCGGCTCGGGCATGGATCGTGCAGAAGCCTGCGCGGCACCTTTCCGACGGCTGCCAGGTTCGCAACCCGCGCAATCAGTTTCAGTTGAAGAGCCAAAGGCGGCGCGCAGGAAGCGGGATCCAGACTTTGTCACGTAAAGAAAGACGGAGGAGACATGATATTCCGGACCATGATGGTGGGGATGGCGATGCTTGCCACAACCACCGCGTCATTTACCGTACGCGCGGATGCCGAGCTGGACAAGCTGGTGGCCAATCCGGCCAACTGGGCAGCGCAGGCTGGCGACTATGCCAACCATCGCTACAGCGAGCTCAAGCAAGTCAACGCCGGCAACGTGAAAAACCTGCAGGTCGCGTGGACGGTGTCCACCGGCGTGCTGCGAGGCCACGAAGGCTCGCCGCTGGTGATCGGCGACACGATGTTCATCCACTCGCCGTTTCCGAACAAGGTGATCGCGATCAACCTGAAGGACCAGTCCTTCAAGTGGAAGTACGAGCCCAAGCAGGAAAACAACGTGGTGCCGGTGATGTGCTGCGACACCGTCAACCGCGGCCTGGCCTACGGCGACGGCAAGATCCTGCTGCAGCAGGCCGACACCACCCTGGTGGCGCTCGATGCCAAGACCGGCAAGGTCATGTGGACCGTCAAGAATGGCGATCCCAAGGTGGGCGAGACCAATACCAACGCCCCGCACGTCTTCAGGGACAAGGTCATCACCGGCATCTCCGGCGGCGAGTTCGGCGTGCGCGGCCGCCTGCTCGCCTATGACCTGAAGACCGGCAAGAAAATCTGGACCGCTTTTAGCACCGGTCCCGACAACGAGCTGCTGTTCGATCCCGCCACCACCATGACCTGGACCGACGGCAAGATGGCGCCGGTCGGCAAGGACTCCTCGGTCAAGACCTGGAAGGGCGACCAGTGGAAGCTGGGCGGTGGCACCACCTGGGGCTGGTATGCCTACGATCCCAAGCTGAACCTGGTCTACTATGGCAGCGGCAATCCGGGCACGTGGAATCCGGCGCAGCGTCCCGGCGACAACAAGTGGTCGATGACGCTGTTCGCGCGGGACCTGGATACCGGCAAGGCCAAGTGGGTCTACCAGATGACGCCGCACGACGAGTGGGACTACGACGGTGTCAACGAGAATGTGCTGGCCGACCTGAACATCAAGGGCAAGAAGGTACCCACGCTGGTGCACCTGGACCGCAACGGTTTCGGCTACACGCTCAATCGCGAGACCGGCGAACTGCTGGTGGCGGAGAAATACGACCCGACCATCAACTGGGCATCCAAGATCGACATGAAGAGCGGGCGCCCGGTCGTCAATGCCAAGTACTCGCCCGCCACCACGGGCCCGGATGTCAACGTCAAGGGCATCTGCCCGTCGGCGCTCGGCACCAAGGACCAGCAGCCGATGAGCTACGACCGCAAGTCGGGCATTTTCCTGGTGCCGACCAACCACGTCTGCATGGACTATGAACCTTTCCAGGTCGAGTACACAGCGGGCCAGCCCTATGTGGGGGCGACCCTGTCGATGTACGCGACGCCGAAGAGCCATGGCGGCATGGGCAACTTCATTGCCTGGGATGCCGCTGCCGGCAAGATCCTGTGGTCCAAGCCGG
This sequence comes from Cupriavidus sp. GW821-FHT02F09, assembly GCF_059421605.1. Classification (NCBI taxonomy): domain Bacteria; kingdom Pseudomonadati; phylum Pseudomonadota; class Betaproteobacteria; order Burkholderiales; family Burkholderiaceae; genus Cupriavidus; species Cupriavidus sp. GW821-FHT02F09. Next base: position 47,144 of record NZ_JBWKVH010000024.1, read on the forward strand.
AGCGCTTCTCGGTCTGGTCCGGCGCGCTGGCGACGGCGGGCGATATCGCCTTCTATGGCACGCTTGAAGGCTATGTGAAGGCCGTCAATATCAAGGACGGGAAGGAGCTGTGGAAGTTCAAGACCCCCTCCGGCATCATCGGCAACGTCTTCACTTATCAGTTCGAGGGCAAGCAGTATGTCGGCGTTTATTCGGGCATCGGTGGATGGGCCGGCATTGGCATGGCGGCCGGGCTGGAGAAGTCGAACGAAGGCCTGGGCGCGGTAGGCGGCTACAAGGATCTGGCGAAGTACACCGATCTCGGCGGCACGCTGTTCGTCTTCGCGCTGCCCACCACCTGATGCCAGGCTTCTCCATCCCCACGACACATAATCTGGAATAAGTAAGTGAGGGGGGCGGCCCGGCGCGGCCGCCTGCCTCGCGCCCCCACAAGGAGTGAAGAGATGTTCCGTTCCTCAATGGTGATTTTTGCTCTGCTGGCCTGCACCGTGTGCGACGCACAAAGCAAGAGCGACACGGCGCAATCCGCGGCGCCCTATAAGGTAAGCGAAGGCAACAAGGTGGACACCAATACCCTGCAAGGCTGGAAGACCTGGCGGGCCATGGCGTGCGAGCGCTGCCACGGCGCGCAGCAGGAGGGCATGGTCGGTCCCTCGCTGGTCGAGTCGCTGAAGAAGCTGTCGATGGACGATTTCCACAAGATCATGATGGAAGGCCGGATCGACAAAGGCATGCCGAATTTCGGCGGCTCCGACATGATGCAGAAGAACTGGCAGAACCTGTATGGGTATCTCAAGGGCCGCTCGGACGGCAAGATCCAGCCGGGCCACGTCTATCCGGCCGACAAGTGATAACAGGGCCGGCGGACAGGAGTCGACGGATGCGCGATACGAAACTGGCACTGAAGGCAATGATGCTGGCGGGCGCCCTGGCGGCCCTGCCCGCCGGGGCGCAGGCGCCGCCACCGGACAAGTTGTTGCGAGTCTGCGCCGACCCGAACAGCCTGCCGTCGTCGAACCAGCGCGGCGAAGGCTACGAGAATAGGATCGCCCAGGCCATGGCCAAGGACATGGGCAAGGAGGTCGCATACACCTTCTTCCCGCAGCGCATGGGCTTCGTGCGCAATACGCTGCGGGCGAAGGATCCCGATACCGGAAGCTGGAAATGTGACTTGATCGTTGGCGTGCCCAAGGACTACGAGCTGACGGCGAACACGCGGCCGTATATGCATTCGACCTATGCGCTGGTGTTCCGCCAGCGCGATGCGCTGCGCGGGGTGGTCACGCCGGAGGATCTGCTGAAGCTGCCGCCCGAAACCCTGGGCAAGCTGCGCTTCGGCATCTTCTCGCGCGCGCCATCGGTGGACTGGCTGCTGCGTAACAAGCTGTTCGAGCAGGCGGTGGTCTACCAGCAGCAGAGCGGCGATCCTGACGAGGTGCCGGGCGGCGTGGTCGAGCGCGATCTGCTGGCCGACAAGATCGACATCGCCATCCTGTGGGGACCCATCGCCGGCTACCTGGCTCGCCAGCATGCCGGCGCTGCCGAATGGGTGATGGTGCCGTTCCGGCCCGACCCGCAACTCAAGTTCGATTACGAGATCGCCATGGGCGTGCGCTTTGGCGAAAAGGCGTGGAAAGATGAAGTGGATCGCTGGATTGCCGGCAACCAGGAGAAGATCAATGCGATTCTCGCCAGTTACCGGATTCCCCTGGTGGACGACAAAGGCAATCCGGTCGCGGGTCCGTTCCCGTCCCCGTCCCCCAACGGGCGCTAGGCACCGTGTTGTTGCTGCGCTGCTGTGCGGCATCATGGGTGCCGTGGCGGCGCCCGCCGGCGCCGCCGACGATCCCATCAAGCCGGCCGAGCAGTTGCTGTTCATGGCCGACCACTTGAAGACCGTGCGGGTTCCCGCCGATCTCGTCTACCGCTTCGACAAGGGGGGCAGCCTGGTGCCGGCAGGCAGCGATGAGGTGCACGTCAGGTTGTCGCGCGGCGGCAAGGGCGTGAGCGCGATCGTCAGCGATGCCTCCGGCACCATGCCATTCGCGGTCGAAGCGCCGCTGCGGGGCAATCCGGTCATCCTCTATTTCCTGGAGAAGGATATCGGCGAAATGCGCCAGCTGACCGGCGGCCAGCCGCGTTATTTCCAGAAGCGGATCCGGCTCGCGCTGGCGCAGGGCCCGGCCATCACCCAGGTGACGGCGGAGCTGGATGGCAAGCCGGTGCCGGCTCGGCAGATCGTGATCCAGCCCTACCTGGACGACCCCAACCACGCCCGCTTCGAAAACCTGGTCGGCAAGCGCTACACCTTCGTGTTGTCCGACCGCGTGCCCGGCCAGGTGCTGCTGCTCAAGAGCGAGGTGCCGGGCAAGGTGTCGGGAGAAACACCGGACCAGGCGCGGGACTTCGCGCGTCCGGTGCAAACCGAGACTTTGCGCTTTCGCGGCACCAAACCATGATGAATCGTGTGAATCGAATGCATGGGAAGCACGCAAGCGAGCGTCGCAGGTTCCTGCGGGCCGGACTGGGCGCGCTTGCCGCGCCGCTGCTTGCTGGCATGGCGGGCCGAGTCCCGGCCAGCACGGGCAGCATGGCCGACAGGTATCCGTCGCGGCCGATCACGCTCATCGTTCCCTGGCCGGCGGGCGGCGCGACCGACATCACGATGCGGATCCTCGCCGAACTTGCCAGCCCGACGCTTGGCCAGCCGATCGTGGTCGAGAACAAGCCCGGCGTAGGTGGCACCCTGGTGGGGCCCGCGCTGGCTGCGGCAAAGCCGGACGGCTACGTTATCGGCCAGTTGCCGTTGACGCTTTATCGCCTGCCGCACCAGCAGAAAACCAACTGGCAGCCACTGCGCGATATCCAGCCGGTGCTGATGATCTCGGGCGTTACCTTCGGCATCCTGGTCCCGGCCGACAGCCCACTGCGCAGCCTGGGCGACCTGCTTGACTGGGGCCGCGCACACCCGGGCGAACTGACGGTGGGTTCCACGGGGATAGGTACCACGGCGCATCTCGGCATGGAAGACGTCCTCTCGCGCAACGGCATCTCCTATGTGCATGTGCCGTATCGCGGCACTGCCGACCAGATGCTGGCGGTGGCCAATCATTCGCTGATGGCCGGCGTCAATTCCACCGGCTTCGCGCCGTTCGTGGCGTCCGGGCAGCTGCGCCTGCTGGCGGTGTTCAGCGAGAAGCGGTCGGCGCGCTGGCCCGAGGTGCCGACCGTGAAGGAGCTTGGCTATCCGGATGCCGTCTATAACTCGCCGTATGGCATCGGCGTGCCGCATGGAACCGACCCGCGCATCGTCAAACGCCTGCACGATGCGTTTCATCACGCGATGTTCCAGCCTCGTCATATCTCCGAGCTTGCCAAGTACGACCAGGAACTTACCTACCTGAACACGGCGCGATACCAGGCCTACCTGGAGCGGGCCTGGGTCAAGGAGCGTGAATTTGCCGAACGCCTTGGCCTCGGGATCAAGCAGGAGACATCGTCATGATGCGTGCCCCGGAGGCGGCTTTATTCGCCGACGCGCTGGCCTGCGAAGGCGTGCGCAAGCGGTTTGGCGGTCGGGCAGCCCTCGATGGCGTGTCGTTGCGCGTGCGGCGCGGCGAGTTTGTCGCCTTGCTGGGTCCCAACGGCGCCGGCAAGACCACGCTGTTCCAGATCCTCGCCGGGCTCTTCGTCCAGGACGAGGGCCAGGTTGAAGTGATGGGCGCCGATATGCGTGAGGCGCCGGTCCAGGCTCTGGCCCACATCGGCATCGTGTTCCAGCAACCGGCCATCGATCTCGATCTGTCGGTCGAGGCCAACCTGCGGTTCCATGCTGATCTGCATGGCCTGCCGCGCCGGGAATCGGCGGCCCGGATGGCGCCGTTGCTCGACCACCTGGGCCTGGCGGAGTGGCGCGGTACCCTGGTGCGTGAGCTGTCCGGCGGCAACCGGCGCAAGGTGGAGCTGGTGCGCGCGCTGCTCCACCAGCCCGACCTGCTACTCATGGATGAAGCCACGGTCGGCCTCGACCCGGCCTCGCGCATGCAGATCGTCACCGAGGCGCGGCGTCTGGCGACGCAAAGCCGGGTGGGCGTGCTATGGGCGACGCATCTGGTGCAGGAAGTCGAGGCGAGCGACCGCGTCGTGGTGCTGCATCGTGGCCTGGTGCGCTTCGCCGGCCCGCCGGCGGATCTGATGCGCGCGGCAGGTGGCGGGAGCCTGGAAGCGGCATTCCTGTCCCTGACCGGGACATCTGAACAGGAGGTGCGGACATGACGAACCGCCATGCGGTGCTGGCCCGCTTGCGGGCGATGTTGCTGGCCGGGCTTTGCCTGGCACCGGGGCCGGGCTGGAGCGCGGGCACCGGCCAGCTCTTCGTCTCGAACGAGAAAGACGGCAGCCTCACCGTGATCCGGGCGGACACGCGCCAGGTGACTGCCACCCTGGCGCAGTGCAAGCGGCCGCGCCACCTGCAGTTCTCGCCGGATCGTACCCGCCTGTACGTTGCCTGCAGCGACGACCACCGTATCGACGTGATCGACGTGGCCAGCCGCAAGACGGTCGGCGCGCTGCGCGTGGGCGAGGATCCGGAAATGTTCGACCTCAGCCCCGACGGCAAGTCCCTTTATGTGTCGAACGAGGAAGACGCCTTGCTGTCGGCCTTCGACGTGGCATCCGGCAGGAAGCTCTTCGAGGTCAAGGTCGGCGAAGAGCCGGAAGGCGTCAAGGCCAGTGCGGACGGCAAACGCGTCTATGTCTCCTCCGAAGTGGCGAACATGGTCCATGTCATCGATGTCGCGGCGCGCAAGGTGGTCAAGAACATCCAGGTCGGAAACCGGCCCCGCCGCTTCATCCTGACGCCGGACGGCAAGGAATTGTGGGTAAGCAATGAACTCGGTGCCAGCGTCAGCGTGATCCGCACCGACGATCTGACGGTGGCGCACACCATCCGGTTCGATCCCAAGGGTTTGCGCGCCGACGACATCACCCCGGTCGGCATGACCCTGTCCAGCGACGGCAAGCGCGCCTACGTGGGGCTTGGCCGCGCCAACCACGTGGCGGTGGTGGATGCCGCCGGCAAGCGCGTGACGGACTACATCCTGGTCGGCAGGCGCGCCTGGGGACTGGGGCTGAACCGCGACAACAGCCTGCTCTATGTCACCAATGGCTTGTCCGACGATGTCAGCGTGGTCGACACGGCACGCAACAAGGCGATCACCGCCATCCGGGTCGGGCGGGTGCCGCATTCCGTGGTGATCGACGATTGAAGGAGGGAGACATCATGCGGGGAAACGCTTCCCTATCCTGGCGCCGGCAGGCATTGCCGCTGGCATGCCTGCTGTTGTCGTGGGCCGCCGCCGCGGAGGAAGTGCACATAGCGGTGGTGTCGCTTGCCGACGATCCGCGCTACGACAGCCGGCAACTGGAGAAGCGCTATCCCGGGCATCCCGAAGGGCGTCCGCTGGAGGGCGCGAAGGTGGCCGCGGCCGAATCGCGCTTCGCGCTCGATGTGGTTGGCGCGACACTGGTGCTGGAGCCGGTTGAAGTCCGCGGCGAAGCCGAAGTCGCCGCGGCCGTGAGCGGGCTGGTCCGCAGGAACGTGAAGTATGTCGTGCTGGACCTGCCGGCGCCTGCCGTCGCTCTGGCCGCAAATACGGTCAAACCGGGGGACGCGCTGCTGTTCAACATATCCGCCGCGGACGACAGCCTGCGCGGCGCCGGCTGCGCGCCCAACCTGCTGCATACCTTGCCAAGCCTGCGCATGCGCACGGACGCGCTGATGCAATACCTGGCCGCGCGCAAATGGCGCAAGGCCCTGCTGCTGTACGGGCCGCTGCCGGCCGACCGGGAGCAGCAGACCGCTTTCCTGCAATCGGCCAAACGCTTCGGGATTGGTTGGGCCGCGCAGCGCCCCTTCAAATTGTCGAACGATCCGCGCGAGCGCGATCTGTCCAACGTGAACCTGTTGACCACCGGGGTTGACTACGACGCCGTCGTGGTAGCGGATAGCGACGGCGAGTTTGCCCGCTCGCTGCCTTATGCCACCCAGCTCCCGCGCCCGGTGGCTGGCGCCAATGGCCTGACCGCACAAGCTTGGCACTGGGCCTGGGAGCGCAACGGCGGGCCGCAGCTCAACCGGCGCTTCAGCAAGGCAGCCGGCCGGCCCATGACCAGCTTCGACTGGGCCGCATGGGCCGCCGTGAAGGCGGTGGCGGCATCGGTGGCGCGCTTGCCGAAAGCCGGCTTCGCCAGGCAGCGTGACGCGCTGGTCTCAGGCGAGGTGGTGGTCGACGGCTTCAAGGGGCCGCGCCTGAGCTTCCGCCCCTGGGATGGCCAGTTGCGCCAGCCGCTGTTTCTGTCCCACCCCGATGGCGTGATTGCCACGGCGCCGGTGGAGGGCTTCCTGCACCCTAAGAACAATCTCGACACGCTCGGCGCGGATGCCCCGGATTCAGCGTGCCGCATGACGCGCTGAGCGTGCGCTGGGAGACACGATGACTCATCCCGTAATGCATGGAATGCGCGCGCTGCGGGCGGTGGCCGGCCGGGAGATCCGCAAGTTCTTCCACCAGCCGGGCCGGCTGTTCTCGTCGCTGGTGCGGCCCTTGCTGTGGTTCCTGGTGTTTGCCGCCGGCTTCCAGAATGTCTTCGGGGTGGCCATCATCCCGCCATACGAGACCTATATTGAATACAAGGTCTACATGGCGCCCGGGCTGATCGCCATGATCGCGCTATTCAACGGCATGCAGTCCTCGCTGGCGATGGTGTACGACCGCGAGATGGGCGTGATGCGGCTGCTGCTGACAGCGCCGTTGCCGCGCGGCTGGCTGCTGGCCTGCAAGCTGTTGGGCGGCATGCTGCTGTCCTTGCTGCAGATGGTGGCTTTCCTGCTGGTGGCGATCTGCTTCGGCGTGACGTTCGCGTGGCAGGACCTGCCGGGGGCGTTCGTGGCGATGGCGCTGGCGGCGCTGATGCTGGGCGCGCTCGGCTTGCTGCTGTCGGTGCATGTGCGCCAGTTGGAGAACTTCGCCGGCACTATGAATTTCGTGATCTTCCCGATGTTCTTTATCAGCTCGGCGCTATATCCGCTCTGGAAGCTGGAGGAATCCGGCGCCACCATCGTGTACCAGCTGGCGCGCTTCAATCCGTTCACGCACGCGGTCGAGTCCATCCGCTTCGCGCTGTACGGTCAGGCGCAGTGGACCAGCCTGGCGGTGGTGGCGGGCTGCGCGGTGGCATTCTTCACGCTCGCGCTGCTGGGCTACGATCCGCAGCGCGGCGTGGCGCGGGCCGCGCGAGCTAGCGGTCCGGCCCGCTGAAGCGGCGCGATGCCGCGTCGGCGCGAAACACCAGCGGCACCTCGTGCGGCGTCGCTGGCGGCCCGGTATGGGCGGCAAGGCGTCCACGCATGACTACGTTGCGCACGGTGGCATGATCCGGCGACTTGTCGCAAACAGGGTCTGTTCGGCTGGCATCGCCGGTTAGCAGCCAGGCTTGGCAGCGGCAGCCGCCGAGATCGATTTCCTTTTCGTCGCATGAGCGGCACGGCTCGGGCATCCATGCCGTGCCGCGAAAGCGCTGGAAGGCATCGCTGTGGTACCAGATATCGCGCAGCGATTGCGTGCGCACGTTGGGCAGGACGAGGCCGGGCAGCATGCGCGCGGCGTGGCAGGGCAGGGCGGCGCCGTCGGGCGCAATTCCGAGAAACACCGAGCCCCAGCCATTCATGCATTTCTTGGGCCGCTTCTCGAAATAGTCCGGCACCACGAACAGGATGCGGCAGCGCTTGCCGATCCTGGCGCGGTAGGACTCCACCACCGACTCGGCCTCGCGCAACTGCTCCTCGGTCGGCATCAGGGCCAGCCGGTTCTCCCATGCCCAGCCGTAGTACTGCGTATTGGTCAGCTCCAGGTATTCGGCGCCCATCTCCAGCGCCATCTCGATGATGGTGCCGACATGGGCCAGGTTGTGCCGGTGCAGCACGCAGTTGAGCACCATCGGGTAGCCGTGCGCCTTGATCAGCTTCGCCACCCGTTGCTTCAGGTCGAAGGTGCGGGTGCTCGACAGGAAGTCGTTCATCTCCCGCGTGGAGTCTTGGAACGAGAGCTGGACATGGTCAAGCCCCGCCACGCGCAGCGCGCCCAGGCGCGCATCGGTCAGGCCCACGCCGGAGGTGATCAGGTTGGTGTAGAAGCCCAGTTGCCGGGCATGGCCCACCAGGTCTTCGAGGTCGTCGCGCAGCAGCGGCTCGCCTCCGGAAAAACCAAGCTGGGCGGCGCCGAGCGCGCGCGCTTCCTCCAGCACCCGGCGCCACTTCGCCGTGTCCAGTTCCTGCCCATGGCGCACGTAGTCGACCGGGTTGTAGCAAAAGGCGCAGTGCAGCGGGCAGCGATAGGTCAGCTCCGCCAGCAGCCACAGAGGCGGACCCACCGTGGTGGCGGGTCCGCCCGGCTCAGACGAGCCAGCCGCGTTCGCAGGCATGTTTGACAAAGGTGTGTACCTCGGTGGCAATGCCCTGCACGCCGAAGGACGTCTGGAGTTCGTCGATCAGCATGTCGAGCGTATGGGCGCCGTCACAGCGCTGCAGGATGGCGGCCGCGCTGTCGTTCAGCTTGACCATGCCTTCAGGATAGAGCAGCACCCAGGCTTTCTGGGCCTCTTCCCACTGCAGGCGGTAGAGCGGGTCCAGCCGCGGGGTGGCGGCAACGGTGTCGGGCTTGGCGGGGGAGTTCATATGGGATACGCCTTTTCGATGGCGTCCAGCATCGACCACAGGATGTCGAGCTTGAACTGCAGGATTTCCGTGGCGCGCTGCTGTTCGGTCGGCGTGCGGAAATAGTCCAGCGTGACGCGCAGGCCATGGTCGACATCGCGCTGCGCCAGCGGGATGCGCGAACGGAAATAGCTGAGTCCCTCGGCTTCGATCCACGGGTAATGCTGCGGCCAGCCGGCCAGCCGTTCCTTGTGGATGGCGGGCGCGAACATCTCGGTGAGCGATGAGCACACCGCTTCCTGCCACGGCGCGCGCCGCGCGAAATTGACGTAGGCGTCCACCGCGAAGCGCACCCCGGGCAGCACCAGCTGTTGGGACCACAGCGCCTCGCGCGTCAGCCCCACGGCTTCGCCTAGGCGGCTCCAGGCTTCGATGCCGCCGGGCTCGGTGGCGGTGCCATCGTGGTCGAGGATGCGTATCACCCACTCGCGCCGCGTTTCGCGCTCGGGGCAATTCGAGAGGATGGCGGCATCCTTGAGCGGGATATTGATCTGGTAGTAGAAGCGGTTGGCTACCCAGCCCTGGATCTGTTCGCGTGAGCATTGGCCGCTCGCCATGCGCCGGTTGAAGGGGTGATGGATGTGGTAGCGCGATTCCAGCGCGCGCAACCGCGCTTCGAAGGCCGTGCGCTCGGCGTCGGGGATCGCTTGCGGGATGGGTTGGGGGTGTGGTGCGGGCGTCACAGGGCGATCTCCATGCCGTCATAGGCCACCTCGATCCCGTGCGCGGCCAGTTCGCGGCGTGCCGGCGAGTCCTCTACCAGGATCGGGTTGGTATTGTTGATATGAATCAGGATCTTGCGTGCCGCCGGCGCTTCGTCCAGCGCGGCAATCATGCCGAGCGGGCCGGACTGCGCCAGGTGGCCCATATCGCGGGCCAGCTTGGACGACAGGCCGAGCCGCCGCATTTCATCGTCGGTCCAGAAAGTGCCGTCGACCAGGATCACATCGGCCTGGGCGAGTTCCGCGCGCACGTGCGGCTCGATGCTGCCCAGCCCGGGCGCGTAGAACACGCGCTTGCCGCCGGCGCTGACGATGCGCAGGCCGATATTGTCGCCACGCTGCGGCGCAGCGCGGTTGGGGGAGTAGGGCGGCGGTTTGCTGTCCAGGGCGATCGCATGCAAGGTGAGCCCCGCGAGCGGCGGCACGGTGAAGGGGCGTGCGTCCAGGGGCAGCGGATGGGTTTCCAGGGTGCAGTAGTGGGACAGGATGCGGGACAGCGGAAAACCTTCGCTCAGGTCCTGCAGCACCGGGGCCGTGGCATAGACCGGCAGCGCGCTGCGGTGCTCGCGCAGCATCAGCAGGCCGGTGACATGGTCGATCTGCGCGTCCATCAGCAAGACGGCGGCGATTCCGGTGTCGCGCGCCGCGCGGGCCGGCTGCAGCGCCGGGGTGGCGCGGATCTGCGCAAGGATGTCGGGCGAGGCGTTGACCAGCAACCATTGCACGCCGTCCTCGGATAGCGCGATCGAAGATTGCGTACGTGCGGTGGCGGCAATGGTGCCGCGACGCAGCCCGTCGCAGTTGAAGCAGTTGCAGTTCCATTGGGGAAAGCCGCCGCCGGCAGCCGATCCCAGTACCCGAAGTGTCGTCATGGCCTGGTGTTTGTCCAGTCAGGGCCAAGAAAAAAGCCCGCCGGCCGGCGGGCTTTCCCGGATTCCAGCCGTCCGCCGGATCAGCGGTTGGCAATGTACATGGTGATCTCGAATCCGTACCGCATATCGATGTATGCGGGAGTGGTCCAGGTCATTGGCGGCTCCTTTCAGGATGGGGTAGGCAAGTACAGCATAGTCCATGCGAAGCTAACGGCGAAGCTTGCTTGCCGTCGGCATCGGTGTCGCAACAAGCATGCCCGGCCGCCGCCGTCGACCGTTGGGCGAAGCCAATTGCCGTGCAGCCTCTTGCCTGGTTCCGTCTAGCAGGCCAGGCGGGCATCATGCTGCTTCGCAGCATTACATGACGCCCCGCCTGAGGCTCTCGGTAAGTGCTCGCGGGCGTGGACAAAGTGTCACGCCATTGCCACAGCGCGGGCCAGATGTGCAACAGGCTGCCTGCCTACATCCGGTACACAACCCCGACCCAGGCGCTGCGCGGTGCGCCCGGCGCGACGAACAGCGCGCTGGCATTGTCCTCCGGCGTTACGTGCGGGCGCAGCAGGTTGCCGTTGGGGAACAGGTCGTTGGAGATCTGGCCATAGGTCTCGTAGCGGCGGTCGAACAGGTTGGCCACGCGCGCGTAGACCTCGAAGTGCTTGTTCACGCGGTAGGACGCCCGCAGGTTCACCGTGGCGTACCCGGGCGTGCTCCAGTCCGCGTACTTTGGCGCCTTGCCGGGCTGCGGGTCGGCGCGCAGGCCGTCTTCATTGCCGTTGGTCACGCTGCTGGACACGCCAACCAGGTCGGCGCCCAGGGTCAGGCCGGCCAGCGCCTGCCAGTCCACGCCCAGCTTGATGGTGTGCCGCGGCAGGCCGGCCCTGCGCATGCCCGGCTTGACGTCGATGGTGCGCTCTCCCACCGCGAGCTGCCCGTTGGCCTGGTAGGTGGCCTCCAGATAGCTGTAGCCGAGGCGCAGCGTGAAGTCGCCCAGGCGCTGCCGCGCGGAGAGGTCGAAGCCCTGGTTGCGGGTACGGTCGAAGTTGGCGAAGTAGCCCTGCTGGGTGTTGGGCGCGCGCAGGAACAGGATGTCGTCGTGGTTATCAATGCGGTAGAACGAGCCGGACACCTCGGTGTCCTTGGAGGGACGCCAGCGCGCGCCCGCCTCGTAGGAGTGCGACACGACCTGCTTGAGGTAGGGGTCGGCCTGCAGGCCGGCGGGCAGGCGGCAGGGCTGGGCCGGATCGGCGCAACCCAGTTCCAGCACCGTCGGCACCCGGTTGTTTTGGGCGTAGCCGCCGAACACCGAGACGCCGCCGCCCAGCTTCTGGGTCAGGCCCAGCGCGGGATTGAGCCGACGGTAGGTGAAGCTCTCCTGCGGCTGTTCGGTGCCGTCGCTGTTGCGCAGCGTATTGCTCACGGTGACGTGGTTCCACCTGGCCGAGGCGGTGAGGAAGGTGCTGGCCGTCAAGGACCAGGTATCGGACAGGTACAGGCCGACCGCGCGCGAGGTTCCGCTGACGCCGGAGAACAGCTCGTTCGGTGCATTCGGGTCGGCGACCACGCCGCGATCGTCGGTGAAGGTGGCGAGCTGCTCGTACTGCGAATAGGTCAGGCGGCTACGGTCGAAGGTCAGCCCGGCGTTGAGCAGGTGGTGCTCGGTTTCCTTGGCGGCGCTGAGCGCCACGCCGATGGATTGCTGCCACATATGCGTGGTGTTGAGCACGGCCGGGTCCAGCGCGGCGCCTTCGGCCCGGGTGAAGCCGCAGCGGGACTTGCGCGGGCTGCCGTCGGCGTTGAAGCCGTCTTCGCAGTCTTCCGTGTAAGCGTCGTAGTCCGGGTTGATGTCGCCGTTGGTGGTGTCGCGACGGCTGGTGCGAACGTAGGCGAGCATCGCGGCGCTGGTCTTGTCGTCGAACCAGTGGCGGCCGTTGAGGGCGACCTGGGTGACCTGGTTGCGGGTCTTGTCCGGGTAGGTGTACGCCGCGGCGCGGTTGCTTTCATACAGGCCGGGCAGCAGGGCATTGCCGCTCGCGCGGTAGCTCGGCACCAGGCCGTTGCCGATCAGGGTGCTGCGCCCGTGCAGCAGGGACACGTCCCAGCTGGTGGTGTCGCTGGCATGCCCGGCCTTGACGAACAGGTTGCCGAGCCGGCCCTCGGAATGATCGCGCCAGCCCTGTTCCTGGAACAGGGTGCCGGCGGCGAAGGCGTGCCAGCCACTGTCGCTGCGGATGCCGCCCGACAGGTCGGCGCGCTTGCGGTTGCCGCTGCCGTAGGACAGGTCGGCGGTGAAGCCGGGCGAAGTCAGGCCGGAGCGGGTGGTCATGGCGAGCGCGCCGCCGAGCGTGTTGAGGCCGTAGGCAGGGTTGGCGCTGGAGACCAGCAAGACGCTCTCCAGCGCGGCCTCGGGAATCATGTCCCAGCTCACCACGTCGCCGAAGGGTTCGTTGACGCGGATGCCGTCCAGGTAGATCGACAAGCCTTGCGACGCGCCCGGGATCGGTGAGGCGCGAAAGCCGTGGTAGGTGAGGTCGGACTGGAAGGGGCTGCCCTGGATGTCGTTGACGTTGACACCGGTGAAGTAGCGCGCCAGGTATTCGGCGAGCGTGCCGGCGCGCTTGCCGTTCAGGTCGTCGCCGCTGACCGCCTGCACCGTGTACGGCACCAGATCGCGGTCCACGCCGATGCCGGGCAGCGGAGCGGTTGCCACGATCTGGACTTCCGGCAGCATGGCACCATCCGCGGTATTGCCGGTGTGCCCCGGCGTGACAGTCTGTACCGGAATCGGCAATGTATCTCGCGGCGCGGCCAGGCCGGGCAGTGGTGCGGTGCTCGCCGCCACCACCGCCGGCGCTGCAGGCACGAAACTCGCTGAGAGGGTGTGGTCCGGCTGGGCCGATGCCGCGCCTGCCGCGAGCGGGAGGCATAGCCGGACGACCGCGCGTGCCAGCGTGGTGCGGCGCAAGCCCGGGTTCTTTTGCGGGGGCGGGTGGCGCGGGCGGCGTGGTGGTCTCGGGGCAACGGTCATGGCGGGTCTCCTCATCTTGTTATCTGGGCATCCGTTCCTGCTTAAGCAGGTCCCATACCGCTGCGGCCGGGAAAAAATCCCGACTTGATTTGCCGCAGGGCGCGCCGCGCCATGCATAGGAAAGAGACGAAACGCGAGGAGGCGAGAGCCATGGAGATGTCAAGGCTGCTGATGCGCCGCGCCGCGTGGGTGACCCTGATCGGCTTGTGTTGTGCCTTGCTGGCGGCACTGTGGCAGGCGCAGGTCAATGTGCGGCACGAGGGCATCGGCGCGCTGCGCACTGCCGAACTGGTGGCGCACCTGACGGCGCTGCAGGGGGGCGGGCAGGCCGGCGCTGGCGCAAGCCTGGGCGCCTTGCGGCGCATCAATGCTTCGGGGGAGCTGCGCCACCTGCAACTGCTGCTAAAGGATGGCGAAGGCCGTGTGCTGGTGGGCCCGGCGCAGCAGGAGGCCGTGCCGGGGCTGTTCCAGGCCTGGCGCTGGGTCCAGGCCCGATGGCAAGGCCCTGCCGCCGCCCCGGCCCAGACCTGGCGCATCGCGCGCGGCGATGGCAGCGACTGGCAGGCCAGCCTGGTATGGAATCCGCTCAGCGAGCAGCGCGAAGCTTTCGGCGACATCGTCGGCGTGCTGGCGCTGCTGGGCCTGTTCAGCGCCACGATGCTGGGCGGCATCTGCTGGGTGGTGCGGCGCGCGCTGGCGCCCCTGCGCGACATCCTCCATGCAATCTCGCGTTATGAGCGCAGCGACTACGCGCACCGCCTGCCCGCCATGCCGACGCGCGAGCTGGATGCGATAGCACGGGCGCTGAACCACCTGGCCGACGCGCTCGCGCACACCCAGGCGACACGCCGTGCGCTCAGCCTTCGCGTGTTGACCCTGCAGGAGCAGGAACGCGCGCGGCTGGCCCGGGAATTGCACGACGAATTCGGGCAGGTGCTGACCGCGATGCGCGCCGACACGGCCTACATGGCACGCAAGACGCGCGCCGACCCGGCCTTGAACGCCGTGGCGCGGGATCTGGCCAACCACTGCGAGCGCATCCACCTGGACGTGCGCGACCTGCTGCACGGGCTGCGCCCGCACGGCTTGCTCCCGGGCAGCGGACCGGTGCCGCTGGCGCGCATGCTGGGCGAGCTGGTGGAGGGCTGGCGCGGGCAGGCGGGCGGGCACACCGCCTTTGTGTTGCGGCTAGACCTGGATGGCGCCGACTTGCCGGACGAACTGGCCCTGTCGCTCTATCGGATGACCCAGGAGGCGCTGACCAACGTCGTGCGCCACGCGCGGGCGAGCCAGGCAACGGTGTCGCTGCGGGCCGACGGCGCGGGCACGGTGGATTGGTCGGTGGAAGACGACGGCGTCGGCATGGCTGCCGCCTCGCAATCGGCGCGCCAGGGCCACGGGCTTGACGGCCTGCGCGAGCGAGTATGGGCGCATGGCGCGGAGATCGAGATCAGCGAGTCGGCACCCGGCGCAGATCGGCCCGGCCTGCGGCTTGCGGCGCGCTTCTGCCTGGCTGGCGCAGGCAGGCCGGCGGAACTGGCGAATCATGACGACTGGGCGCAGGAGGCCTGAAGGCATGGCGATATGGTGACGGAACCCATCCGGGTGGCGCTCGCGGACGACCACGCCGTGGTGCGCACCGGCTACCGGCGTTTGCTGGAACTGGAAACGGGCATTGAAGTCGTGGCAGAGTTCGGCGACACCGACGTCGCCTACGGCTGGCTGACGCAGCACGAAGCCGAGGTGCTGATCCTAGACCTGTCGATGCCGGGCCGTGGCGGGCTGGAAACCCTGCAAAGGCTGGGCAGCCGCCTGCCCGGATTGCGCGTGCTGGTGTTCAGCATGCACGACAGCCCCGCGCTGGTGGCGCAGGCACTGAAGGCCGGCGCGCGCGGCTACCTGACCAAGAGCAGTCCGCCCGAGGCCCTGGTCGATGCCGTGCAGCTGGTCATGCGCGGGGAGCGGCCCCTGTCGGACGATGTCAGGGAGGCCATGGCGCACATCGGCGGGCAACGGGATGAGGTCCCGCACCTCGGCTTGTCGTCGCGGGAGTTCGATGTATTCCGTCTCCTGGCGCAGGGGCAGCAGGTGGAGGAGATTGCCGGCCGGCTATTCCTGAGCATCAAGACCGTGGCCAATTACCAGACCATTCTTCGGAAGAAGATGGGGCTTGGCAATGCGCTGGAGATGCATCGCTATGCGCGGCAGCATGGCTTGCTTTAGCGTTCTGCGTTCTGCGTTCAGCGTTCAGTCGTGGAAGCGGCACGCAACGATATCCAGGCGCTCATCGCTGACCGTATATACAAGGCGGTTGACTTCGTCGATACAAGTGCCGATTGCCGCCCGCGAGTCCGACAACCCGCTCCCGCCACACATTGCTGCGCGCTGCAACAATGTGCGCCATTCTGTCCCGAGCCGTCCCGGCTCCTGGATTCCGCATTTCCTCCATCAGATCGCGTCCCGTCAACTGACACCCATGTTCCGCCACACGCCTGGCATGCCTTGTGCAAAGGATCCCTGATTAGCCGGCGCCGTTCCCGGCCGCAATGGATCAAGAGAATCCGATGACAGCAGACGAGAAACTCCAGGACTGGCGCGACAGTGCCCGGCGTGTGGAGCGCGAGGTGGCCAAGGCGGTGATCGGCCAGCCGCAGATCATCCGCCTGATCAACGTTGCGCTGTTCGCGCGCGGCCACGTGCTGCTTGAAGGCGACGTCGGCGTGGGCAAGACCACCGTGCTACGCGCCTTTGCCCGCGCCATCGGCGGCGATTTCGAGCGCGTGGAAGGGACCATCGACCTGATGCCGGGCGATCTGGTCTATCACAGCTATGTGGACGAACAGAGCAGACCGCGCATCGACCCCGGCCCGCTGCTGCGCCACGGCGAACGGCTGACCACCTTCTTCTTCAACGAGATCAACCGGGCCCGCCCGCAGGTCCAGTCGCTGCTGCTGCGGGCCATGGCAGAGCGCTCGGTGTCGGCCTTCAACCGCGAGTACCGCTTCCCGCATATGACGGTGTTCGCCGACCGCAACAAGGTCGAGAAGGAGGAGACTTTCGAGCTGGCCTCCGCCGCCCGCGACCGCTTCATGTTCGATCTGAACATTGCCACGCCCGCCGATCCCCCCGTGCGCCGCGCGCTGGTCTTCGAAGCGGCCTACCACGATACCGAGTCCTTGCTGGAGCAGGTCGCGCCGGATGTACTGCCTTGGGCGCAACTCAACGAGATCGCCGCGATCATCCAGCGCGGGATACAAGCCAGCGAGACCATCGAGCGCTATGTGCTGAAACTGTGGGAGGCGACCGAAACGCCGCAGCGTTTCGGCATTCGCCTGGACGGCGTCGACATGGAGCGTTTCGTTCTTGCGGGCGCAAGCCCACGCGGCATGAGCGCTCTGATGCGGGCAGCGCGCGTGGTGGCATGGATGGCGGGGCGCACGCATCTCGTGCCGGAAGACATCCATGCCGTGTTGCCGTCGGCGCTCGGCCATCGCGTGTTCTTCACGCCGGTGTATGAACTGCGCCGCGCGGAACTGTCCGACGCGCTGGTGCGGCAGATCATGGGCACCATTGCCGCGCCATGATGCGAACGACGCGAACGTGGCCATGACCAGCCCGCACGAATTCTACTATCGGCTGCCCGCCCGCGCGGGCGGCTTGCGGCCGGGGGCCCACCTGGGCACCAGCCTCGGCCATGGGCAGGAATTTGCCGCGCACATGCGCCTGCTCGACAATCCGGACCCGCGGCGGCTCGACCTGCGCGCCAGCCTGCGCAACCTGCGGCGGGAATGGCTGGTGCGCGTGCACCGCCAGCGCGTCAGCGTGCCGGTGCACGCCGTGGTCGATGTGTCGGCCTCCATGCGATTCGGGGCGCGGGCAAGCAAGCTGCACGTTGCGGCGGATTTCCTCGAAGGGCTGGGGCATAGCGCCTTCCGCGCCGGCGACCCTGTGGGCATGCTGGCTTTCGATGCGGTGGAGCGCACCGACCTGTTCGTGCCGGCGCGGCACAGCCGTGGCGCCGGCTATGCCATGTCGGCGATGCTGCGGGAGTTCGCGAGCGCAGGCGCTTCGGCCTGCGCGGGTGGTGCCGAAGGGCTCTCGCAAGCGGCGCAGCGGTTAGCGGATCGGCAGGGACTGATTTTCCTGGTCTCAGACTTTCATTGGGCGCTTGAAGCACTGGACGGCATTCTCGACATGCTGGCGCAGGCGTACGTGGTGCCAATGATTACCTGGGACCCCGCTGAAACCGAGCCACCGCCAGGCAATGCGCTGCTGGCCGTGCGCGATGCGGAAACCGGCCGCCAGCGCACGCTTTGGGTGCGCAAGAGGCTGCGCGACCAGTGGCGCGATGCGGTGGCGTCGCGGCGCGCCCGGCTTGATGCCCTGTTCCTCGCGCGAGGGCTGCGACCCATTCATCTGCACGGGGCATTCGAGGCCGAGGCCGTGTCCCGCTATTTTCTCGAGGCCGTGGCATGACGCATCGCCGGCACCTCCTTCCCAGGCTTGCCGGCGCGGCTTGTGCGGCAACGATTGCCGCCGTGCTGGTCCTTCCCTCCGCCCGGGCGCAGGGAAAAGCGGCCACCGTGGTCGTGCAGCAACCCCGCGCCTTTGGCTACGTGCTTGGCGACGTGGTCACGCAGCGCATCCTGCTGCCCGCCGATGGCCGCACCATCGAACCAGCCGCGCTGCCACGCGCGGAGCGCATCAGCGGATGGCTGGAACGGCGTCCGGTCCAGTGGGAGACCGATCCCGACGGCCGCCGCTGGCTGCGCGTAAGCTACCAGATCGTCAATGCGCCGCAAACGCTGACCGCGATCGCGCTGCCTGCCTTGTCGCTGCCCATGAGCACGGGTCCGGCGCTGAAGACCGGCGCGCACCTGATCAGCGTCGGCCCGCTGACGCCGCAGGCTGTGCTCGGCAAAGGCGGCTTGCTCGAAATGCGTCCCGACCGGGCCGTGCCTGCGTTGCCAACCGAGCCGATTGCGCGGCGGATGCGGCTGTGGCTCGCCGCGCTGGCGGCCACCTTGGCCGCCTGGCTGGGCTGGTGGGCCTGGCGCAACCGGCGCGAATCCAGGCAACTGCCTTTGGCGCGGGCATGGCGCAGGATGCGCAGTCTCGACCCCAGCCAGGCCGAGGCCTGGCTATGCCTGCACCAGGCCCTGAACGAGACCGCCGGAACGGTCCTGCGCGCGGCAGCGCTCCCCGGGCTGCTGGCGCGGGCACCGCATCTGGAACCCCTGCGCGCGCGGCTTCAGCATTTCTATGCCCGCTCGGATCAGCGGTTCTTCTCGGGCGAGCCCAATGGCGAGCCATTTCCGTTGCGCGCGCTCTGCCGCGACCTCTATCTTGCCGAGAAGCGTGCCCGGCCATGACGATTCCCTTTGACTTCGTCCATCCGTGGGTATTGGCGCTGCTGCCGCTGGCCCTGTTGCCGCTGCTGCGCCGGCGCGGCGACACGCTGTCTTTTCCCAGCGTGGCGTGGCTGCCACCGGATCGCATCGGCCGCGTCGCCGGCGTGCTGGAACGGGGCCTTGGCGTGATCGCCATGGCGGGCATCATCGTCGGCCTGGCCAGCCCGGGCCGCTCGGAAACGCAGGTGGCGCGGACCGGGCACGGCGCGGAGATCCTGATCCTGCTGGACCGCAGCGGCAGCATGAATTCCGTCATCGTGGCCAAGGGCGAGCAGGCCGCGCTGCGCACGCAGGGAGACACCAAGGGCGATGTCGCGCGCGAGCTGCTCACGCGCTTCGTCGCGCAGCGGCCCAATGACCGCTATGCCTTCATGATGTTCAGCACCAGCCCCTTGCGCGTGCTGCCGTTTACCGAGCACAAGCAGGCGATCCAGGCTGGCATCGCGGCCACCCGCATCGGCCGGGGGCTGATGAACACCGATATCGGCAGGGCGGTGCTGGCAGCGATCGCCGAGTTCGACGCGCGCCCTTACTCCGGCAGCCGCATCATCCTGATGGTGTCGGACGGCGGCGCGCAGCTCGATGCCGGCACGCGCAAACGTATCGAGGCCGGCCTGGCCCGCAACCGCATTGCGTTGTACTGGATCTACCTGCGCACCGGCATCAGTCCAAGCCTGCACGCCGATGTCCCGGACGACAGCCCGGCACAGGAGATCGCTCTGCACCGCTTCTTCCAGAGCCTGACCACGCCATATCGCGCGTACGAGGCCGAGGACGCCAGTGCCATGGCCGCCGCCATCGCTGAAGTCGGCCGCCAGCAGAACCTGCCGCTGTCGTTCACGGAGCGCGTGCCGCGCAAGGATGGCAGCGCCTACGTCTTTGGCGCGGCGCTGGTTTGCTGCGCGCTGCTGCTTGGATACCGATGCCTTCAATTGCGGAGCTGGACATGAGGCGGCGCACCATTCATCTGGCGTTTGCCGTGGCGGCGGTTGGCTTCGGCGCGCTCGCGGCCGCCCAGGTCGTGCAACTGCGCAAGGCGGCCCGGATCAACCAGGCCGTGGCATCGGCAAAGGCGAACGCCAGCGCCGCCGCCGACGTGCCCGAGGCCAGGCTGGCGCAGGCCAGCGCGCTGGCCGAGGCCGGCCAGCATGACGCGGCCCTGGCGGTCTACAACAGCCTGATCCAGCGCGGCCGCACCGATGCGCTCGGGCAGGCGGCGCTGTTCAACCTGGGCAATATGTTCCTGCGCAATGCGCGCGACACTGCCGCGAACGATGCCTTCCAGGCGCAGGCGCTGGTGGAACTTGCCAAAGAGCGCTACCGCGAGCTGCTGCGCGCCGATCCCGGCGACTGGGATGCCCGCTACAACCTGGAGCGCGCGCTCTGGCTCGCCCCCGAGGCGCAGGATGTGTTCGGCGCCGAGACCGACGACATGCCCAAGGAGCTGCTGCGCATCAAGGTGCCGGGCCTGCCCCCGGGAGACCTGCCTTGACGCTGCGCACGCTGGCTGGCCGGTTCTTCGCGCGGGGAAGCGGGCCGCTGGCGGTGACGTTGCTGCTGCTGGTGGCCGCGGTCTGGATGCCGCCGCTGACCCTGCCGCGCGGCACCTTCCGCTATATGGTCACCTTCGACGTAACGCAAAGCATGAATGTCGAGGACATGGGAAGCCCGGCCGCGCCCGTGAGCCGCCTGGCGTACGCGCGCGGCGCCATGCGCGAGGCGCTGAAGCACTTGCCCTGCGGCTCTGAAGTGGGCTGGGCCGTGTTTGCCGACTATCGCGCGCTCCCCCTGCTGACGCCGCTTGAGGTCTGCGCCAATTACGATGCCTTGCTGTCGTCGCTGGATCGCATCGACAGCCGCATGGCCTGGGTCAATGCGAGCAGCATCACGAAGGGCCTTTACTGGACGCTGCGCATGGGCAAGAGCATGGGTGATGGCACCCGCGTCGTCTTTATCACCGATGGCCATGAGTCGCCGCCGCTCCGGCCGTCGGAGCACTCCATGCTGAATGTCACGCCAGGCGAGACCAGCGGCTGGCTGTTCGGGGTAGGGGGCGACACGCCGATACCCATTCCCAAGTCCGACCCGGATGGCAACCGCATCGGCTACTGGCGCGCCGACGAGGTCGTGCAGCTCGGCGCAGTATCCGGTGGCGTGGCGCCGGCGCAAAGCCAGGAACATCTTTCGGCCTTGCATGAAGCGCATCTGGAAGCGCTGGCCAGGCAGACGGGTCTTGGCTACCGCCGCGTCGCCGTGCCCGGAGCCTTGACCAGCGCGCTGCTTGACGGGCGCCTGGCGCATCGGCAGCCGGTCAGGACCGATCTGCGCTGGCTGCCGGCCGTGCTCGCCCTGTTGTTGCTGACCTGGCATTTTCTGCCAGCGCTCGGGCGCCTGCCTCTGCGCCGCTTCTTCGGGCAAGGCAAGCCGGAGTCTTCGCCCTGATATCCTCCTCCGAACTGGTGGAGCGGCGTTTAGCCCATATCACACCTAGGCAACGACAAGCGGCCCCGCCTGCTCGATAACCGGCCAGCCCCGGTCCAGCGCGATGGCGCGCAGGCGCGGATCCGGCGCCACCACGATCGGATGGCTGACGTGCTCCAGCAGCGGCAGGTCGTTGGCCGAATCGGAATAGAACAGCGAACGCTCGAATTCTTCCCAGCGCCGCCCGATTGCGGCCAGCCATTGCGCTACCCGTTCGACCTTGCCCGCGCCGAAGCTCGGCACGCCGACCATCTCGCCGCTGAAGGGGGCCAGCGGGCCGGCGCCGACGGTTGCGGCTAGGGAGGCAACGAGGTGCCCCACGCCGAAGCTGTCGGCAAAGCCGCGGGCGACGAAGTCGTTGGTGGCGGTCACGATGCAGCACAGGTCGCCGGCGGAGCGGTGCTGATTCACCAGCTCGCGTGATGGTGCCGGGATCCGGTCGGCGATGCTGGCGATGAAGGCGCTGCGCCAGGTGTCGAGATCGCGGCGGTCGTAGCGAGCCAGGAAGGACATGCAGAAGCGCTGGAAGGCATGGATATCCAGCTTGCCGTCGATATAGTCCTGGGCGAAGCGCAGGTTCTGCGGGGCGAATTCGGCCTCGTCAAGCACCCCGAGTTGCATCAGGTAGCGCAG
Source organism: Cupriavidus sp. GW821-FHT02F09 (assembly GCF_059421605.1). NCBI lineage: Bacteria > Pseudomonadati > Pseudomonadota > Betaproteobacteria > Burkholderiales > Burkholderiaceae > Cupriavidus > Cupriavidus sp. GW821-FHT02F09. The sequence continues at coordinate 69,061 of NZ_JBWKVH010000024.1, forward strand.
CCAGGTGGAGCCGCTGTCGAAGGGCACCAGAGTGTGGTCGAGGTCAAACAGTACGAGTTGCATGGGCGGCACGGGTAACGACGAGGTCGGGAATGGACAGATCCCGCACATGATAAGGCGTTGGCCCGGGGTCGGGCACAAGCCCGGTCAGGAAGGCGGCCTTCAGCGCGCATTCCTCGAACTCCGATGCGGCCTCGCTATCGAGCACGATGCCCGCACCGACACCCATGCGGCCGGCCCGCACGCCGCCACGGGCGGGCCCGAGCGCCAGCGTGCGGATGGCCACCGACAGGCAGAAGCTGCCACAGGCGCGCGCGGAGCCGGGGGCGGGGGCGTCGATCCAGCCTATGGCGCCGGTGTACAGGCCTCGGGGACTGGTTTCCTGCGCGGCGATCAGCTCCATGGTGTGATGCCTGGGCGCGCCGGTGATGGAGCCGCAGGGAAAGAGGGCGCGCAGCAGGGCCGGCATCGATACGGCTTCGGGCAGTGTCGCCTCGACAGTGGAGGTCATCTGGAACACGCTGGCGTAGGGCTCAATCGAGAACAGCGCCGGCACCTTGACCGAGCCGATTTGCGCCACGCGACCCAGGTCGTTGCGCAGCAGGTCGACGATCATCAGGTTCTCGGCGCGATTCTTCTCGTCGGCCGCCAGCGCGCGGGCAATCGCGCGGTCTTCGGCCGGGCTCGTGCCGCGCCGGGCGGTGCCTTTCATCGGGCGCGCGGTGAGCTTGCCGTCTTCATGGCGCAGGAACAGCTCGGGAGAGCAGGACAGGATGAAAGGCTGCTGCGCGTCGTGTGGCAGGGCGATCAGCGCCCCGTATGGCACCGGCTGGCGCGCGCGCAAGCGGCGGTACAGGCCAAGCGGGGAGCCCGAGGCTTCAAAATCGATCCGGTAGGTGTAATTGACCTGATAGGTCTCACCGGCACGCAGCGCTTCATGGATACGGGCGATCGCGGCGTGGAAGGTTGGACGGTCCACGCTCGGCCGGAATGCGCCGGCACCCGCAGGCGAGGGCGTCGCGCCGTCCATCCTGGCGAGCCAAGCATCGACCTGCTCGCGCGAGAGGCGCGCCAGTTCGCGGAAAAGGAGAATGCGCAGGGCGGGCTCACGGGGTTCCACCGCTGCGAGGTGGCCCAGTCCCTGGAGCGCCATGCCCCACTCGTAGTCCCCCAACAACACCGCGTGGGCTCCGCCGCGCATGGCTGCATCGGCTTGCTGCCATGCCTGCCCGAGCCCCGCCGGATCCGTGCAGCGGATCTCGCGCAGCAAGCCGGTGTACAGGCGGCTGGTGGGCTGGCCCGGCGTGGCGTTCGCGTCGTCGAGCAGCGCGTAGCTTTGATCGCCCATTGCTCGCTCCTTGACTAGTCAAACGTCAGCAACTCGCCCTTACCGTCCATCGCAAGGTCGCCCACCAGGCGGCGCGGCCGCAGCGCAGGCAAAGCCGTGAACGGGCCGCCGGCGCGGGCCAGGCTGCGTGCCAGCAGCGTCCAGAACACGTCGAAATTGCCGTTGGTGCGCACGAAGGTGGCGCGAGCCTGTGGCTTGGCGCTGAGCAGTACGATGGTGCCGCGGCGCATGCCGTAAGCCAGGTGGGCACCGGTGGCGCCCGCAATCGCGATGGTGCCGGCGACCATGCGCGAGCCCGTGAAGTCCCCGGCACTGCCTGCCACCAGCACGGTGCCGCGCCGCATGCGGTCGCCGAGGCGGTCGCCGGCGTTGCCGCCGACGGCGAGAGTCCCGCCGCGCATGCCGTCCATATCGCCAGGCAGCGCGGCGGCGGCGAAGTCCCCGGTATTGCAGCCGACCGCGATGTGGCCGCCGGCCATTGCCGCTGCCGTGAAGTCGCCCGCGCTGCCGCTCACGCGCAGCGTGCCGCCCTGCATGCCGCAGCCGAGATAGTCGCCGGCGTTGCCGTTGACCCGCAACGTACCGCCGGACATTTGCCAGCCGATCCGGTCGAAGCGCCCCAGGTCGCCTTCAAAGGTGAGACTGGGTTCGCCATCGGCGGCGTGAGCCTGCACGGTGAACAGTTCGCCGAGGGCGATGCGCTCATTGCCATGCCACAAGGGCAGGCGTGCTACCGCGTCCGGCGCCATGCCAGCCAGGGTGGTGGGCGTCAACTGGCGCAGGTCGACCCGCAGCGCGGGGGCGTTGGCGAGGCGCAGGGTCAGGCTGCTCATGCGCGTTCTCCCGGGCTGGCGAGCCGGTGCAGGTGGAAGTGGAAGGGTCCGAGCTTGCCGCCATAGTTGCCGGCGGATATGCGCACCAGCCCGGCAGCGGCGCCGCGCCCGGCGAGCGCCGCGATCCCGGCCCGCATGGCGGCGGCCACGTCGGCTTCCGTCAGCCCGTCGATCACGATCTCCAGCACGCAGCGCACGGTGGGCCCAAGCTGGCTGCCGGCCACCAGGCCGGCAAGGCTGGGGCAGAAGGCGTCATTGGTGGAGGCATGCATGCCGGCGTACCTGGCGCCGACCTTCGAGCCGGAACGGACCACGCCGCCGGGAAACGGCATGATGATATTGGGCACCTGGCGCATCGCCGCCACCGCGGCCTCGGCGGCGGCAAGCGCGCTATCCGTGTCGCGGGCCAGCATTAGCAGGTTGCCGCCGCCCACCGCCTTGACCACCGCGGTGGTTTCCTGGCAGACGAACTCGCCGTCCATCACCGGCACGCGCCAGTAGCGCACGCCGTCGATCATCTTGGCGATCTGCCAGCCGTCGCCGAAAAAGCGCAGGTTCTTGCCCAGCGGGATGGCCTCGCCCTCGGCCAGCCCCGCGTACACCGCCGTGGTGGGACAGGTCAGCACGCACTGGCCGACGCGGCGCTCGACCTGCTTGGCCAGCTCCTTGCCCGACATCGAGAACAGCAGCACGGCCACGCCGGGTCGCCCGTCGGGGGAGTCGGCTGGCTGGATCTCGCGCTCGATGCCGGCTTCGCAGCCGCAGGCGATCACCGAAGTCGCGAAGCCCGTGAGCGCGGCCGCGGCATGCCGGGCCCAGGTCAGGTTATGCGCCGTGACCAGCAGGCGGGTCGCCTTCATCGGGAAGGCTTCCGCGAAGGTGTCGTCGATGGCGATTCCGTTGATCAGCATGCGAGATGTCCCCAGGCGCGCGGCAATGTAGCGTGCCCGTTCATACGGTGTCCTGCCGGCGCATCGGGTCGCACTGCGCTGGCAGCAGCCGGCCGCCGTTGCAGCAGGCGCACAGTTCGTCGTGGCCGATAGCGGCGTTGTCGAAATTGAGCGCGAGATGGCTGTCGCTGTACTTGCGCAGGGTCCTTTCGATGCCTTTGTCGTACTCGGGCTCCACATAGTGCGTGCCGCCGGCAGGCGTGGCGATGATGCGCCCCGCGCGCGCCACCAGGGCGCCGTCCTTGAACACATACTCTGGCGCGGTGAACATGGTTTCGCGGTTGGCCTCCTCGCGGTACACCGCGATGTCGGCCGCCGCCCCCGCGCCCAGGTGGCCGCGGTCGCGCAGGCCAAGCAGGCGCGCCGGCCCGGCCCGGGTCAGCACGGCAATCTCGTACAGCGTCAGTTCTCGCTTGATATCGGGCAGCGCGCAGTTGGCGGCTACCTCCGGGTGCAGCCTGGCGAGTTGCTCGTCGCGGAAGGACTTGTCCATCAGCAGGCGGATCAGGTGCGGGTAGCTGGTGAACGGGCCGCCATTGGGGTGGTCGGTGGTCAGCGTCACCTGCCAGGGGTTCTTGACCGTCAGGAAGACTTCCAGGCCGATGGCCCATTGCAGCGCATTGACATAGCTCTGCTCGCGGTATCGGAACGGCACCACGCCGCAGCCCGCGTCGCATTCGATATCGGCGCCGATCCATTTGCGCGGGTGGGCCAGGCCGGCATTCCTCACCTGCATCATGGTGTCGCCCGATGCGGTCACGGTCTGGCCGAAGATGATCTGGCCGACGTCGATCGAGATATTGGGGCTGGCGTTGACTGCTTCGGTAATGCGCAGCGCCGCCGAAGAGAACTTGCGCGGCCCGTCCGCGCCGTAGCTGTGGAACTGGATATGGGTAAGGTGGCCAGGCAGGCCTTCGAGCGCGGCCATGGTGGCCAGGGTCGATTCGATATTGCCCGGCACCCCGAGATTGCTGGCATGGATATGCAAGGGGTGCGGCACCTTGAGTTCGGTCAGCGCCTGGCTCAGCGTGCGCAACACATCGCGCGGGGTGATGCGGTAGTGGACGTGCTGGTCGTCTACGTCGAGCTGGCGCTGGTTGAACTTGAAGGCCGAGATGCCGCCCGGGTTGACCACCTTGACGCCCAGCGCCTTGCTGGCGTTAATGGTCCAGCCGACATAATCGCGGATGCGCTGGAAATCGGTGCCCTCGGCGAGCATGCGCAGGAACAGGTCGTCGTTGCCGAGCATGACATAGGCGCCATGATCGATGACCGGCGTGTCGCCCATCTCGAAATGTGTCTGGCGCGCGTTCGACGCCATCATGGCGGGCTCGAACGCGGCGGTGTAGCCCATCTGCGCATAGCGGTAGCCGGTGGCCAGCGTGCCGGGCGTGCAGGTGCCGCAGGAGGCCAGCTCCAGCGGCCCGGTGGCGGGGAGGTTGTCGCGGTGGTCCTCGGGCAGCAGCATGCGGGCCAGGTTGACCTTGCCGCCGCCGATATGCGAATGCATGTCGATGCCCCCGGCCATCACCACCATACCGCCGATATCGAGCTCCGCCTCCGCTCGCGTGCCGGGCGCCAGCTCAACGATGCGGCCGTCGCGGATATAGAGGTCGGCAAGCTGGCCGTCGACCCCCCGTGCGGGGTCGTACAGGCGGCCGCCGTGCAGGCGCATGGTACTCATGGTGCGAACTCCGTGGCCGCGGGCGCTTGCCGTAGCCGTGCAAGCAATTGCGCCGCCACCGCCGCGACCGTAGGCAGGCCGTCGTCGCGCAGCGGGGTGAGCGGCAGCACGATGCCGCCATCGGTGCGGAACAGGTGCCCGGCCGAGCCGATGCCCGGCGTCGATACCGGAATGAAGACGCCGGAACGCCCGGCCATCGATGCGGCCAGCGCCGGATGCCCGAGCACCACGGTGGGCACGGGGCTGGCGGGCGGAGGCAGGTCCGGAGTGAAACTGGCGACCCACAGCAGCGCGTCGACATCGCCGCCGCGCAGCAGGCGCTCGGTCCCGTGCCGGTGCGGATCGTGATCGAGCCCGCCAGGGTGCACATGCGTGCGCAGCGGCACGCCGGACAGCCAGGTGATGGCCTGGTTGACGGTATTGCCGCCGTCGTCGCCGCCGAACGACAGGCCGCCGGCGCGCGTGGTGCGGTTGAGTGTCTTGACCAGGTGGTGGATGCCCTCGATCAGCAGCGCGGCATGCTTGCCACCCGCCTGCGCGCAGAGCGTGGACGGCGTCCACACGATGACAGCGTAACGCGCGGCCAGCAAGCGCGCCGAGAGATCGCGCAGGGAAGCTGGAGCGATGTTGCCGTCGGCCAGCGCACGCGGGCGGCACAGGGCGTTCAGCGAGGCGAGTGTCTGGTACAGGTCCTCGCCCTCGGGCAGCGCAACTTCACTGCAGCGCGCATTCGCAAGCAGTGCCGCCGCTGGGTCGACCGGCGTGCCCAGGAAGACCAGCTCGCGCGTGCACGGCTGTTCTCTGTCCGCCAGGCCGCAGCGTCGGAAGAACTCGGGATGTTTGTGCGAGGGCTGGGTGCCAATGCACAGTATCAAGTCGGCATGGTTGCGCACCTCGGCCAGCGTGGTGGTGAACGCGCCGCGATCCTGCAGCGCGCGCAGGCTGGCCGTCATGGCGTCGCCATGCGCATGGTCGAGCACCGCGCCGCTGTGGTTGGCCAGGGCGTAAAGCGCGCGCGCGCCGGCCACGTCGGTGGCGAGGCCGCCAAACAGCGGGAGCCGGCTCTCGCGCAGCAGGAGCGCGGCAGCGTCGAGCGCCTGGGGCAATGCCACGGGGCGGCCATCGGCGCTTGGCGTGGTTGCCACTGCTCGCGCATCGAACCAAGCCAGCGCGCTTGCCATACGCGGGCAGGTGCTGCCGGCCAGTGCCGGTGTCCAGCCGCCCGCCGCATCCTGCGCAACGTCGAGCCCGTCGCACAGCAGCGCGCAGAAGGGGCAGGTCCAGGTGGCCCGGCCGGCTGGGCGGCCACGGGGGTCGGAGGGGAGATCGGGAGCGGGTGCCATGCCCATGTCGAGCAAAGCCTGTGCCAGCGGGCTGCCCGCATGCCGCCGCGCAGCCGCCATCCGCCCACCATGGCGAGTGCAAGGCGCCTGGCAGCGGGGAAACCGCAGCGCACGGGATGCGCCAGGAGCCGGGGCAACGAGACAACCGGTGCTCCGTGCACGTGGCAACCTGTCACCCCGGTTGGTTGCGCATGCGGCGCCAAGCCGCGCCAGCACGCCGTAGCAGGCTGGCATGGAACGTGTTTATGCCTGCTTGTATTTTTGCTTGAGGGTGCCGCTTGCGCGGATCAGGAGGATTGTCCTGCCTGGCCAGCCGGCGGAATACGGAGATCGTGAATGGCCGATGCAACCAGCCAGGCGCTGGCCCCGGCATGCGCGGCGGCGGCCAGGTCGGCGCCATCGCGAATGCCACCGGCGCCGACCAGCCTGCGCCCGGTGCCCGCCTGCGAGCGGATCGCCGCGAGTGTTGCCAGGTCGGGCCCTTCGAACGCGCCGACGCGATCCAGCGCCATCACGATCAGCTGCGCCGGCCATGCGGCACTGGCCTGCCACCATGCCGCGTTGCCCAGCGGCATGCCATGGCGCCGGTCGAGCGAGAGCACGGCGCCGGGCCAGGTGTCGAACGGCGGTGCGGCGCCTGCCGCGGCGGGCGGCTCGGACAAGCTTTCGCTGCCGAACACCGGCACCACCCGCGCGCCAGTGCCGCGCAGCGCGGCCAGTGACGCCGTGGCCTGGGCGGCATTGGCGAAGCCGGCGTCCAGCCAGAGCTCGGTTTCCGGCAAGGCAAGGCAAAGGGCCTGCAGCGCCTCAAGCTGGGCGGCGCGCCCCGTGAGCGCGTCAAGGTCGGCGATATACAGCGTGCGGCTCGCGCAATACGCAAGCATCGCCCGCGCCAGTGCCACCGGATCGCTGCCCGGATGCAGGCCGGACACGATGGGGCGGTACTGGTCGCGCTGGCCGCGCACTGCTCGGACAACGCGGCCGTCGAGAAGATCGATGACTGGGATGATGTGCATGGAGAGGGAATGATGACGCGTGTGTTCGTCTATGAATATATCAGTGCGGGCGCCATGGACACCCGCGCGGTGCCGCACCTGCTGCGCCAGGGCAGGGCCATGCGTGACGCGATGATCGCAGATCTGGCGCGCATCGGCGATGTGGCGCTCACCTGCGCGGCGCTGCCCGGCGAGCTGCCGGCGGATTGCCATGGCGCGCACAAGGTGAGCTGGTGCGCGCACATGCCTGGCGAGGACGCGGCGGACTTCGTGCGCCGCCAGGCGGCTTGCCACGACGTGAGCTGGGTTGTGGCACCGGAATCCGAGGGGGTGCTGCTGAGCCTGAACTACATGGTGGGCGACGCGCGCTGGCTGGGCTGCGACGCCGGCGCGATCGCGCTGGCCACCAGCAAGCGCGCCACCGCGCAGCGGCTTGCCGCGCTCGGCGTCGCCGCGACCCAGCCATGGAGCGAAGGGGACGCGGCCGAGCCCGGGTGCTGGGTGGTCAAGCCGGACGATGGCGCGGGATCGGTGGCGACGTACGCCTACGACGGTTTCGACGCGGCGCATGAAGCCTGGCTGCGGCGGCTCGCGGATGGCGAGCCGGTGGTGCTCGAGCCCTGGGTGGAGGGCGAGCCGCTAAGCCTGTCGCTGTTGTGCGGCCCGGGCGGCACCGAATTGCTGAGCGTGAACGCGCAGCGCATTCGCGTCGATGCGCGCGGGCAGGTGCATGACGACGGCGTGCAGATCAATGCCATCGAACGCGAGGGCTCGGCGGGCCGCTGGCTGGCGGACGTGGCGCAGTGCGTGGCGACGGGCATGCCCGGCTTGCGGGGGTTCGTCGGCATCGATCTGGTCTGGCATCCCGGGCGCGGCCCCGTGGTGATCGAGGTGAATCCTCGGGTGACCTGCGCCTATGTGGGCCTGTCAGCCGAACTGGGCCGCAACCTGGCCTGCGAGATGCTGGCGGGACACCAGATCCTGGCCGAGCGGCTGGTCGCCAACGGAGCCTCCCATGGCCGCTGAGCGGGTTGTCTACGGCTGGGACCTGGGCGGCGCCAATATCAAGGCAACGCGCCTGGAGGACGGCATCGTGCGCGATATCGCGCAGTGGGCCTGTCCCTTGTGGCAGGGCTTGCATCTGCTGGACGACGTGCTGGCGCAAGCGCGCGCGCGCTGGCCCGATTGCGGGCACGCCGCGCACGCGGTCACCATGACCGGCGAAATGGCCGACCTGTTCGAGCACCGCGAGGCCGGCGTGGTGGCGCTGGCAGACATCATGTGGGGCGCCTTTGGCGAACGCACCGTCTTCTTCGCCGGCGCTGCGGGCTGGCGCACGCGGCGCCAGGTGGCGGCGGACTGGCAGCACATCGCCTCGGCCAACTGGGTGGCGACCGCCCGCATGGTGGCTGAGCGCATCGGTCACGGCGTGCTGGTGGACATCGGCACCACCACCAGCGACCTGATTCCCATCGTGGACGGCGAGGTGGCGGCGCACGGCCGCGACGACGCCGGCCGGCTGGCCTCGGGCGAACTGGTTTACCTGGGCGTGGCGCGCACGCCGCTTTGCGCGCTGGCACGCCGCATCGCCTTGAAGGGCACCCGCTACAACGTGATGAACGAGCTGTTCGCCACCACCGCCGATGTGTACCGGATCACGGGGGAACTGCCCGACGCGCACGATCCCCACCCGGCGGCCGACGGCGGCGCCAAGACGCCGGAGGCAACACGGCAGCGGCTGGCCAGGATGATCGGGCACGATGCGCGCGACGCGTCGCCGGCGGCATGGCTGGAGGTCGCGCGCGCGTGGCGGCAGGCCCAGATCGCAGCGCTGTGGGACAACCTGCTGCGCGTCATCGACCGGTCTGGCTTGCCGCCAGACGCGCCGCTGATCGGCGCGGGCTGCGGGCATTTCCTGGCGCGCGATCTGGCCGGCCGGCTTGGTCGTCCCTATCGGGCCTTTGAAGACCTCGCCGGCATGGCGCCGGCCCACGTGGAGTGGGCGCGCGTGTGCGCCCCAAGCATTGCCGTGGCGGTCCTGCTTTGGCAGGCGGGGGACGAGGCGGTCGCGATGGAAGGCACGGAGGCATGCCAATGACGTGTTCCCGGTGTGCCGCACTGAAGTGGGAGGCTCTGTGCACATCGTAAAGATCGGCGGCAGCCTTGGCCGCGACCCGGTGCTGCGAGACTGGCTGCGGGAACTGGCCGCGCGCGGCGGCGGGCGCGTGGTGGTGGTGCCGGGCGGCGGCGGGTTTGCCGACCAGGTGCGCGAGTACCAGGGGCAATGGGCCTTCGACGACCTGGTTGCGCACAATATGGCGGTGCTGGCCATGGTCCAGTATGGCTTGATGCTGCAGGGGCTGTGCCCCGGCCTGAAGGTGGCCGCCGACGACAATGCGATCCATGCCGTGCTGCGCGATGGCGGCGTTGCAGTCTGGGCGCCATTCGGCCTATTGCGCAAGGCGCCGGATGCGTTGGCGAGCTGGGACGTGACTGCTGACAGCATCGCCGCGTGGCTGGCCAGCCGGCTTGGCGCGCGGCGGCTGGTGTTGGTCAAGTCGTGTCCGGTCAAGCGTGGGATGACGCTGGCGGAGTATATGGATTCGGGGGTGGTCGACCGCGGCTTCTGCCATTACACGCGCGACGCGGCATATCCGGTCGAGCTTCTGCATAAGGAGGATCTGCAGCGCTTGCGCGCGCTGTTCAGCGACGCCCCGCGAGACGGGGTCGCGTAGACGTGCGGTGCTCAGGCCGGCTGCGGTTCCAACGCGGCCGCCGGGTGCAAACCGGCGCGCAGCGCCGCCACCTTGGCCGGATCGAGGCGCCCAGCGCGCCCGCCGTCGCACAACGCCCCACGGAAGCCTGCAAAGTCCGGCGCCAGCGCATGCAGTTGCGGCAGATGCACGAGCTGCAGTGAGCCGGCCAGGCCAACCTTGACGCCCCGGCGCCGTGCGATGCGGGTCATGGCCGCGAGCGTGGCTATGTCGACGCAGTCGAACAGGCTGCCTGCCTGCTTTCCCGCCGTGTCGGCCATCACCGCCGGAAAGCCCAACTCGCAGGCCTCTTCAACCAGCTTCAGGTCCACCCCGTGGTCGGCCAGGAACACCGGCACCACCTGCCATGGCAAGGTAGCCAGGCGCCGCAAGGCTTCGCGCCCGTGTGCGCCGGGCGACACGCCCACCTTGACGTAATCGACACCGCATTTGCCGATGGTGTTGGCCATCAGCATCATGACGGCATGCTCGGCCGGCGCCACGTCGCCGATCGTCGCGCTCAGCAAGCGCCCGGGCCAGCGCGCGCGCACCGCGCCGACCACCTCACGCACGGTTTGCGCCGGCAGCGCGCCGAGCGCTCCCGCCCTGGGTTCCTTCAGGTCGATCAGGTCGGCCCCCGCAATGGCGGCTTGCAGGGCCTCCGTCACATTGCGTACGCTGGTCAGCAGGGATGTCATCGGGTCTTCTCCAAGGTGGGCTCGGGGGCGGCGCTGTGGCCGGTATTGCCGGCATGCCAGGCCGCGACGCGGTCCTGCAGCCATTGCCATGCTTCGTGTTCCGCCGCGCCGGCGGTCTTGTCGATGGCGATCTGCAGGTAGGCCATCTCGCGGGCGATCTTGTCGGCCGGCAGCAGGTCCAGCCGGCTGACCAGCACCGCGCCTTCGATGACCGCCGCCTGCGCGCGGTTGAATCCGGGAAAGTCACCGTGACGGGCCTCGTGCACGCGGCCCATGCGCAGCGAAGGCCGCGCGGGATCGCCGCCTTGCTGCATCAGGCGCAGTTCGATGTGGCTCAGCGCGCTGGCCAGCCGCACGCCCTGGATCCGCTCCGCCGGCACGGTGGGCCACTGGCGGCGGCCCGTGAGGCAGCCGGCGAAGACGCGCACGTCGGTGGTCAGGTTGACCACGGCGGTGCCGCTGCCGACGATGTTGTCATAGGTGGCGGAGGGCCGGAACGGCATCAGCACGATGTCGCTACCCCGGTAGCGCACACCCATCGGCGCGATATGCGCCGCACCGTCCGCCGAGACGGTGGTGACGACGGTTTCGTAGATCACGTCATTGCTCATGGTGCTTGCCCTCATGCCCGCTTTCGCATGGTGGCGCCCGGCGCGCACCATTCGGTCAGATCCTGTGCATCGCGTTCGGCGGCGCAGCCCCAGTCCAGCGATTGGTCCTGTACGTAGCGCTTGCCCAGGCGCCAGGCGATCTCCGCGCGCGCCAGTTCCACGCCCAGGTAGAAGGCGTGGTTGCCGTCGTGCTCCAGTTGCAGCCGGGGAAACAGGGTGAAGGGGTCGGAGGCCACGTGGTGCCCGTCGCGGTTGTAGGCGTGTATTCCTTGCTCGGAGACCTGCACGCGGAAGTTCGGGTCGCGGATCGCGCTGGCGGTCTCGGCAATTTCCTCCGGTGTATCGGGGTAGGGCTCACGCGCATGCAGCGTCATCATCTCGTCGGTGATGCCTTTGGGCAAAGCGTTCTGCTCGCGCGCGGCGTACATCATCCGGCGCGCCACGTCCGCTTCGCGAATGGCGCGGCGTGCGTGGCCGCTGACCTGCGTGGTCAGGATCGCCGAGGCGTGCAGCTCCACCGCGATGCCCATCAGGATGGCATTGATGCCGCCGGTGTCCGCCTCGGTCAGCTCGGTCAGGTTGCCCACGCCGAGCATGATGGGCGCCTTGGGAAAGCGCTGGCGCAGCCGCTCGTAGCGCCCAAGCGAGGCCAGCAGGCCGAACGGGATCGGGTCGAGGATGGCGTCGGCGATATAGGCCCGGCCGCGCTGCTCCATGGCTTCGATCGCCGCGCACAGCGACGCTTCGTCGCCCGGCTGCTGCGGCACCAGGATCGGCGTGGCCGCGACCTCGTCCGCCACCCACAGGGTGTCCAGGGTCAGGCTGAGCAAGTAGTCCGCGCCGGCCGTGCCGCCGCGCACCAGTTCGCCGGCGTTCATCGAATCCACGCTGACCAGGAAGCCCTCCGCCTTCAGCGCGCGCACCGTGTCCTCCAGGTGCGGGAAGGGCGTGGCGGGCAGGCAGCCGAGGTCGATGACGTCGGCGCCATCCGCCCGGTGCCGGCGCGCCCGCGCGCATACGCTTTCGATATCGAGCTGGGGCGCGTCGACGATCTCGGCGAAGATCGCGATGTCGTGCCGCGACAGGTCGACCGGCTTGGCCTTGCGGTTGAAGAACTGCGGCAGATCCTTGAGCTCTTCCGGCCCGCGCTCCACCGGCATGCCGTAGTACAGCGACAGCGCGTCCAGGTCCCCGCGGCAGCGGCCCGGCACGATGATGCGGTCCGCCACCACGGGCGCGGCCACCCGTCGGCGCACCAGGTCGGCGGTCATCAGCGCGGCCACCTGCACGCCGATTTCGCGGATCTCCCAGGAGAACGGCGCGGGCTCCAGGCTGCGCAGCACGCGTTCCAGGCCTTTTTCCGCCAGGCGGCCGGTCAGGAAGACGATGTGTTCCATGTCAGTGTCAGTGCCTTCAGTCGTTGATCCAGCGTGCGGCGCAGTTCGTCGATGGAACACACCACTTCGCAATGGTCGATACGCCGCAGCCGTTCCACGTTCTCCAGTTCGATATTGCGGGGATGCAGCTTCAGCCAGCCGTCCGGCCCCTTGGTGACCACCACGGGCTCCGTGTCGCACGCGTACACGATGCCGGGGATGCCGAGCTTGCCCGCCTGGGCGAGGATATTGGTTGGCAGCGTGTCGGAGATGCCGGCGACGCATTTGGCGACGGTATTGCTGGTGGCCGGGGCGACGATGGCGGTGTGGTAGCGGCGCGCATAAAACATGCCGACCGGCGCCGCGCTGGCGGTCTTGTCCCGGAAGACGCGGAAGCGCGCCTTCAGGTCCTTCAACTGGATACCGTAGATCGCCAGCACTTCCTCGGCCGCGCGCGACAGGAACATGTCCACATCGGGCAGGGCGGCGGCAAGCGCCAGGCTTTCTTCGAGGAAATGCCCGGAGCCGGTGATGGCCCAGGCAAAGCGGGGGATACCCTCGGTCCGAGCGAGAGCATCGGCGTCCTCGCCCTCGATGAGGGCGAATCCTTCGGTGTCCGGGCCAAGTGGGGCAGAGAGTTGGGCCAACGTGTGACTCGCTAGGGTGATCGAACTGGGCTGGAATGATTGCAGGAGTCGTGCCTGGCGCCGGCGCCTTGATCCGCAAGGCCCGGGCGCCGGGTTGCGCCGCGCTGACTGCGCCGTCGGCGGGACAGGTTGTGTCGTCCGGCTTGCGTATGTCCCGCGCTTGCACGCCGCGCCGGCGTCCCGCCTGGCCCCGCCGGAACTGGGGCGCGGTCCCGCGCTTGCCCGTGGCCTGCTTCTTGCGAGACAGGCACGGGAGCGTGGTCGCCGGCCGCGCGCTGGTAGCGAGTGCATTGCACGGAGGGCAGATGAAACGAGACGACATGATGTGGCAGGCCGAAGCGGCGGAGTTCGGCTTGCTGCCGGGCCTGATGGCGGAATCCATGGCCGCCCGGACGGCACCGGCGGCCGCGCCGGTGCCGATGGACCTGATCTTTATCGAAGGCTTCGAAGCGCAGACGATCATCGGCATTGACGACAGCGAACTGCGCACGCCGCAACCGCTGCGCATCGACCTGACAGCCGGGCTGCCGCGCAGTGCCGCCTGCAGCAGTGACCGGATCGGCGACACCATCGACTATGGCAAGGTCCGCACCGCGTTGCGGGACTTGATGGCCACGCACCGGCTGCAGTTGCTGGAGGCGCTTGCCGAGCGCGTGGCGCAATTGCTGCTGGAAGACTTTGGGGCGCACTGGGTGCGCGTGGTGGTGGTCAAGCCGAAGAAATTCGACGACGTTGACTCGGTGGGGGTGGCGATAGAGCGGCGCCGCGACGAGACCTTGCACGTTAAGGATCACGGGTACGGCTGGCTGGGCCGGGGCGCCGTTGATTTCTAGGTGTTTCCCGGCGTGGCGCCGGAACAGGCCGGCGCCACGCTGATTTGCGCTACCTGACTCGGGCCTGGCGCGGGTCGATGGGCATCGCGCACAGCGCCGGATCGAGGCAACCCGCGATCATCGCGCTGGCAACGGTCAGGTCGGCGCTGGTGCCCGGGTTGAGGCCGGTGGCTTTCAATTCCCGGTCCCATTGCACGAATGCCTCCGCATCAATGGACTGGCCCGCCTCGATGCGCCCGTGGAACAGCCGCGCGCGGTCACTCACGCGCCTTGCCACAGCCAGCCCATGCTTGCGTGCGATATGCGAGTCCGGGAAGCGCGCCAGGAAGGCGAGATGGACGGCTACCACCGCCCGGTGCAGGCGCTCGGGCCAGGCACCGTGTCCGGCGAGGTGCCTGCGCAGCACCGGCAGCCCGAGCGTGAAGAGGTCGGCGTAGCCATTCGCATACTGGCGCGCCACCGTATCGCGCATGGCGGCCAGGTGCATGGCGGCGCGCAGGTTCACCGTGGGCCTGGCGGCCACGTCCTGCTCCGGCGCCGCGCCAAGGCCGGCCGGCATGGCGTGCGCGATCGCGCGATAGGCGGCCTCGGCATCGGCCACGGTCAGGGCCGCCAGCACCGCCTCGGTCTGCTCGCGCAGCGTTTCGGCATCGCGCGGCGGCTCGCCTTCCACGGCGGCGGCCAGTGGCGCGCATAGCAGCAGGATGCCGAGATTGGTGTTGCACCGCGCCACCGCCTGCGTTTGCGCGACCGCCTCCTCGATACGCTCGCCGACCGTGAGCGCGGCATCGGTCAGCGGTGCCACCGCCACCGCCGCGCTGTCCAGGAAGAGCCTGGCAGTCATGCCGTGGCCGGGGGCATCCATGCTGACGTTGCCCGGTTTGGCCACCGCCACGTCCAGCGTGCACGCCCACAGGAAAGCCACCGCGGCAGTGCCGGCCACGCTGTTGTCCGGTGCCGCTCTCACGCCACGGCTCCCTGGCGCGCCGCGGGCAGCTTGCGCTTGAGCAGATCATCGACAAGCAGGCCGGCGATATCGACCGCCGTGACGGATTGCAGCCCATGCCAGGCCGCCACGCCATTGACCTCGATGACCATCGCCTGATCCGTGTCTTCCCCTTCGCCGACGGGAACGAGATCCACGCCAGCGTAGTCGAGGCCAAGCGCTTCGGTAGCGCGCACGGCAAGTGCAGCCAGCGCAGGCGTGATGTCAGCGTGCTCGCAGCGGGCGCCTTGCGCCACATTGTGAATCCAGCCCTGGCTGACGCGGCGCATGGCCGCCACCGCCCGTCCGCCGACCACTAGCACGCGCCAGTCGAACCCCGGCTTGCCGGGCGCAGCCGGAGAGGGGACGAAGCGCTGCAGGTAGGCCACATGCCGGTATGCCGCCAGCGCAGGCAGCGGCACGGGCGCGTGTCCTGCCTCGACCATGCCGATGCGCTGCAGCCCCTTGCCCTGCGAGCCGAACAGCGGCTTGAGCACCAGCGCGTGCCCGGCGGCGCTCTCGCGCATCACCGTGCGCTGCGCGTGCGGCGCGGATTCGCTCACCCAGGTCGCGGGCGTGGGAATGCCGGCCAGGTGCAGCAGGAAGCTGGTCATGCCCTTGTCCACGCTGCGCTCGATGGCACGCGCGTCGTTGTACACGGGCACCCCCAGTTCGCGCAGCGCGTGCAGGATGCCCAGCCGCAGCGTGACCTGCTCGAAGCTGCCGGACGCGAGGCCGCGCACGATCACGGCATCCGGCAGGGCACGCCCATAGCCGGGGATCACCAGGCCGTGCCAGGCCCATGTGGTGTCGATCCGGCAATCGGCCAGGTCCACACAGCGGCCTTCGCAGCCGCGCTTGCGCAGGGCCTGCTTCAGCGTGGCGGTATGCCAACCGGTTTCGTCGGTCATGATGGCGATGCGCAGCGGGCTGCGCGCAGGGGAGGCGGCCATGTCAGGCTTCCTGCAGCCATTGCCCGTGCAGCAGCGGCAGGTTCAGCGCACCAGCGTGCCAGGTCCGGCCGGAAGCGAGGTTGCTGACCCACGCCTCGGCGGGCGCGAACAGGGCCGGGTCGATGCGGTAGAAGTCGTAGCCATACTCCTTGAACACATCGGCGAAGGGGCGCCCATAGTCGCGCGACCTGGCCGAGGGAAGCGCGAGGGCAAGCGCCCGGGCGGCATCGTCGTCGGTGTCGACCGTCAGGTGCACGCTGCCGCCGTACAGGATGGCATCGTTGGTGCGGCCCATCGCATCGCCCGCATCGGCGCCCGGTGGCGGCAGTGGCGCGACACCGCTGCCGCCGACGATGCGGTCCAGCGGGAAGCCAAGCACGTGCGCCTTGTGTAGCGCGACCTCCAGCACGCGGCCTACCACCTGCGTGGTGCCGGCCAGGCTTGCCGTCGGCGTCAGGATCACGGTCAGTTGCCCGGGCCGCAGTCCGCAGTCCCGCAGGATCTTCTGGATGACGATCTCCGGCGGCGCGCGGTCGACTTCCAGCACCAGGCAGGCGCCGCTGCCACCGTCGGGCAGGCTGTCGCGGTAGCCAAGCTCCTCGAACAGCGTTTCCTTGCCAGCGAGCGCGCGCGCCGGGCCGGAGCCCAGCGCGAAGAACTTCCTGCCGCCGGTTTCCTCCTTGCTGGCGCTCAGGCTCCAGCCGGCGTACTGGCTGGCCAGGCAGGCCAGCACAGGCTGTCCGCTGCTGACCTCGATCTGCGTGGGCCAACCTGCGCCGCCGTGGCGCAGGCGCACCTGGCCCAGCCCGCCCATGCAGATCGCCGCAATGGCAATGCCCGCCTCGACGCTGCCGCGCGTCTCGACGCCGGCATCGACGATGCGTACGCCCATGGGCCCATTGGAGACCGAGAGCTGCCACTCGGCGCGGTGGCCGAGCAGGCTGGCGACGAGCGGCTGGCTGAGCGCGTTGACGCTGAACGTAGCGCTAGGATTCGTTGTGCTTGGCATGGGCGCCTCGGTTGGGTGATTCAGGGCAGTTCGGCGGCAACGGTGCGCGCCATGGCCATGGCTTCGGGGAAGCCCAGGTAGACCGGCTTGGCGGCTTCGCGCATGGCGAGGAACAGGCGGTGCTGGACCTGGTACTTGATGTTGCCGATGGCGAGCGCGCCGACGCCCACGGCCTTGCCAGTGCCGACGGGCTTGCCATCGGCACTGGCGTCCACGCCAGCGATGCCCGCAGGAGGCACGGCGTTCACGTCGGCGGCTACCAGCAGCTTGCCTGCGGCGGCACGGTCCGCCTCGCTCACGACCTGGACGCCAGCGCTTGCGGTGGCGAAGACCACGTCAGCTTCGGCCAGCGCCGCCTGGAGCGCCTCCGCCGAGCGGATCAGGATGCCCTCGGTCTGCGCGTTGAAGCGTTCGTTGGTCTCCCGGCTGATGCGGGTGGCTTGCTCGCTCCCGGAGCGGTTCGACAGCCAGACGCGCGCGCCAAGTTGCGAGGCCAGCGCCCCCGCGACGCGCCCGACGGCGCCGCTGCCGCCAAGCACCAGCACCCGGCGGCCGGAGAAATCGGATCGATGCACCTTGCGCAGTTGCCGCTCGACGGTGGCCACCAGCGCCGCGGCGGTGGTGTAGGAACCGCTCGGGTCGGCGAAGACGGACACCGCGAACGGAGGCACCATGGCCTTGCGCGCCGCCTCGAGCATGTCGGTCGCCAGTACCACATCACGACCGCCGATGAAGATGCCGGTGTTGGCGACGCCTTTCGGCCCGCGGGAGAAGATGGCGTCCTGGGTCAGGGCGGCAACGTTGTCGAGGCCGACTTCAGCGTAGGGGATGACGTGCTCGTAGCCGGCGTCGACGGCCATGTTGACGTCGAAGGGGCTGGCTTGCCGGGTCGGGGTGAACATGTGAAGAATGTAGGGGCGTGCCATTTTGGGGGCTCCGTGATCTGGGTGCTCAACTTCAGGTAATTGGGGCTCGGGTCTATCGGCGTTGGCGCATCCTGTCACCCGCCTCACGCCGCGCTGCGCTGCCGCGCCGATGGCACGACTTGCGCGCCACCATTGACCCCTGCAACAATGCGTGCCTGCAGGAAGGGGCCCAACAGTCCTGCCGCGCGGATGTCCGCTACTGCCTGTTCGGCTGTGGCTTGCGAAGGTACGATGGCGAAGCCGGTCGGGCCCCATGAGCTTTGCCCGACGGCTGCTGCGTTGGCGCCCGCCTGCTGCGAGATCCGGGCCAGCGCTTGGCCGACCGCCGGGCTGCTGTACACGCCGCCTTGCGCCGGCGCGAAGTAGCCGCCGATGACCTGCTGCAGGTGATTGACGCCTTGGGCGAAGGGCACGAAGTCATGCTCGGCGGCGGCGGGCAGGATCTGCATCAGCACGCGGTGGCAGAGATCGGCGGACAGTGCCTGGGGGAAGGACGGCAGGCCTTGCATGGCCTGCTTCTCCGCTGCGCCGTGCAAGCCGGTGCGGCTGGTGTCGAGCAGCAGCACGATGCGCCAGTCGGCCGGGAAATCGAAACGCGCCGTCAACGGCGCCACGCTGCCCGCGCCACGCGGGCCGCTGTCCACCAGCAGCCCGCCGCGCTCGAATGCAGCGATGCCTACGCCGGAGCGGCCTCCACGGCCTAGCAGGCTGGCGATGTCGGCGGCGGACCATGGCAGGCCGTGCAGCGTTGCAAACGTCCGGCCCAGGGCCAGCGCCAGTTGCGTGCCCGAGCCGAAGCCCGCATGCGCAGGCAATACCTCATGCAGGCAGACCGCGAGGGGGCACTGGATGCCGCTGGCTTGCTTGAGCTGTTCCAGCCAGGCCGAGACGCGCGGGACTTCCTGCCGTGCGGCGTGGTTCACCGCGGCGACCCGGTCCTGCACGGCCGGGCCGAGGTCGAGGATGGTCGCCGGGCCGCCGATCGACAAGCCGAGACTGCCAAAGCGCCGCCCAAGCGATGCGCCCGGGTCGAGAAAGCCCAGATGCAGGCGCCCGGTCGCGTGAATCCGAACCGCGCCGGACGGGTTGATGCCATGACCTTCGTGGGTGGGTTTTTCGAGCGTTTGCATGGATGAGGGCCTTTCGCGAATCGCTTTGTCTGCCTGATCTAGCAAGCGGCATACCACTGCGCCGCCGGCCTGCAGGGGACGCGGCGCGGCGCGTTGGAGTGACAGCGTGTCATGCCCCGCGTTCCGCTTTGCGGACAAGGTGTCATGACGCCAAGCCGGGCGCGGGTGGGCCGCGCTCAGGCCCCGCCCGCATGCCGTGACGCTGCCGCCTCCCGCGCGATCTCGATGCATAACTGGTGCATCTTGCGGTACAGCGTGTTGCGGCTGACCCGCAGCACGCGGGCGACGGTGCTGACATTCCAACGATGCGTCTCCAGCAGTTCCAGGATGGTCTTGCGCTCGTTCAACTGGATGGCGTTAAAGGGCGGCAGGCTCTGCTGCGCGGGCTTGCTTGCCTCGGCTCCTGCGCCGGCACCCCGGCCACGGCGCGCGGAATTCTGTGCGCCTTGCGCGACTTCCGGCGGAAGCTGCCGGCTGGTCAGGCGCGCGCCGTCGCACAGGGCCACGGCAGTGCGCAGCACGTAGCGCAGTTGCCGCAGGTTGCCAGGCCAGTCGTAGCGCATCAGCGCCTGCTCGGCGTCGGGTGCGAGCGTGGGCGGCGTTTCCTGCGGGCCGGCCTCCTCGGCCAGGATGGCGTGGATCAGGGCCAGCCGGTCGGTGCGTTCGCGCAAGGGCGGCAGGCGCAGCTCGACGCCGCTTAGCCGGTAGAAGAGGTCTTCGCGAAAGCGCCCGTCATGGACCAGCTCGGCGAGGTTGCGATGGCTGGCGCTGATCAGCTGGAAATCGACCCGGGCCGAGGTTTCGGACCCGAGCGGTGTCACCCGCCGCTCCTCCAGCACGCGCAGCAGGCGTGCCTGCAAGGCCATCGGCATATCGCCGATCTCATCGAGGAACAGCGTGCCGCCGTCGGCCTGGAGGATCTTGCCGCGCCGGCCTTCGCGCTGGGCGCCGGTAAAGGCTCCCGCCCGGTAGCCGAACAGTTCGCTCTCGATCAGCGATTCCGGCAGAGAGGCGCAATTGATGGCCACGAAGGCGCCTTGTGCCGCAGGGCTGGCCGCGTGCAGCGCATTGGCGAAGACGTCCTTGCCCGAGCCGGTTTCGCCGTGGAGCAGGATGGGCACGTTGCGCGCGATGACGCGCGTGGCGAGCCGGACCTGTGCGTCCATGCGCGGATCGCCGCAGGCCAGGCCTGCGCGGGCCGGCTGGGGCGCGCAAGCTTCCTGCGCCGGCGCGCTGCGTGCCGCCGGCCGGGCGGGCCGTGGCTGGTACTCCTGTGGCGGCTGCTGCGCGACCATGAAGAAACGATCCGATGCCTGCGCGAGGTAGACCGGCATCGGATGAAAAGACTGGCGCGCGCTGCGCGCCACCAGTTCGTCGAGCGAGATCATGAACAGTTCATCGATGCGCTTGCCGCGCACTGCCTGCAGCGAATGGCAGCCGAGCTGGAGCAGGGCGCTGCGGTTGGCGGCGAGCACTACGCCGTCGGCATCGACCGCCAGCTTGCCTTCGCCGGGCGTATAGACCAGTTCCGGCTGGCTGTGGAAGCGGATCGGATAGGCGTGGCGGAAGCGGGCGTCAAACAGGCGGTTCTCGATATGGCGGCAGGACATGCCGACCAGCACCGGGGAATGCTGCTGCAACGGCAAGGGCGAGCGGCTGGTGACATCGAGCACCGCGGCCAGTACCCCGTTCTCGTCATAGATAGGCGCAGCCGAGCAGGCCAGGCCGGCATAGCGCTGGAAGAAGTGCTCATGCTGGCGTATTGCCACGGCACCGTTCTCCGCCAGGCAGGTGCCTATGCCGTTGGTGCCGGCTTCGCGCTCGCTCCAGATCGCGCCGACGCGCAGGCCTTCCGGGGCGATCTCCCGCGCGAACGGGTCGGCGGCAACCAGATGCATGACCACGCCCTCGCCATCGGTCAGCATCACCGCCATCTCCGGGTCGGCCAGTTGCTGATAAAGCGTGCTCATCTCCAGCCTGGCACAGTCCACCAGGTCGGCCAGGCGCTCCCCGCGCTCGCGCAATTCGCTGGCGGAGAGCACCGGCGGCACGGCACGCAACTCCGGATCGAGCCCGTGTTCGCCCAGGCAACGGGTCCACGAGCGCACCACCACGGCGCTGGCATCCGTTGCGGACTGCGGGTAGGCGACGGCGCGCGCGATGCGCTGCGCATGCGTGCCCGCGGCCGGCACGGGAAGCTGGGTCAAGGTCAATGCCGTCATGTGTTTCTCCTCCTGCGCTGGCGTACTTCCGTGGGCTGGAGTCTGCGGACCGGTACCTGGCCTTGCAATACCCCTTAGGCACCGCCCGCATCTACTACCAAGGAGGTAGTGCCAAGTGGAAATTGTTGGGAGGGGGGCCGGCTCGCCATACTCCGCACAAATGCAAACACCCTGCGGAGACTGCACATGACCAGAGCATCCATCCTGAACGATCGGCATCGCGAACTCGGTTCCACCCTGGACGGCGATACCTGGAACGACATGCCGATCCCCTGGCGCTATCGGCGCGATCCGCAGGATGAGGTAGTGGCGGTGCGCACCGCTGCCGGCCTCTATGACATAAGCGGTCTGAACATCGTCAAGGTCTCCGGCCAGGATGCCGCGTCGGTCATCGACAAGATGGCACCAATCGATGTGCATCGCTTGCAGCCTGGCACGGCGCGGCTGGCTGCAGCCGTGGATGAGAACGGCGCAGTCAGCGACGACCTGATGGTGATCTGCGACGGCCCCAACCAATACCGCCTGTCGCACGGCAGCGGCAATACGCAGCGCCAGCTGGCCGCGCTCTCGAAGGGCCGCGATGTGAAGTGGGAGCAGGACTTTGACGTGCATATGCTGTCCCTGCAAGGGCCCCGCGCCGCCGCCATCCTCAAGCTGCATATCGGCACCGGGTTGGCCTCCCTGCCGTATTTTGCGCACCGCGAGACCACGCTGTTTGGCCGCAAGATCGTAGTTTCGCGGGGCGGCTACTCGGGCGAAGAAGGCTTTGAGATCGCCTGCGCCGCGGCGGACGCGATCGCCTTGTGGGACGCCATCCTGGAAGCGGGCAAGCCGCAGGGGCTGATTCCCTGCGCCTGGGATTCCCTCGAACTCGCGCGCATCGAAGCGGGCTTGCTGTTCTTCCCCTTCGACATGCCGGAAGGCGACACCACGCCGTGGGAAGTCAACCTCGGCTGGGCCATCGACACCGACAAGACCGGCGACTACGTGGGCAAGGCGGCACTGCTCAATGCGCGCGGCAAGGAGCGCTTCTTCCAGGCCGGCGTGGCGGTACGGCATGTCCGCGCGGTGGAGGCCGGATCAAAGATCTTCGTGGATGGCAAGGAAGTGGGCGTGGTGACCAGTGCCACCTTCAGCCGCTACCTGATGCAATCGCTGGCGCTCGTGCACCTGCAGCCCGGCTACAAGGCGCTAGGCACCAAGGTGGAGATCCGCGACAGCAACGGTGCGCATACGGGCACGGTGACCAAGACGCCGTTCTACGATCCGCAGCGCCTGCGTACCCAAGTCAAGGCCGCCTGAGCAGGCATCCATCTATCCACGCAGGAGCTTGCCATGCTGGTGACAGGCATCAAGAGCATGCCGGTGTACCGCCCGCTGCAGTTCGACGGCAGCGGCAAGGCGCACCTGGCGGTGGCCCGGGGCGTGGGCGGCAACGCGCTGCGGCGCCTGGCCAGGGAGGCTGGCGCGTGCAAGGTGCTATACGCCGCCGAGGCGGGCGCCGACCTGACACAAGCGTTGCGCTCCGCCGGCACCGATGTGACGGTTACCGCGTCCATGGCCGCGCTGCTTGACCAGTTGGGCGAAGCGCTGGCCGTGTTGCCGATGGGCTTGCGCTTCTACGCTGCCGGCGACGAGGATTTCCTCGCCCAGGTGAGCCGGGTGGCCGAACAGCATGGGCTGGACCCCGCCGAGATGCAATGCGAATGCGTGGCACCGGGTTCGCGGCGGGTCTACTGCGTGCATTGCCGCACCTGCAACGGCGCGGTATCCGGAGGCATCGCTCCATGCGCGGGCTGCGGCCGCAAGCTGCTGGTGCGTGATCATTATTCCCGTCGCCTGGCCGCCTTCATGGGCGTGATGGCCGACGCGGAAACACCGGGGGCAGCATGACGTCGCAAGAGAGCCTACCGGTGCGCGTGGCGCGGATAGAGGCGGTGACGCCGCTGGTCAAGCGTTACACGCTGCGCCACGTTGATGGAGCGGACCTTCCCGCCTTCTCGGGGGGCAGCCATATCGTGGTCGAGATGCAGGGCGAAGGCCGCCCGCACCGAAACCCGTATTCCCTGATGAGCTCGCCTTGGGACACCAGTCACTACCAGATCGGCGTGCGCCGCGCCGACGAAGGACGGGGTGGTTCGCGCTTCATGCATGAACAGGTGCAGGAAGGCTCGATTCTGCGCGTCTCGGCCCCGGTCAACCTCTTCCCGCTGCTCAAGACGCGCCGCAAGCACATCTTGATCGCGGGGGGTATCGGCATCACGCCGTTCTTCTCGCAACTGGCGGAGCTGCGGCGGCTGGATGCGCCGTACGAGCTGCACTACGCCGTGCGCAGCCAGGAGCATGCCGGCTTTGCCACGGAGCTGCTTCGGCTTGCGGGCGAGAGGCTGCGTCTCTACGTGGAAGACGCTGGCCAGCAACTGGACTTCGCCAAGGTGCTGGCGGGCCAGCCGCTGGGTACCGATGCCTATGTCTGCGGTCCCGCCGGCATGATCGAAGCACTGCGCCAGGCGGCGCGCACCGCAGGGTGGCCGGACAGCCATGTGCATTGGGAGCAGTTCCTGGCGCCGCCGGTGGGCGCGCCGTTCGAGGCGGTGCTCGCCCGCAGCGGCATCACGTTGCAAGTGGGCGCCCAGACCAGCCTGCTCGAAGCGATCGAGGCAGCCGGTGTGAAAGTGTCCTACCTGTGCCGCGGCGGTGCTTGTGGCCAGTGCGAGCTGGAGGTGCTGGAGACCGACGGCGAGCTGGTCCACCACGATCACTATCTTTCCGCCGAGGAAAGGGCGAGCGGCCGCAAGCTGATGCCCTGCGTGTCCCGGGCGAACTGCCAGCGTCTGGTGCTGGCGATCTAGGAGACGCGATGCATATCACGTTCAAGACCGGCGAGAGCTTCCGCGACGATTTCGCATACGCCAACAGTTCGGCCGCCATCCAGCGTTTTCCGTTCCCGTTCATGGAAGACCTGTACATGTACTCGGTCAACATTGAACCGCACAGCGCCGGGCCGGCGGGCAGCGTCACCGAGCACCCCTTCGACGTTGACGAGCACTACATCGCCGAGTGCCGCGAACGCTCCTTGGTGCTTGCGCAGGACCCGGGCCGCTGCATGGCCTTGCCGCACATGATGCAGGCGCAGTGGGACACGCTTGAGCTGATGATGGAATCGCTGGCGGCCAGCTATCCCGCGCATTTCTCGCTGCGGCGAGACGGCGCGCGATGGACCTGGGAGAACCGCATACTCGGCCTGCGCCAGGACTTTGTCTTCGGCGATGCCGCGACGCTGCCTTATCCACCGCTGGAATACATCACGCGGCAGAACCAGGGCGACTGGGTGCTGATGGACCATCGCCAGGACAACCTGTTCATGGACGCCGGCATGGTCACCACGCAGGCGGACTGGTCGCTGGATTTCGATCTCGGCATGAGCTTCGGCGAATGGCACGGGCCCGTGCCGCTGGCGCACGAACTGGGCATCTTCGACCGCGCGCTGAAGTATCTCCTGCTCTTGCGCGTGGGCGCGCCGGTGCGCCGCTTGAACTGGACCATGACGATTCACCCGCGCCTGGACACGTCACCGGAACGCTATCCGGAGTGGGGGGCGGACCGCGCCACCGTCATCCGCGAGAACGCGGGCGAGCTGGTGCACCTGAGGGTAGAACTGCAGACCCTGTTCCGGCTGCCCCGCAGCAATGCCGTCGGCTTTGGCGTGCGTTGCTACCTGATCAGCCTGCAGGAGCTGGCCACGGTGCCCAAGTGGGCGGCGCGCCTGCACCGCGTGCTGCGCACGTTGCCGGACGAACTGGCCGACTACAAAGGCATCACGCGCTACCGGCAGGCGGCGATCGACTGGCTGGCAGCGTACGACGACGGCCGCACCCTCGGCGCGGGCACCGCCCCCGGGTAAGCGCCGCAGCGCCGCGACAAGATCGGCCCCCACAAAAGATCCCATGCGGAGCCAGCGCGCTCCGCACTGCTTGCGACGCCTTGCGCGATCGCCTTACAAACCGGCTGGAGACAAAAAATGGCCCGCGACCCACGCTACGACATCCTGTTCGAACCGATCCAGATCGGTCCCAAGACATTGCGCAACCGGTTCTACCAGGTGCCTCACTGCATCGGTGCCGGGTCCACGCTGCCCGGCTTCCAGGCCGCGCACCGCTCGTTGAAGGCCGAAGGCGGTTGGGCCGCGCTCAATACGGAATACTGCTCCATCCACCCGGAATCCGACGACACGCACCGCCTGTCAGCACGGATCTGGGACGAAGGCGACGTGCGTAACCTGCGCGCGATGACCGACGAGGTGCACAAGCACGGCGCGCTGGCCGGCATCGAGATGTGGTACGGCGGCGCGCACGCGCCTTGCATGGAAAGCCGGGCCACGCCGCGCGGCCCCAGCCAGTACGCGTCGGAGTTCGAAACGCTGACCTACTGCAAGGAAATGGACCTGCGCGACATCGCGCAGGTGCAGCAGTACTACGTCGATGCCGCCTATCGGGCGCGTGACGCGGGCTTCGATATCGTCTACGTGTACGGCGCGCACTCCTACCTGCCGCTGCAGTTCCTCTCGCCGTACTACAACAAACGCACCGACAAGTACGGCGGCTCGCTGGAGAACCGCGCCCGCTTCTGGTTGGAAACACTGGAGAAAGTGCGGCGCGCCGTCGGCGACGACTGCGCCATCGCCACGCGCTTCGCGGTGGACTCGCTGTACGGCTGCGCGGGGATCGAGGTGGAGCAGGACGGCATGAAGTTCGTCGAGATGGCGGATTCGCTGCTGGACCTGTGGGACGTGGACGTGGGCGACATCGCCGAGTGGGGCGAGGACGCCGGCCCCTCGCGTTTCAACCTGCAAGGCCACCAGATCCCGTGGACCCGATTTATCAAGCAGGTATCGAAGAAACCTGTGCTGGGCGTGGGGCGCTTTACCGATCCCGAGAAGATGACCGAGATCGTGACCAAGGGCATCGCCGATATCATCGGCGCGGCGCGTCCTTCGATTGCCGACCCGTTCCTGCCAAAGAAGATCGAGGAAGGGCGCATCGACGATATCCGCGTCTGCATCGGCTGCAATGTCTGCATCTCACGGTGGGAGATCGGCGGCCCTCCGATGATCTGCACGCAGAACGCCACCGCCGGCGAGGAATATCGCCGTGGCTGGCACCCGGAGAAGTTCGCCAAGAAGAAGTCCGACGACGCCGTGCTGGTGGTGGGCGCCGGCCCGGCCGGCTCGGAATGCGCGCGCGTGCTGATGGAACGCGGCCATACCGTCCACCTGGTGGACCAGGCCGAGAAGATCGGCGGGCACCTGAACCAGATCATCACGCTGCCGGGCCTGGGTGAGTGGGGCTACCACCGCGACTACCGGGAGACCCAGATCAACAAGCTGCTGAAGAAGAACAAGCAGAGCCAGCTCGCGCTGGGGCAGAAGGCGCTGACGGCCAACGCCATCCTGGAGTATGGTGCCGAGAAGGTGGTCATCGCCACCGGCTCGCACTGGGTCACCGACGGCACCAACTGCCTGACGCACGACCCGATCCCGGGCGCGGACGCTTCGCGCGACGACCAGTTGACGCCGGAGCAGGTGATCGCCGGCAAGAAGGCGATCGGCAAGCGGGTGGTGATCCTCAACGCGGACACCTACTTCATGGCGCCGAGCCTGGCCGAGAAGCTCGCCACCGCGGGCCATGAGGTGACCATCGTCAGTGGCGTGCACCTGGCCAACTACATGCACTTCACGCTGGAATATCCCAACATGATGCGGCGCCTGCACGAGCTCAAGGTCAAGGAGATGGGCGACCATTTCTGCAGCCGCATCGAGCCGGGCCGGCTGGAGGTCTACAGCATCTGGGGCGACGGCTCGCGCCGCACCTACCGCGGCCCCGGCAAGTCGCCGCGCGACGAGAACAAGAGCCATCGCTGGCTGGAGTTCGACTCGCTGGTGCTGGTGACCGGCCGCCGCTCCGACGATACCCTGCACCGCCAGCTGAAGGCGGCCGAGGACCGCTGGGAAAGCCTTGGCATCAAGGGTGTGTACCTGATCGGCGACGCGGAGGCCCCGCGCCTGATCGCGGACGCCACCTTCGGCGGCCAGCGGCTGGCGCGCGAGATCGAGGAGGCGGACGCGCAGATCCCGCTGCCGTACCGCCGGGAGGTGCCAGTCTGGGGCGTGCCGCACAAGAAAGAAGGCACGTTCGAGATCATCTACAAGATCTGACCCCGGGCAGGGGGCGGCCGCGCAGGCCGTCCCCGCCGGAAGCTTCGCACCCCCGCGCAAACACAGACGGAAGCCGCCATGCCCGCCGCAGACAAGTTCGACCCGCTCCAGGTCACCCGGGTCCTGTTTGAAGGATTCTCGTCACCCGCCATCGTGCTGTTCTACCTGGTGGGCTTCGCCGCCATCGGTGTCTTCTGCTATGGCACCTATGTGCAGATCCGCAAGTACCGTCGCGGCCAGCCGCTGGGCGCGCCGCTGGAGATCGGCAAGCGCTTCATGCAGATGTGCCGCACCGTGGCCAGCCACCGCACCATCGCCCGGCGCGATCCCGCCGCCGGGCGCGCGCACCGGCTGATCTTCTACGGCTTCGCGCTGCTGTTCATCGGCACCGCCACGATCACGCTGGAGTACGACATCACCGGCAAGCTGTTCGGCCTGCGCTTCTGGCATGGCAAGTTCTACCTGTGGTTCTCGCTGGTGCTCGATTGCGCCGGCGTTGCCATGATCGCAGGGCTGGTCTACATGATGATCCGGCGCGGCTGGATCAAGCCGCCCAAGCTGGATTACACCCGCCCGGACCGCAAGCCGGGAGAGCCGGGTTATGACCGCAGCGGCTACCGCCGCGAGGACTGGGCTTTTCTGTGGGCGCTGATCATCATCGGTGCGACCGGCTACGTGCTGGAGGCCGCACGGCTGGTGTGGCTGCAGGAAAGGCCGGAGGTGTGGGAACTGCGCTGGTGGTCGCCGTTCGGCGCAGCGCTGGCCGAGGCGATGCGCGCCGTGGGCGTCAGCGCCGGGGCCGCAGGCGTCTTGCGCAGCGGCCTGTGGTGGTTCCACGGCCTGCTGGCGCTGACGCTGATCGCGCTGATCCCGTTCACCAAGGTCAAGCACATCTTCACCGCCGCAGGCTCGCTGATGCTGCGCGATCCGCTGGCTGCGCAACGCCTGCCGCGCCAGGCGGCTACCGGTGACAAGGTCGGCTACAGTACGATCACCGATTTCACGTGGAAGCATCTGCTGAACCTGGATGCCTGCACCAAGTGCGGCCGCTGCCACGAGGCTTGCCCGGCGCAGGCGTCCGGCGCGCCGCTGTCCCCGCGCGATGTGATCCTGTCGCTGCGCGAGTTCGCCAACGACGCGCTGCAGAAGCAGGCCCTCCCGGATGAGGTCAAGCTGAGCCCGCATGGCAAGGACGGCGGCCAGGTGTTCATGGAGACCTTGTGGTCCTGCCGCACCTGCATGGCCTGCGTCGAGATCTGCCCGGTGGCGATCGAGCACGTGCCCATCATCGTGCAGATGCGCCGCAAGCTGGTGGAAGACGGCGACATGGAACCGCAACTGCAGAAGACGCTGCAGACCATCCACAAGACCGGCAACTCCTTCGGGGAATCCAAGCGCAAGCGCGCGGCCTGGACCAAGGCGCTGCCGTTCGAGATCAAGGATGCGCGCAAGGAACCGGTGGACTTGCTCTGGTTCGTCGGCGACTACGCCTCGTTCGACCCCCGCAACCAGAAGGTCAGCCAAGCGTTCGCCACCTTGCTGCATGAGGCAGGCGTGAGCTTCGGCCTGCTGTTCGAGGGCGAATCCAACGCCGGCAACGACGTGCGCCGCGTTGGCGAGGAAGGGCTTTACGAACTGCTGGCCGAAACCAATATCGCGACGCTGGGCACGGCGAAGTTCAAGCGCATCGTCACGACCGACCCGCATTCCTACAACACCATCCGCAACGAGTACCCGGATTTTGGCGGCACCTACGAGATCGAGCATTACACAAGCTACGTGCAGCGCATGCTGGAACAGGGCCAGATCAAGGTGCGCCAGCCGCAGCGCCAGCGCGTGACCCTGCACGATCCGTGTCACCTCGGGCGCTTCAACAAGGGCTATGGCGCGCCGCGCGACATCCTGAAGCAGATCGGCTGCGAGCTGGTGGAGATGCCGCGCCATGGCGACAACTCGTTTTGCTGCGGCGCCGGTGGCGGCCGCATCTGGATGCCCGACCCGGTCGGCGCGGAGAAACCATCCCAGAACCGCATGCGCGAGGCCGCCGGCATCGAAGGGCTGGAAGTTTTCGTGGTGTGCTGCCCGAAGGATCTGACCATGTTCGAGGACGCATTGAAGACCAGCGGCTACGAAGGCAAGTTCGTGGTGCGCGAGCTGATCGAGCTGATTCGCGATGCGCTGGCCGAGCCCTATGGCACGCCCCAGGCCAGCCACGCCGCGATCGGCCTGGTGCAAGCGTAGGGCAGGCGGCGATGAACTTCTCCGGCCGGCACTGGATCGAGCTGCTGCGGCGTGCGCAGGAGGACGCGGAGCCGCTCACGGCCGCCGCGCTCTATGCGCACGCCTCGCCAGCGCACCAGGCGTGGTTGACGCCGCGTCTGTTCGATGCCCGCCACGACCGCTTGCTGCTTGCGTCGGCCGGATTCGTCCCGCCGCTCGTGCTGGCGCGGCTAGCTGTGATCTGCCGCGACGATGCCATGGTTGGCTTGCGTCTCGCCCGCAATCCCGCGACCCCCGCGGACGCGCTGGTTACGCTCTGGCGCCACGGCGGAGGCGAACGCCTGCGCTTGCTGCTGGCCAGGCATCCGCACATGCCGCGTGGCGTGCTGGCGCAGATCGCCGAAGGCACCACGCAGGTCAAGATACTGCGGGCGCTGTGCGAGAACACGGGCACCGCCGCCGATGTGCTGGCGGCGCTGGAGCGGCGCCACCTTCCGATGCTGCATCGCTTGCTCGCGATTAATTTCGCCACTGCCGCGGATACGTTGCAGTCCTTGTGGACGGCGGCGGACGAGCCGGCCGTACGCGCGCAGATTCTGCTGCATCCGCATTGCCCGGCGTGTTTGCTTGAAGCCATGCCCGAGTCTGTGCTCGAGCGGCGCTGCATCGCACAACAGGCGCGTGCGCCGGTGGCGCTGCTGCGGCAACTGGCAGCCGATGCCGACCCCACGGTGAGGCGGATTGCCGCCGCCCATGCCGTCATGCCGCCGCAAGCGCTGCTGACGCTCTGCTTCGATCCCGAGGCCGGGGTGCGCCGCGCGGTGGCGGGGCGGGCGGATTTGCCGGCAAGAATGGCCGGCTGGCTGCTGGAGGACTCGGATTCCTGGGTGCGCCGCACCGTGGCGCGCAATGCGGCCTGCCCACCGGCGCTGGTGACGGTTGCCGCCGGGGATGCCCACGTCGAGGTGCGGCGCGGCGCGGCGCGGCATTCCGCTTGTCCCGCGGACGTACTTGAACGGCTTGGCGCGGACCCGGAGGACTGGGTGCAAGCGGGCGTGGCCTACCGCGATGATCTCGCGCCGGCATTGCTGCGCCGGCTCGCGCGCAGCGCCAGCGTGGACGTGCTGGCGGGCGTGGCGCGCAATGCCGCCACCTCGCCAGCGCAGATTGCCAGGCTGGCAGCGCACGAGAGTCCGGACGTGCGCCGGGCGGTGATCCTGAACCGCGCTGCGCCGCGTGAAGTGCTGCTGGCCTTGCGCCAGGACGGCTACGCGTTGCACCGCGCCATGGTGCTCGATCATGCCAACCTCACGGACGCGGACCGCTGGCGCATGCGCGACGATCCCGATGCGCAGGTCCGCTTCCGCACATTCAGTCATTTCGCTCGGCAGGCCGGCGTGTGCGCAGCCGCGCAGACCGAGGCTGCGCCGAGAGCTGGACGACCAACACCGCTGAAGACGATGGAGACGATATGAAGATACTGGTGACGATCAAGCAGGTGGCCTCGCTGGATGAGGACTTCGAAATGCGCGGCGACAGCCGCGACATCGACCCCGACTTCCTGGTGCATGACCTGAACGAGTGGGACAACTTCACGCTGGAAGAAGCCATGCGGCTCAAGGAGGGGCCCGGCGGGGACAACATCGAAGTGGTCGTGGCCACGGTCGGGCCCGACAGCGCCGATGAGGAGTTGCGCAAGTGCCTGGCCAAGGGCGCCGACCGTGCGATCCGCGTCTGGGACGACGCCCTCGAGGAGTCCGACCCGATCGCGGTGGCGCGCGTGCTGGCGGCGCTGGCCCGCCGCGAGTCAGCCGATCTTGTCTTTGCCGGCGTGCAGGCTTCCGATCATGCCTTCGGTGCCACAGGCATGGCCATGGCCGGCCTGCTGGACGCGCCGCATGCCGCGGTAGTGGCCGCGCTGGAGTACGCCCCGGGCGAGCATACGGCCACGGTGCGACGCGAGCTGGAAGGCGGCACCTATGCCACGATGAAGATCAACACCCCGGCCGTGCTCACCCTGCAACTGGGCATCAACACCCCGCGCTACGCATCGCTGCGCGGCATCAAGCAGGCCGCCGCACGGCCGATCGAGGTAGTCGGGCCGGACGACATCGGGCTGGCGGCCGGCGATACCGGCGCGGCAGGTTCGCTGTCGCGGGTGCGCCGCATGTACGTGCCGGAGAAAGGGCGCGCCCAGATGATCGAGGGCACACCCGCGGAACAGGCATCGCAACTGGCGAAGATCATCAAGGAATTCAGGGGAGAAGCATGATGGCGGGCATTCTGGTGGTAGTCGAGCATCGCAAGGGAGAACTGCGTCCGGTCAGCCGCGAGCTGGTCGGCCTGGCAACCGCGTTGAAAACGGCTAGCGGCGAGCCGGTACAGGTGGCGGTGATCGCCGCCGACCCGGCGCGCTATGCGGAGCCGCTGAGGCTGGCGGGGGTGGACGAGATCGTGACGGTGCAGAGCGCCGACGATGCCTTCGATCCGGAGGTGTATGAGGCATCCGTGCGCGCGCTGATCGCCGCGCGGCAGCCATCGCTGGTGCTGCTGCCGCATAGCGTCGATACGCTGGGCTACGCCGCGCCGCTGGCGGTGCGCGACGGGCATGGCTTCACCACCGACGTGTTCGCGGTCGAGCGGGACGGGGAGGGCTGGGTGGCCACCCGCTCGGGCTACGGGCAGAAGGTGAACGTGGAGATGGAATTCCCGGGGCGCGCCACGGTGGTGTTGACGGTACGGCCCGGCTCGTTCAAGCCGGTGGAGGCCGCTGGCACGCCTGCTGTTTCGAGCCTGCCCGCGCCGCCGGTGACGCCGCGCAGCCAGCATCTCGGCTTCGAGGAGCCGGCCGGCGGCGACGACGTGGATATCCCGGGCGCCGACTTCATCCTTTCCATCGGCCGTGGCGTGGGCGAGGAAGACAATGTCGAGCAGTTCAAGGCGCTCTCCGACTCGGTGGGCGCCACGCTCGGCTGTTCCCGCCCGATCGCGGATTCGGGCTGGTTGCCGAAATCGCGGCAGGTCGGCCAGTCCGGCAAGACCGCGGCCAACTGCAAGCTGTACGTGGCGATGGGCATTTCGGGCTCGGTCCAGCACATGGCCGGCATGAAACATGTGGATACCATCGTGGCGGTCAATACCGATCCGGAAGCATCCATCTTCACCATCGCCAAGTACGGCATCGTTGGCGACATCTTCGATATCGGCAAGGAACTGCAAAACCACTTCTGATCACGCTCCGGCACCGCCCTCGCGCGATTGCCGCATTTTCCTTGTTGAAGGTGACGCATGAAATTGTCGCAATCCTGGGCCAGGGCGGTCGCCTCCGGCTTTCTTCTGTTCGGAGGGGCTGGCGCGGCGCCTTGCGTGTTCGCGCAGGAAGAGCCGAAGCCACCTGCCAGCCCCCATATCGTGAGCGCGAATGTGGCGCTCATGAGCAACTATGTCTTTCGCGGCATCACGTATACGCAGAATCGCCCGGCCCTTCAGGGCGGCTTCGACTATGCGCACGAAAGCGGCTTCTATGCCGGCATCTGGGGCACCAATGTCAGCCACAAGGCGATCAACGATGCCAGCCTGGAACTGGACCTGTACGGCGGCTATGCCAAGTCATTCGGCGACTGGCGCTTCGATGTCGGCCTGCTGCAGTTCTACTATCCGGAAAATCCCAAGCTGCCGGGTTCGGACGAGAAGTACAACACGCTGGAACTCTACGGGGCCGTCGGCTGGAAAATCCTGACCCTGAAATACTCGCGCACGCTGACCAACTTCTTCGGCTACGACAGCGCATCGATGGGCACCGGCAAAGGCAACTCGCACGGCAGCGGCTATCTGGAACTGAATGCGGATGTGCCACTGCCGTGGGACGTGACGCTGGGGCTGCACGTAGGCCGTCAATGGGTGCGCAACTACGGGGAGTTCAACTATACGGACTGGCGCGCCGCCGTCAGCAAGACCATTGGCGAGGGCTGGATCGTTTCTTTCGCCTATACGGGCACCAATGCCGACCGAACGCTGTGGGTAGCGGACGGCAAGCGGCTAGGCACGGCGCACTGGATCCTGGGCATGAAGAAGACCTTCTGATGCCATGCCCGGCACGGGCGCCGATGGCCGCCTAACCCTCCAGCCCGATGGGCTCCGCGACCCCGACCCAATGCTGGAAGCGGTCCGGGCTGCTGGCGGCATCGGATTGACCCCCCGCCGCTACCGGGATGCCGTGCCGGGCGGCGATCCGCAGCAGGCGCTCCAGGTTGCTGGTATCGGGGGCGCCATGATCGAGCCGGATCCGCCAGAAATCCACAAGGAGTGCCCAGTCGGGCAAAGGTGGGCCGTCGTGCGCGGCTGCCGGGGTGAGGTCGACACCCAGGCGGATGCCATCCTGGCGCAAACCGGCAAGCGCGGCATCGAGCCCGGCAAGCCCGGGTTCCGCGAGTTGCGGCAACAGCAGGTCGATGCGAGCGTGGGCGGCTGTCCTGGCGAGGGCCTGCAGCGCGCCCTGGATGCCGCGCAGCACCATGGCGTCGAGCGGTACCGTGTCGAGGCACAGGCACAACCGCTGCTGCGGCTTGAGCAGGGGATAGGCCTGGTCGAAGATGGCGAGCAGGTAGCGCTCGACCAGCTTGTCCAGCGTGCCTGCCTGGGCCGCGTACAGGAACAGATGCGCGGCGGGGATGGTGCCAGCGCGCGTGCTGTGCCAGCATGCCGAGCCTTCCGCCCAGGCCAGGCCGTCGCCGAGCGGCGTGACCTGGGCCAGGCTCACCTGCAAGCCTTGCGAGTCGAAGGCGCGCGCGAATTCGCCGAGCGAGCGCCGCCAGGCCTGCGCCGTGCGGCGGGCCGTCTCGCCGGCGAAGGCGTAGCGCACGGTGCCATTCGCGCTTTGCCATTGCGCGGAATACACCGCGCGCAGGGCATCGCGCAGCATGGCGCGGGCCTCGGGCCGGTTGGAGATCCGGATTGCGATGCCGAGCCTGGCGTTGATG
Organism: Cupriavidus sp. GW821-FHT02F09; assembly: GCF_059421605.1. Lineage (NCBI taxonomy): Bacteria > Pseudomonadati > Pseudomonadota > Betaproteobacteria > Burkholderiales > Burkholderiaceae > Cupriavidus > Cupriavidus sp. GW821-FHT02F09. The sequence continues at coordinate 103,770 of NZ_JBWKVH010000024.1, forward strand.
GAGACGGATACGCCGTCGATCTCGAACGGAGTATCCAGCATGGCCGCAATCGTATCGACCAGCGTCAGCGCGCAGATCACGCTGCGCAGCCGGCGCTCGTCCTGCGTGCGTCCCGCAAAACGGGCGGGGTCGAGTGTCGGGCTTCCCACGCCGGCGGGGGCCTGCAGCGCGAGTATCGCGAACTCGTCGCCACCGCTGCGTCCCGCAGAAATCCCAGGGCCGCAGCAGGCGGCGAGCCGCTCGCCCAGGCGGGTCAGCAACTGATCTCCGAAGGCGCGGCCGTGCCGCTCGTTGATCCGCTTCAGGTTGTCAACATCCAGGCACAGCAACATGAAGGGCGCGCTGTATTGCAGCGCGAGGTCGATGCGGTCGAGCAGCAGGGCGCGGCTCTTGAGTCCGGTCAGCCGGTCGCGCAGCGGCTCGCGCTCGGCGCGCTCCTCGTCGCGTTTCTGGCCGCTGATATCGGAGATGAAGCCCTCGATGGCCAACAGCGTGCCGTTGCCCGCAAAGATGCCGCGGCTGCGCTCGCTTACCCATTTCTCCTGTCCCGCGTGGGTCCGGATGCGATAGCGCAGGTGGAATGCCTTGTGCTGCGCGAGCTGGCTTTGCACGTAGTCCCACACGTAGGCGCGATCGTCGGGGTGGATCAACGCGTCGTAGGACGGGTGGTTGAGCAGGTCCACGGCCTCCAGCCCGGTCAGCTCGAAGCAGCCATCGCTGACGAATTCCATGGTCCAGCGCCGGTCGTTGCGACAGCGAAACGCCATGCCGGGCAGGTGATCCAGCAGCGTCGACAGGCTGCGATCGCGCGCGCGCAGCACGTCTTCCGCGCGCTTGCGGGACTGGATGTCGGTCATCATGCCGGTGGTGCCGATCACCTCGCCGTGGCCGTCGAAGCGGGGCCGCAGCCGTACCTCCATCCAGCGCGGATGTCCGTCATGGCAGATCAGCCGCGTTTCGTAGCGGCATGCGTCGCTGTGCCGGGAAAGGACTGTGAGAAACTGTTCGCGATTGAGCGCCTGCTCATCGGGATGGACATAGCGAAACAGGGGCGTGTGCAGGCAGAGGTGCACATCCAGCATGGTGACGAACTTCCACGCATGATTCAGGAAATGGAATGTGGCATCGGCATCGGTCTCGAACACGATGTCCTCGATACCGTCGACCAGGGCACGATAGTCGTGATGCAGCGCAATGGGCCCGATGTTCGGGCGATGCGTGGTTACGTCGGCGTGCCTGACAGGCACGCGGCGGTTGGTGGCGGCCGCCACCGAGACCAGCACGAGCGCGCCGCCGAGGCAGCCCACGGCCAGCGGCGTACTGCTGGGCAGCCAGCCCATGGTGGCGCCAATGGCGTAGCCGCACGCGGCGGCCGCGCCGCCCAGGTACAGCCACACGGTCAGCATGATGCTTCCCCGCACGCTAATCCCTCTCGTCTCCCCTATTATTTTCCCGCCTTCGCTTGCTATGCTTGCATGCGAACGTTCAGGGCTGAATGCACGTTGCGACCCAAGGTGATCCAATGAACAGCAATCCCGTGCCTGCCAGACGCGCCTCGCCATCATACTTGCTTTTTTTGGCTCAGCAACAGCATCGCGCGCGTCCATGGGCGGTGGTCATGATGGTGGCTGCACTGGCTGCGCTGGCACTGATGGTGCAGCCCATATTGACCGCGGCGTGGTCCAGCGAAGCAGTGCGGTTCATGAGTAAGGCCGCCGAGTTGCGGCAGCGCGGCAGCGGCTTTGCGGGCAGCAACGAAGCCAATGGCGAGGCACGGCAATGGCTGGCGGAAGCGCGCGCATTGCTGGTCGATCCGCCGTTCGGATCCGCCCTTTCCGAGGCGGACCAGCCGGGCGCGTTCACTACGGCGGCGGGAGCCTTGCCGCTGCTTGAACAGGCCGCCGTGGATGTGGCTGAGTCGCTGCAGCGGCACCTGCGGGTCGACATCGCGGTCCGCATTGCCTTGCTGATCGTTGCCGGCGGCGGCTTGCTGGTTGGCCTGCGCCTGCGCCGCCATGCGGGCGAGGCCTGGGCTGGCGTGGCAGCGGGTAACGCTGCCGCTGCCACGCCGCAGGACCGCTGGCTGACCTTGCTCGACCACGTCATGACGGCGCTCTCCGGTGAATCGCTCAGCCCGCAGGCCTTGCGCAATGTCTGCGGCGCGGTGGCAGATAGCCTGGCGGCGCAGGCGTGTGGCATCTGCCTCGACGACGAGACCAGCGAGGCGCTGCAACTGCCGGCGGTGGTGCATGTGGGCGCGCTCGGCTGGGCGCAGGTCGAGCGCGCGCGCACGCTGGTGGTGGCCGGCCCGCATATGCTGTTCGAGATGGCGGACCATGGCGCGCCGGCCCGGCCCGGCGAGGCCGGTGCCGGGATGGCGGTGCCCATCAGCGACGGCAAGGTGCGTTACGGCCACCTGTTCGTGGTGTTTCAGACGGCGCGCGAATGCCAGTCGCAAGGGAGCCAGATCGGGGAAGCCGTAGGCGCGCACCTGGCACTGGCCATCGGTAGCTTCCGGCGCATGCAGGAGGGGCGGCGGGTGGCGCTGATCGAGGAGCGCGCGACGATGGCGCGCGAGCTGCATGACTCGCTGGCGCAATCGCTGTCATACATGAAGATCCAGGTCAGCCGGCTGCAAACGCTGTCGGAACGCGGTGACGCGCGCGAGGAGCTTGTGTCGACGGCGGAAGAACTGCGCGACGGGCTGAACGGCGCCTACCGCAAGCTGCGCGAGCTGATCACGACATTCCGCACGCAGATCAATGCGCAGGGGCTCGCCGCCGCGCTGGAAGAGGCCCTGGAGGAATACGGTGCCCGCAGCAGCGTGGCCATGACGCTGGACAACCGGCTCAAGCACTGCCGATTGACGGCCAACGAAGAATTCCACATCGTGCAAATCGTGCGCGAAGCCTTGTCCAATGTCGTGCGCCACGCGGGCGCGTCACAGGCCACGGTCCGGTTGCTGCCCGCGGACAACGGTGCGATGGCGATCACCATCGAGGACGACGGGCTCGGCTTCGAGCCGGCGGCGGACGCGCGCAACCAGCACGGCACCGCCATCATGCGTGAACGGGCGCTAAGCCTTGACGGCGCTTTGGCCATCACCCCGCGGCCGGGCGGCGGATGCTGCGTTGCGGTGCGCTTCCGTCCGGTGGGGCAGCCCGACTGGTAAGCGCCGCGCGCAATCGGGGAAACCCTGACGGCGCCGCTATGCGGACGGGCGGGTTCCACAAATCGGTGGATGCCGTGTACCATCTCCGGACCCCCTGCAAACAGCCGCCGACACAGGCGGCAATGCGGTCCACACCGGGACGAAGGACAAACCGCCGCGGCCGCGCAGAAAAATAGAACGGAGACAACTGGCCATGGAAGCGAGCAATACGGTTCTGGTCATCGACGATCATGCGCTGTTTCGCAAAGGCCTGGCGCAACTCATCGGCATGGACAAGGGCTTTCGCGTCGTCGGAGAAGCCGCGTCCGGCGCCGAGGGTGTCGACATGGCCGTGCGCATGCAACCCAATGTGATATTGATCGACCTCAACATGCCCGGCATGAGCGGCATCGAGACGATCGGCGCATTGCGGGAGAAACAGGTGGATGCGCGCTTCATCATGCTGACAGTGTCGGACAACGATCGCGATGTCGTGTCGGCGCTGCGTGCCGGGGCGCATGGCTACCTGCTCAAGGACATGGAGCCGGAGGATCTGTGCGATTGCCTGCGGCGCGCGGCCAACGGCGCGTCCGTGTTGAGCGACTCGATTACCGGCAATTTGATGCAGGTGGTGGCAACAAACCAGCGTGTTCCTGCTGCGCAGGCGGACCTGACCGGCCGGGAATCCGAAGTGCTGGACTTCCTGGCTGAGGGCTTGTGCAACAAGACGATTGCCCGGCAACTCGGGATCAGCGTGGGAACTGTCAAGGTGCACGTCAAGCACGTGCTCTCCAAGCTCAACCTGCACTCACGGCTGGAAGCCGTGGTGTGGCGGCACGAGCACCAGAAGTCGCGGCACTGATCCCGGGATCCTGATCGGCACCTGCGCTGTTGCGCTGACCGAGGCGGCAGCGCCTCGCATGCGAGCGGCCGGTTTTCCACTATCGGAGGTGGATTGCTGCGCGGCCATGCCTCTTTGTAGGTATCTCTCCTTTGGATTATTGTCTGTCACGCCTTCACCCTCCAATAATCCTCTCCATGTCTTCCTGAGCCATTCCCGCACGAAGACATAAAAACATCAGGCAGGAAACAGGCGCGCATCCCGACGCGCTTACCACAGGAGGATTCATGACGACCGTCGGCCAAGCGAAGGTGGCATTCCGTGCCCGCAGCATCCGTTGGGGCTTTATCTGGGCGCTCTGGTGCGCGGTCTTGTGGGGCGCGTGGTATGTGCCGGGCGCGGCGGTCTGGAAGGAGGCGCCGTTCGCCACCATGGATCTGGCGAATCCGCGCCAATTCCTGACGGCGGCCGCGGTCATCACCACGTTCAACGCCTTCTCGGTCTTGCTGTTTCTGTTCCTGTGGCTGATCGTGCTGGGCAAGTTCCAGGACTTCGGCCGCACACTGGTGCGAGTGCGGCGCATTTCCAAGTGGTACTTCGCCGCGGCGATCTTCGGCGGGCCGATGGCGATCTTCGGCTCCTTCCTCGCCATGGGCTATGTGGGCGCCGTGTTCGCCGCGATCGCCGGGTTGCTGTACCCGATCATCGGCGCCAGCATTGCGCGCATCTGGTACAACGAGAAGATCACGATGCGTGCCACGCTGGGGATCCTGGTGATCGTCGGCGGCGGTATCGCGATCTACGCGCCCGGGATCCTGGACGAGCTCTCCGGCGCCTCGAACCGGCATACCTCGTGGCTGGGCTACCTCGGCGGCGCCATGGCCGCGATCGGCTGGGGTGTGGAGGGCGCGCTGGCGGGACGCGCGCTCGATGTCACGGATCCGGATTGCGGCATTACGGTGCGTTTCACCGCGGAATCCATCTACTGGCTGTGCATGGTCTTGCCGGCGCTGGCGCTGTTCGGCGATGTCGACGTCATCCACCTGATCATCCAGACCTGGAATCTCAAGGCCATCACGTGGCTGCTGCTGGCCGGCATCACCTTCGGCTTTTGCTATGTGTCCTGGTACAAGTCCTTCCCGCTCATCGGCGTGGGCCGCGGGCAGGCCATTGCCGCGCTCTATGGCGCGTTTGCGGTGGTGTTCCTGGCGGCGTTCACGTTGCAGTTTCCGGCGTGGAACTTCCTGTTGGGACTCACGCTGGTAGTTTCTGGCGCCTTCCTGATGTACACGGAGAAGAGCGACGTCCTCGAAGTGGTCCGCTCGCTGTAGGTGCGGCGGCGATTTCTCGAACCGGAGATGACAAGTGGCGAAAGTGCATATCAAGGGTTTCATACTGCAGCAGATTGCCGGTACCGACGGGATGTGGGATAGCGATATCGCGGCATCGGTCTGCGAGGAATACGGCAAGCAAGGGCCGTACTGGATCGGCTCCGTGCGCGTCATTCTGACGGATCTGTATTCTGGCGGCCTGGTGACCAGCGTCGAGGAAAAGTTCGATGCCTATGCCGACAAGATGCGATTTCGCTTCCGGGTGAGCGACTTCGGCCGCCAGCGCATGCGGGATACCGGATTGCTGTGAGGCGCCGCACCGCGGACCCTCACCTATATCAGCTGTAGCACCAACTTCAACAAGGAGACTGCCATGTCGGATTTCTGGGGCTATCCGGGCGCTGACGTGCTCGCGATCGTGATTATCACGGCGCTCAGCCTGACCGCGCTGTATCACGCCAGGACTTTTGTGACCAAGATCTAGACGGACTGGATTCGCTCGAGCCTGGCGACATATCGCCAGGCTTCGATGATGCTGTCCGCGGCGCGATCGATGTCGTCCTCTCCGATAGGCCAGGAGATGACCGACAGGCGCATGATCTCGTGGCCCTTCCAGCAAGCGCCGCCAACATAGCAATCGCCCGTGGACTGTACGCGTGCAACCACGTCCCGGGTCAAACGGTTGGCAACCGCATCGTCCTCACCCATACCGAAGCTGACGATGACCTGGTTGAGCGATACCTGGTTCAGCACGGTAATGCCGGCTTGCTCTTCCAGCCGCACAGCCATGCGGCGCGCCAGCCTGCAGTGGCGCGACACCATCTCGGCGATGCCCGCGCGGCCGAGGTGGCGCAGCATGGCCCAGGTGGCGAAGCCGCGCGCACGGCGGGAAAGTTCCGGCACGTAATGCGATGGATCGCGCTCGTCCGCGGCCGCGTGGGGCAGGTAGCTGGCGGTAGCCGTCAGCGCGCGCCGGTGGGCTTCGGGATGGGCGACGATGGCATAGCCGCTGTCATACGGGGCCTGCAGCCATTTGTGCCCGTCGGTCGCCCATGAGTCGGCGGCTTCGTAGCCGGCGGCGAGCGGCGCTGTCTCGGCGCACGCCCTGGCCCACAGGCCGAAGGCGCCATCCACATGCAGCCACGCGCAGCGTTCACGGATATCCGGCAGCATCTCCTGCACCGGATCGAACGCACCGGTATTGATCTGGCCAGCCTGCACGATCACGATGGCGGGGCCTTTGCAGGCGGCCAGCGCGGAGCGAAAGGGCGCCACCAGCATGGCGCCGTCGTGCCCGCTCGGCACGCGCGTGACGCGATCCCGCCCGAACCCCAGCAGGCGCAGCGCGGCAAAGACAGATGTGTGAGCCTCGTCGCTGACCAGCACGTGGATCTCGGGTGCGCCGAACAGGCCCTGGACCTCGACATCCCAGCCGACCTTTTGCAGGACATGCGTGCGAGCGGCAGCGAGGCAGGCAAAGTTGGCCATGGTCGCGCCAGTGACAAAGCCCACGGATGCACCGTCTGGCAGGCGGAGGATGTCGAGCAGCCATCTGGCCGAGATGTCCTCCGCGGCTGCGGCGGAGGGCGCGCCGTGGTGGTTGCCGCAGTTCTGGCCCCAGGCACTGGTGAGCCAGTCGGCGGCGACGCCGACCGGATGCGACGCACCTACGACCCAGCCAAAAAAACTCGCACCGGTGGTCGGGAGCAAGCCAGGTTCCGCCAGCGCGCGCAAGGCATCGATCGTGTCCGCCGCGGACATGCCGCTTTCGGGCGTGGGACCGTCCCATGTCTGGTGGCATGCCGCGTACGATCCGGCAGGCGGCTGCACGTTCTCCGCGACCGATTCCCGGTATCGCGTGGCCGCCGCGGCAGCGCGGCCTAGTACACCGAGATCCCCTGTTTGCCTGCGCGACATACCAGTACTCTCCTGCAGCGTGATGCCGATCTCTTTCAAGAAAGGATGCTACACGAAATCCTCCTGCATTTGAGGTGCTGGGCGCGGCAATGGGTGCCGGTGGTGGCGACATGCAAGCCTGGTCATGAGCGGGAAGGCTGCGGCTTGCGAACCCATCGGCACGTCGGTCTTCATCACGGAGACCGCGCCAAAGCGGGGGCTAAAATCAGCCTCTCCCCGCGAGAGGCCAATGAGCCACCTACAATGCGCGCATGTCCTTCGATCCTCAACCGGCGATCTCCGTCCTCCAGTTGCGATTCAGCCTGCGAGGCTTGAGCCCGCCGGTTTGGCGGCGCGTCCTCGTTCCCGAGCACTTGACGCTCGCGCAATTGCACAATGTCATCCAGGTAGTCATGGGGTGGACGGACGAACACCTGCGCTTCCTGGCGGAGATGGAAAGTGTTGTGCCGTGGCATCGCCTGATCGCGGCGGTCGAGCCGTACTACCCCAAAGGCAAACGTGGGCGACCGCCAATCGGACTGGAGCGGATGTTGCGCATTTATTTCCTGTGCGCCGGTCAAAACTGGCGAGATGTTGTGAATGAAAGAGTCATACGTTGAAGGTTTAGCCAGCCACGACGGCCCCGAGTCATGCGTGTGCATCCGTGAGGATGCAGGCGAAGCGTTGACAGGGGTACGCGCGGGCCGGGTATTGAGCCGCGTAATAGATGCCCCGTGGCGAAAGCTGCGGGTAGACCGGGGTGCCGAGGCTGTAGGAAGTAGCCGAAGGCCACACCGGTGCTGCCGCCATGGCAAGGCAGCACCGGACCCCGCGCGGTCAGAGACCCCGTGCACGCACGGAAACATCTCGCACGGGAAGCGATCTGTCCTGAGCGCGCAAAGCGTGCCAAGAAAGGCGCGAAACGAGAGAAAAACCGGCTTGAATCGGCCTATCTCTCTCGCATTGTGAAAACCAGGTCATTGGCTTGTGCAACATCAAGCGCAAACCTCATTGATCAGCACTTCCCTAGATACTATGAAGGGCCGCGGAGGTAAGCCCCCTGGAGTAAAACGAAGATTCCAAGTCTCGTTTCTCGAGGAGCAC
>NZ_JBWKVH010000025.1:0-106055 GCF_059421605.1 Cupriavidus sp. GW821-FHT02F09
GGAAGAAGGCCTGCGTTTCGCCATCCGTGAAGGCGGTCGTACCGTCGGCGCCGGCGTCGTGGCAAAGATCCTCGACTAAGCAAACTTCCTGGAGCAGGCTGGCGGTACAATACCGTCGGCTTGTTCCCATGTTCCAGGGCGCACGCCGCCCATCGCTCTTTTAAGGAAATATCATGCAGAACCAGAAGATCCGTATCCGCCTGAAGGCTTTCGACTATCGCCTGATCGACCAGTCGGCAGCCGAAATCGTGGATACCGCCAAGCGCACCGGCGCGATCGTCAAGGGCCCGGTGCCCCTGCCGACCCGTATCCAGCGCTTCGACATCCTGCGTTCGCCGCACGTCAACAAGACGAGCCGTGATCAGTTCGAGATCCGTACTCACCAGCGCCTGATGGACATCGTCGATCCTACCGACAAGACCGTTGACGCACTGATGAAGCTCGACCTGCCGGCCGGCGTCGACGTCGAAATCAAGGTGTAAGGTATTCGGCACAAGACCGCCCCAAGCGGTTTTGCGCAAACAAAAACGGCGAACTTCGGTTCGCCGTTTTTGTTTTTGTGTTCCCACCTGAATGAATGCGGCCTAAGCGGGCCCGCGTCGGCGCAGTGTTTGCCCCGGCGGTTCGCCAAAACTTTTGCGGTATTCCACGCTGAAGCGCCCCAGATGGCTGAAGCCCCAGCGCAGGGCCGCAGCCGTGACCGAGTCGATCGCCGGGTCGTTCAGCAGGTCATGGCGAACACGCTCCAGTCGCACCGCGCGCAGGTAGGCCATCGGGCTGATGCCGCGGTGCTCCCGAAAGCCAGCATAGAGCCCGCGCAGGCTCACACCGGCGATTTCCGCCAGCAGGGCGGGGGTCAGCGGCGCCTGCGCGTGGGCATGGATGTACTCCTCAACCTGCTTCACGTGGCGCGGCGCCAGCGGTTTGCCCCGTGCCCGCATTGCCTCCGCCAGGCTGTGGGGCTGCACTGTCAACAACGTGCCGATCACCAACTGCTCCAGCTGGCAGGCGGTCAGCGGATGCCGCGCCGCGTCCGGCGCCAGCGCCAGCAGGTCGGCCACGTAGTGCATCAGCTGGTACCAGGCCGCCAGGCGGCGCCAACCCATCCCAAGCTCAAAGCGCAGCGGCGCCTGTGGCCGATGGCCGAGGTGCGCCGCACATACCCGCTCCAGCGCACCGCGCTCCACGCGCACGATCAACTGGTCGCTGTCGTGGCTCCAGCGCATCCGCACGGGGTCGCTCGGCGTGAGCACCGAGGCCATGTCGCGGTCGGAGAGGATCTGCTGCGGGCCGCAATGGATCTGGGCATGGCCCGCCAGCGGCATCTGCACCAGCAGGAAATCATCGAGCGGCCCCGGCTCGATCTGGGCCTCCGCGCCATAGGCCAGCCGGTTGAAGGACACGGCGCCAAGCGGCGCATGATGCATGCGGGCAGCCAGCGTCGTGCCACCGATGGTGAGCTTGTGCGGCTTGAAAACCGTACCCACCGCTGCGCGCGTCTGGGCCTGGTCGGTCGAGGCGAAGACCAGCCGGGTGGGGTCGGATAGCAGGGTGCGTGCCAGCGGCTCGGTGGCCGTGGCCGCGGGGGGCTGAGGCATTGTCTCGCTCCTCGGCGTCATTGGCGCGCCGCTTAGTACATTGGGCCCGGCCAGCCTGCGGGCGGATTCCTTCACACCACTATAGTGGATCGCTTCCCGGCGCCCCTTGCCCATGCCGGCATTTTCCTGCACTAATCGGATAGCCGCTGCAGCCCGCGGCTAGTTTGCTGCGGTGCGGATCGCCCATGATGGAATCCAGCACGGCAGCCCCAACCCCCAAAGACAAAGGAGCGCAGCCCATGGGCCAGACTATCCAGATCCACGCCGCCGACGGCGCATTCAACGCCTACCTTGCCACGCCCCCATCGGGCAAGGGACCCGGCATCGTGTTGTGCCAGGAAATCTTCGGCGTCAATGCCACCATGCGCGCGGTGGCGGACTACTACGCCGAGGAAGGCTACACGGTGCTGGTGCCGGACTTGTTCTGGCGTATCGCCCCCGGCATCGAACTGGGCGATCGCGGTGAGGACTTTCAGCGCGCCCTGGGCTTGTATCAACGCTTCGATGAGGCCCTCGGCGTCAAGGATGTCGGTGCGGCGCTGGATGCGCTGCGGGCCCGTCCTGAATGCGTGGGCCAGACCGGGGTGCTCGGTTTTTGCCTGGGCGGGAAGCTCGCCTATCTGGCTGCTTGCCGCCTGGATGGCGTGGCCTGCGCCGTGGCGTACTACGGCGTCGGCATCGAGCGCGCGCTGGACGAGGCGGTCAATATCCAGGGGCGGCTGGTGCTGCATGTGGCCGAGCATGACGGCTTCTGCCCACCGGAGGCGCAGGCGAAGATCCGCGCAGGCTTGGGCGGCAAGGACGGCATCGAGTTGTACGTTTATCCAGGCGTGGACCACGCGTTCGCGCGCACCGGCGGCGAGCATTTCGACCACCCATCGGCGCTGATGGCACATCAGCGCTCGATAGCCGCGCTGCGCGCAGAGATGGGTCCGCACTACGATTTCTCAGCCCTGTGGGACAAGCACTGCGAATACGAGTTCGCCACCCGCGATGTCGACGCCACGATGGCGACGATGGTGTCGGAACCCTACGTGAACCATATCCCGACCATGACAGGCGGCGTCGGCCACCGGCAGCTCAAACGCTTCTACCAGAACCATTTCGTCAACAGCAATCCGCCCGATACCAGTCTGATTCCGCTGTCGCGCACCGTGGGTGCCAGCCAGATCGTCGACGAGATGCTGTTCTGCTTTACGCATACCTGCGAGGTCGACTGGATGCTGCCTGGCGTGGCGCCCACTGGCAAGCGGGTGGAGATTCCCCTCATCGCCATCGTCAAGTTCCGCGGCGATAAGCTCTACCACGAGCATATCTACTGGGACCAGGCGAGCGTGCTGGTGCAGATCGGCATGCTCGATCCGGCCGGCCTGCCCGTGGCAGGTGTGGAGACCGCGCGCAAGCTGCTCGACGAAACGCTGCCCTCCAACACGCTGATGGCGCGCTGGCAGGAGAGCGAAGGCAAGTAAGAGCCCATAAGGGCAAGTACCACGCATCACAGAAAAGCAAAAGGCCGCACCCGGCACGTGCTGTCGCAAGGCGGCAGCCGGGCAGCGTCCAAGACAACCAGGAGACAGCGTCATGAAAGGACTGCGGGACAAAGTGGCCATCATCAGCGGTGGTGCTACGTTGATCGGCGCGGGCGTGGCCAGTGCCTTCGTCGAGGCCGGCACGCGAGTGGCCATTCTCGACATCGATGCCAGCGGCGGCGAGCGGGCAGCTGCCGCGTTGGGCGAGCGGGCGTTGTTCGTCCACACGGACATCACCGACGATGCCCAGGTGGCCGCGGCGGTTGCCCGGGTGAGCCAGCACTTCGGTGGCGTTGACTACCTGGTCAACCTGGCGTGCACCTATCTGGACGACGGCTTCAAATCAGGACGGCGCGACTGGCTTGCGGCGCTGGACGTCAACGTGGTTTCCGGGGTGATGCTGGCGCAGGCCGTGCACCCGGCCATGCGGGCACGCGGCGGTGGCGCCATCGTCAACTTCACCAGTATTTCCGCCAATGTGGGGCAGACGGGCCGCTGGCTCTATCCGGCCTCCAAGGCTGCCATCCGGCAACTTACCCGCAGCATGGCGATGGATCTCGCGCCCGATGGCATCCGGGTCAACGCCGTTTCTCCCGGCTGGACCTGGTGCCGGCTGATGGACGAGGTCAGCGGTGGCAACCGCGAGCGCACCGATCGCGTGGCGGCGGACTTCCACCTCCTTGGCCGCGTTGGCGAGCCCGACGAAGTGGCGCAGGTCGTGTTGTTCCTCTGTTCCGACCACGCCAGCTTTGTGACCGGCGCGGACTATGCGGTGGACGGCGGCTACTCGGCGATGGGGCCCGAGCAGAACGTGCCCGCCATTCCCAGGCTGGCCGATTGACGCCGGCATCGAGCATCCCCCAAATCCGGGGCTTCGATTTTCATCCTGAATATCCAGTAGGAGATTGCCATGAGCCAACGCATTGCCATCATCGGGGCAGGCCAGTCAGGCCTGCAGATGGCCCTCGGGCTGCAAGCCAAAGGCTATCAGGTCACACTGCTGACCAATCGAACGCCGGACCAGGTCAGGGCGGGCAAGGTCATGTCCAGCCAATGCATGTTCGATCGCGCGTTGCAGGCCGAGCGCGAGCTTGGGCTGAACTGGTGGGACGATAGCTGCCCCCCCGTAGAAGGCATTGGCCTGGCGATTCCGCATCCGGAGCAGGTTGGTGCCAGGCTGATCGACTGGGCCGCCCGGCTCGAGCGGCCGGCGCAGGCCGTGGACCAACGCGTCAAGATGCCAGCCTGGATGGAGGCCTTCGCAGAGCGTGGCGGCGACCTGCGCATCGCCGATGCCGGCATCGATGAGCTCGAGGCGCTGACACTTGAGCACGATCTGGTCCTGCTCGCCGCCGGCAAGGGCGAAATCGTCAGCCGCTTCGAGCGTGACGCCGCGCGCAGTCCCTTTAGCGCGCCGCAACGCGCGCTGGCCTTGACCTATGTGAACGGCATGACGCCGCGCACGCCGTATTCGCGGGTTTGCTTCAACCTGATTCCCGGCATCGGCGAGTACTTTGTGTTCCCCGCGCTGACCTTGAGCGGACCTTGCGAGATCATGGTGTTCGAGGGCATACCGGGCGGACCCATGGACCAATGGGCTGAGGCGCGTACGCCCGAGCAGCACCTTGCCGAAAGCCTGCGCATCCTTCGCACCTGGTTGCCATGGGAAGCGCAACGCTGTGAAAATGTCACGCTGACCGATGAGCAGGGCATCCTCGCCGGCCGGTTCACGCCAACCGTGCGCCACCCGGTCATGACGCTGCCGTCCGGCCGGCTGGTGTTCGGCATGGCGGACGCAGTGGTAGTCAACGACCCCATCACCGGACAGGGCTCGAACAACGCCGCCAAATGCTGCAAGGTGTATCTGGAGGCGATCGTCGCGCGCGGCGATCGTGCCTTCGACGCCGCCTGGATGACGCAGACCTTCGCCAGCTACTGGCATTACGCCGGTGACGTCGTGAACTGGACCAACTCGCTGCTCACGCCGCCGCCGCCGCACATCCTGGCATTGCTGGGCGCGGCCGGGCAGGCGCCGGCGCTGGCCGCACGCATCGCCAACGGCTTCGACAACCCGCCGGACTTCTTCCCCTGGTGGGCTGACCCTACCGCCTGCCAGCAACTGATCGACCGGCATTTGCCGCAGGCAGCCTGAGATGGACGCCGCCTGTGCTGTGCTCGACCCCAAGGCACTGCGTCAAGCTTGTGGCCGGTACGCCACCGGCGTGGCGGTCATCGGGGCCTGCGGTGCTGATGACCGCCCGATCGGCCTGACCATTAACTCTTTTGCCTCGCTGTCGCTGGCGCCGCCGCTGATCCTGTGGAGCCTCGCCTTGCATTCGCCGAACGCGGCGCGTTTCACGCCGGGGAACCCCTTCGGCGTCAGCATCCTGCGGGCGGGGCACGGCGAGCTCGCCCGGCGCTTTGCCAAGCCCGCAGACGACAAGTTTGCCGGAGTCGCCCATCGGCGATGCCAGCGTGGCGTGCCTTATCTCAATGATGCCCTGGCCACCCTGGCGTGCCGGGTGGAGCGCGCCGATGCCGTCGGGGATCACTTGCTGATCGTGGGCCAGGTGGAGGGGTTTGAGATAGGGGAGGGCGAGCCGCTGGTGTTCTTCGGCGGGGAATTTGTGCAGCTGGGGCGATAGGAGCACGCGAAAACGCTACAAAACAACACCGCCCCGTACGCTCCCGCATACTTGTCAATCCACGCTTGCTCTTTCCAAATCTACGCGATATAGTGTAAGGCTACCCGTTTGTCTATGGGTAGTGGGCTGGCCAGTTTGGCCGCGCGCAGTCTTCTTCAGCGCAAGCCCCGCACTGCAAACACTGTTTTCGTGTATTAATCAGCCCCGGCCAATCGCAGCTGGGAATGGAGCAAACCATGAGCCTTGGCCTTGTAGGTCGCAAGGTTGGCATGACCCGTATTTTCACGGACGACGGCGATTCAATTCCCGTTACCGTGGTCGAGGTCGGCGACAACCGCGTGACACAAATCAAGACGGACGAGACCGACGGTTATACCTCGGTTCAAGTCACTTTCGGCGCACGCCGCGCTAGCCGCGTCACCAAGCCCCTGGCAGGTCACCTTGCCAAAGCTGGTGTTGAAGCTGGTGAAATCATCCGCGAATTCCGCATCGATGCCGCTAAGGCTGGCGAACTGCAACCCGGCGGCACGCTGTCGGTTGACCTGTTCGAAGTCGGTCAAAAGATCGACGTCCAGGGCGTGACCATCGGTAAGGGCTACGCCGGTACCATCAAGCGTCACCATTTCGCATCGGGTCGTGCCACCCACGGTAACTCGCGTTCGCACAACGTGCCGGGTTCCATCGGTATGGCGCAGGATCCGGGCCGTGTGTTCCCCGGCAAGCGCATGACTGGCCATCTGGGTGACGTCACCCGCACCGTCCAGAACCTGGAAATCGCCAAGATCGACGCAGAGCGCAAGCTGCTGCTGGTCAAGGGCGCCATTCCCGGCTCCAAGGGCGGCAAGGTTATCGTTACCCCGGCCGTCAAGGCCAAAGCCAAAGCTTAAGGAGCGAATCAATGGAACTCAAGCTCCTCCAGGACAATGGCCAGATCGGCGCAGGCGTTGACGCCTCGCCCGAAGTCTTCGGCCGTGACTACAACGAAGCCCTCGTTCACCAGGTCGTCGTCGCTTACCAGGCTAACGCTCGCAGCGGTAACCGTAAGCAGAAGGACCGTGAAGAGGTCAAGCACACGACCAAGAAGCCTTGGCGCCAGAAGGGTACGGGTCGCGCCCGTGCCGGTATGTCTTCCTCGCCGCTGTGGCGCGGGGGCGGCCGTATCTTCCCGAATTCGCCGGAAGAGAACTTCACGCAGAAGGTCAACAAGAAGATGTTCCGTGCCGGCATGCGCTCGATTTACTCGCAGCTCGCACGTGAAGGTCGTATCAACGTGGTGGACGGTTTCACCGTCGATGCGCCCAAGACCAAGCTCTTGGCCGACAAGTTCAAGGCCATGGGCCTGGACTCGGTGCTGATCATCACCGACAGCCTCGACGAAAACCTCTACCTGGCTTCGCGCAATCTGCCGCACGTGGCGGTTGTCGAGCCGCGCCAGGCTGACCCGCTGTCGCTCGTGCACTACAAGAAGGTGCTGGTGACCAAGGCAGCCGTCGCGCAGATCGAGGAGTTGCTGAAATGACGCAAGTAGCCAAGAACGATCATCGTTTGATGCAGGTGCTGCTCGCGCCGGTGGTTTCCGAAAAGGCAACCCTGGTCGCCGACAAGAACGAACAAGTCGTGTTCGAAGTCGCTCGCGATGCCAACAAGGCAGACGTGAAGGCGGCAGTCGAACTGCTGTTCAAGGTCGAGGTGCAGTCCGTTCAGATCCTGAACCAAAAGGGCAAGCAAAAGCGTTTTGGCCGTTTCATGGGGCGTCGCAACCACGTGAAGAAGGCTTACGTTTCGCTCAAGCCGGGTCAGGAAATCAATTTTGAAGCGGAGGCCAAGTAATCATGGCACTCGTCAAGACCAAGCCGACGTCCCCGGGCCGTCGCTCCATGGTAAAGGTTGTTAACCACAACCTGCACAAGGGCGCGCCCCACGCTCCGCTGCTGGAAAAGCAATTCCAGAAGTCGGGCCGTAACAACAACGGTCACATCACCACCCGCCACAAGGGCGGTGGTCATAAGCACCATTACCGCGTGGTCGACTTCAAGCGCAACGACAAGGACGGCATCGCCGCCAAGGTCGAGCGCCTGGAATACGATCCGAACCGCAGCGCCAATATCGCGCTGGTGCTGTTCGCCGACGGCGAGCGCCGCTACATCATTGCCACCAAGGGCATGGTAGTTGGCCAAGCGTTGATGAACGGCTCGGAAGCTGCGATCAAGTCGGGTAACAACCTGCCGATCCGCAACATTCCGGTTGGTACCACCATCCACTGCGTGGAAATGCTGCCGGGCAAGGGCGCTCAGATCGCTCGCGCCGCTGGCGGCTCCGCTGTGCTGCTGGCTCGTGAAGGCATCTACGCTCAGGTTCGCCTGCGCTCCGGTGAAGTGCGTCGCGTTCACATCGAATGCCGCGCCACCATCGGTGAAGTCGGTAACGAAGAGCATAGCCTGCGCGTCATCGGCAAGGCCGGTGCAAATCGTTGGCGCGGTATCCGCCCGACGGTTCGCGGCGTTGTGATGAACCCGGTGGACCACCCGCACGGTGGTGGTGAAGGCAAGACCGCTGCTGGTCGTGACCCCGTTTCGCCGTGGGGTACCCCGGCTAAGGGTTACCGTACCCGCAGCAACAAGCGCACTGCCAGCATGATCGTGCAGCGCCGCCACAAGCGTTAATCGGTAGGTAGGAGCCTAGACATGACACGTTCCGCAAAAAAGGGTCCGTTCTGTGACGCCCACCTGCTGAAAAAGGTGGAAGCGGCCTCAGCCGGCAAGGACAAGAAGCCCATCAAGACTTGGTCGCGTCGCTCGACCATTCTGCCGGACTTCATCGGCCTGACGATCGCCGTACATAACGGCCGTCAACACGTGCCGGTGTATGTTTCGGAAAACATGGTTGGCCACAAGCTCGGTGAATTTGCGCTCACGCGTACGTTCAAGGGCCACGCGGCTGACAAGAAAGCGAAGAGGTAAGGTGCCATCATGGAAGTGAAAGCGATTCATCGCGGTGCCCGCATCTCCGCCCAGAAAACGCGCCTGGTCGCTGACCAGATCCGCGGTCTGCCGATCGAACGCGCGCTCAACGTCCTGACGTTCAGCCCGAAAAAGGCGGCCGTCATCGTGAAGAAGGTGGTCGAATCGGCCATCGCCAACGCCGAGCACAACGAAGGCGCCGACATCGACGAACTGAAGGTCAAGACCATCTTCGTCGACAAGGCAACCTCGCTCAAGCGTTTCACGGCACGAGCAAAGGGCCGCGGCAACCGCATCGAGAAACAAACTTGTCACATCACTGTGACGCTCGGCAACTAAGGAGTCACGATGGGACAGAAGATTCATCCGACTGGCTTCCGTCTGGCCGTCAGCCGTAACTGGGCTTCGCGTTGGTACGCCAACAACACGAAGTTCGCCGGCATGCTGAAGGAAGACATCGAAGTTCGCGAGTTTCTGAAGAAGAAGCTCAAGAACGCTTCGGTTGGCCGCGTCGTGATCGAGCGCCCCGCCCGTAATGCACGTCTCACCATTTATAGCTCGCGTCCGGGCGTGGTGATCGGCAAGAAGGGTGAGGACATCGAACTGCTCAAGGCCGAGCTGCAACGCCGCATGGGTGTGCCCGTGCACGTGAACATCGAGGAAATCCGCAAGCCGGAAACCGATGCGCAGCTGATCGCCGACTCGATCACCCAGCAGCTCGAGCGCCGTATCATGTTCCGCCGCGCAATGAAGCGCGCGATGCAGAACGCGATGCGCCTCGGTGCCCAGGGCATCAAGATCATGAGCGCCGGTCGTCTGAACGGCATCGAAATCGCTCGTACCGAGTGGTATCGCGAAGGTCGTGTGCCCCTGCACACCCTGCGCGCCGACATCGACTACGGCTTCTCCGAAGCAGAAACCACCTACGGCATCATCGGTGTCAAGGTGTGGGTCTACAAGGGTGATCACCTCGGCCGCAACGATGCGCCGGTGGTGGAAGAGCCGCAAGACGATCGTCGTCGTCGCCCGGGTGGTCGTCCTGATGGTCGTCGCCGTGAAGGCGAAGGCGGCCGTCCGGGTGGCAACCGCCGCGGTGGCGCGGGTGCCGGTGCAGGTCGCCGCGCTCCTGGCGCAGATGCGAAGAGTGGAGAATAACGATGCTGCAACCTAAGCGCAGAAAATACCGCAAGGAGCAGAAAGGCCGCAACACGGGTAAGGCTACCCGTGGCAACGCCGTGTCTTTCGGCGAATTCGGCCTGAAGGCGATGGGCCGTGGTCGTCTGACGGCTCGTCAGATCGAGTCGGCACGTCGTGCGATGACCCGTCACATCAAGCGTGGCGGCCGCATCTGGATCCGGATTTTCCCGGACAAGCCGATCTCGAAGAAGCCCGCCGAAGTCCGTATGGGTAACGGTAAGGGTAATCCGGAATACTACGTGGCAGAAATCCAGCCGGGCAAGATGCTGTACGAAATGGATGGCGTGACGGAAGAGCTGGCTCGTGAGGCGTTCCGCCTCGCCGCCGCCAAGCTGCCGATCGCTACCAATTTCGTGGTGCGCCAGGTCGGGACGTAAGGAGAGCAGGGATGAAAGCATCCGAACTTCGCGGCAAAGATGCCGCAGGGCTGAACCAGGAGCTCTCCGAGCTGCTGAAGGCCCAATTTAGCCTGCGCATGCAAAAGGCCACCCAACAGCTGCAGAACACCAGCCAGCTGAAGAAGGTGCGCAAGGACATCGCGCGGGTGCAAACCGTGCTGAACGAAAAGGCGACCTCGAAATGACTGAAACTGCACAAACGGAATCGTCGCTTCGCCGCACGCTGGTCGGTCGGGTAGTTAGCGACAAGATGGACAAGACCGTCACGGTCTTGATCGAAAACCGCGTCAAGCATCCTCTGTACGGCAAGTACGTGCTGCGTTCCAAGAAGTACCACGCACACGACGAAGCCAACCAGTACAAGGAAGGCGACAAGGTCGAGATCCAGGAAACGCGTCCGCTGTCGCGGACCAAGTCCTGGGTGGTTTCCCGTCTGGTCGAAGCTGCGCGCGTCATCTAAAAAACCACACGGTTTTCGGTTGACTTGCGAGTCCAGGGTTATGTGCTATAATCCTGGACTTCCGCTTTGTTGCATTCGCCTTAGTTGTATCACCCCGGCGAATCGGTGAAGCGAACCTGGCCGAGCGGCTCCTGATTAACCATGTTCAGGCCGCCTGGTAACTACCGACTTCAAAGTTGATCAACCCAAACGGTTGCTGGCGCAAAGCCAGGGGCTGACGGGACCAAGACTGACCGGCGGGCGTTGCCCGGTGGATTAAGTTGGGAAGATAACACCATGATTCAGACAGAAAGCCGGCTCGAAGTAGCCGATAACACTGGTGCGCGCGAAGTTCTGTGCATCAAAGTGCTGGGTGGGTCCAAGCGCCGCTATGCGAGCGTGGGCGACATCATCAAGGTGACCGTTAAGGACGCAGCGCCGCGCGGTCGCGTGAAGAAGGGCGATATTTACAACGCCGTCGTCGTGCGCACCGCCAAGGGCGTGCGTCGCGCTGATGGTTCGCTCGTCAAGTTCGACAGCAATGCCGCTGTCTTGCTGAACACCAAGCTCGAGCCGATCGGCACCCGTATTTTCGGGCCGGTGACTCGTGAACTCCGTACCGAGCGCTTCATGAAGATTGTGTCGCTCGCGCCGGAAGTGCTGTAAGGAGCCGCCATGAACAAGATTCGTAAAGGCGACGAAGTCATCGTCCTGACCGGAAAAGACAAGGGCAAGCGCGGCACCGTGCAAGCCATGCTCGGCGAGAAGGTTGTGGTGGAAGGCGTCAACGTTGCTAAGAAGCACGCACGTCCGAACCCCATGCTGGGCACCACCGGTGGTGTGGTCGACAAGGTCATGCCGCTGCATATTTCTAACGTTGCGCTCGTGGATGCCAATGGCAAGCCGTCGCGCGTCGGTATCAAGGTGGAAGACGGCAAGCGTGTACGCGTGCTGAAGACCACCGGTGCCGTCGTGGCAGCTTGATTCTGGGCACAGATAGGAGTTGAGCATGACTGCACGTCTGCAAGAGTTTTACAAAGAACAAGTAGTACCGAAGCTGATCGAGCAATTCGGCTTCAAGTCGGTCATGGAAGTGCCGCGCATCACCAAGATCACCCTGAACATGGGCCTTGGCGAAGCCATCAATGACAAGAAGGTCATTGAGCTGGCCGTGGGCGACCTGACCAAGATCGCCGGCCAAAAGCCGGTGGTGACCAAGGCCAAGAAGGCAATCGCCGGCTTCAAGATCCGCCAGGGTTATCCCATCGGCGCGATGGTGACGCTGCGCGGCGAACGCATGTTCGAATTCCTGGATCGTCTCGTGACCGTGGCCCTGCCGCGCGTGCGTGACTTCCGTGGTGTTTCGGGCCGCTCGTTCGATGGTCGTGGCAACTACAACATCGGTGTGAAAGAGCAGATCATTTTCCCCGAAATTGAGTACGACAAGATCGACGCACTGCGTGGTCTGAACATCAGCATCACGACGACGGCGAAGAATGACGAGGAAGCCAAGGCACTCCTCGCAGCATTCAAGTTCCCGTTCCGTAATTAAGGGGTAACCGTGGCTAAATTGGCTCTGATTGAACGTGAGAAGAAGCGCGCTAGGCTCGTGGCAAAGTATGCCGACAAGCGTGCGACCCTCAAGGCCATTATCGACGACCAAGAGAAGTCGGAAGAAGAGCGTTATAGCGCGCGTCTCGAGCTGCAGCAGCTCCCGCGCAACGCGAACCCGACTCGCCAGCGTAACCGCTGCGCGATCACCGGTCGTCCCCGCGGTACCTTCCGCAAGTTTGGCCTGGCGCGTAATAAGATCCGTGAAATCGCCTTCCGTGGCGAAATCCCGGGTCTGACGAAAGCCAGCTGGTAATTACGCACAGGCTACAGGAGAAACAGTATGAGCATGAGCGATCCTATCGCCGATATGCTGACGCGCATCCGCAACGCCCAAGGCGTGCAGAAAGTGTCGGTTGTCATGCCGTCGTCGAAGCTGAAAGTGGCAATCGCCAAGGTCCTTAAGGACGAAGGCTACATCGACGACTACGCCGTGAAAGAAGAAGGCGGCAAGGCACAACTGAGCATCGGTCTGAAGTACTACGCTGGCCGTCCGGTCATCGAGCGCATTGAACGCGTCTCGAAGCCTGGTCTGCGTGTGTACAAGGGCCGCAGCGACATCCCCCAAGTGATGAACGGCCTCGGCGTCGCAATCATCTCGACCCCCCAGGGTCTGATGACCGATCGCAAGGCACGTGCCACTGGCGTGGGCGGCGAAGTTCTTTGCTACGTCGCGTAAGGAGTAGACCATGTCCCGTGTAGGTAAGGCTCCCATCGCGCTGCCCAAAGGCGCAGAAGTCAATGTGGCGGCTGGCGTGCTCTCCGTTAAGGGCCCGCTCGGCACGCTGACGCAGCCGATTCACAGCCTGGTCAAGGTCAATGTCGAAAACGACACGCTGACCTTCGCTCCGGTTGATGAATCGCGCGAAGCAAACGCACTGCAGGGCACCATGCGCGCCCTGGTGGCCAATATGGTCAAGGGTGTAACCGCCGGTTTCGAGCGCAAGCTTAACCTGGTCGGCGTGGGCTATCGTGCCCAGCTGCAAGGTACTGCGCTGAAGCTCCAGCTTGGTTTCTCGCACGACGTGATCCATGCGATGCCGGAAGGCGTGACCGCGGCAACGCCCACGCAGACCGAGATCATCATCAAGGGTGCGGACAAGCAGAAAGTCGGTCAGGTGGCTGCGGAAGTCCGCGCGTACCGTCCGCCTGAGCCCTATAAGGGCAAGGGCGTTCGCTACTCGGACGAGCGCGTCATCCTGAAGGAAACCAAGAAGAAGTAAGGGGTGCAATCATGAACAAGAAAGACGCTCGTTTGCGCCGTGCACGTCAGACCCGCGCCAAAATCGCGGAGTTGAAGATCAACCGTCTGACCGTGTTCCGTACGAATTCGCATATTTACGCCCAGGTCTACTCGCCGTGCGGCACGCAAGTGCTGGCATCGGCTTCGACCGCCGAGGCAGAAGTGCGCAAGGAACTGACCGGCAGCGGTGCTACCGCAGCCGCCGCGACCCTGATTGGCAAGCGCATCGCCGAAAAGGCGAAGGCAGCTGGCGTGGAAACCGTTGCGTTCGATCGCGGCGGCTTCCGCTTCCATGGTCGCGTGAAGGCACTGGCTGACGCAGCACGCGAAGCCGGCCTTAAGTTCTAAGCGCACATAGAGAGATACGTCATGGCAAAAATGCAAGCAAAAGTCCAGCAGGACGAACGCGACGACGGCCTCCGCGAGAAGATGATCTCGGTCAACCGTGTCACCAAGGTGGTGAAGGGTGGCCGGATTCTCGGTTTCGCTGCGCTGACCGTGGTTGGTGACGGCGATGGCCGCATCGGCATGGGCAAGGGCAAGGCTAAGGAAGTGCCGGTTGCAGTTCAGAAGGCAATGGACGAAGCCCGTCGCAAGATGGTCAAGGTCTCGCTGAAGAACGGCACGCTGCAACACGAAGTCGTTGGCAAGCACGGCGCCGCCAAGGTGCTGATGATGCCGGCCAAGGAAGGTACCGGCGTGATCGCTGGTGGCCCGATGCGCGCGATTTTCGAGGTGATGGGCGTGACCAACGTCGTGACCAAGTCGCACGGCTCGACCAATCCGTACAACATGGTTCGCGCCACGCTGGACGGTCTTCAAAAGATGAGCACGCCGGGCGAGATCGCCGCAAAGCGTGGCAAGTCTGTTGAAGACATCCTCGGTTAAGGAGTCGGACGAAATGTCGCAACAAACCGTAAAAGTGCAACTCGTGCGCAGCCTGATCGGCACGCGTGAGGATCATCGCGCCACCGTCCGTGGCCTGGGCCTGCGCCGTATCAATTCGGTGTCGGAGCTGCAGGACACGCCCGCCGTGCGCGGCATGATCAACAAGGTCTCGTACCTGGTCAAGGTTCTGGCCTGAGTCCCGGGACACGGAGAGCAAGATGCAACTCAACAACCTGAAACCGGCTGACGGTTC
Source organism: Cupriavidus sp. GW821-FHT02F09 (assembly GCF_059421605.1). Classification (NCBI taxonomy): domain Bacteria; kingdom Pseudomonadati; phylum Pseudomonadota; class Betaproteobacteria; order Burkholderiales; family Burkholderiaceae; genus Cupriavidus; species Cupriavidus sp. GW821-FHT02F09. The sequence goes on from NZ_JBWKVH010000025.1 coordinate 14,762, forward strand.
GAAGCACGCCAAGCGTCGCGTCGGCCGCGGTATCGGCTCCGGCCTGGGCAAGACTGCCGGCCGTGGTCACAAGGGTCAGAAGTCGCGTTCGGGCGGCTTCCACAAGGTCGGCTTCGAAGGCGGTCAAATGCCGCTGTATCGTCGCCTGCCGAAGCGTGGCTTCACGTCGCTGACGAAGGCCTTCAACGCCGAAGTGACCCTGCGTGATATCGAGCGCCTGGAAGCCACCGAGGTGGACCTGCTGGTTCTGAAGCAAGCTGGCCTGGTGGCTGAGCTGGCCAAGAGCGCCAAGGTCATCAAGGCTGGTGAGCTGACCCGCAAGGTTACGATCAAGGGTCTGGGCGCCACCGCTGGTGCCAAGGCTGCGATCGAAGCCGCCGGCGGTCAGATCGCGGCGTAATTTAGCAGCAGATTTCGCAGCATAGGCGAGTCACAGTCGGAGCATCGTTTGGCCACGGCGAAACCCAATGCAAGCACGCAAGCCAAGAACACGGCGAAGTACGGCGACCTAAAGCGCCGGCTGATGTTCCTGGTGCTGGCCTTGATCGTGTACCGCATCGGAGCGCATATTCCGGTGCCGGGAATCGATCCGGAACAGCTTGCGAAGCTTTTCCAGAGTCAGTCAGGTGGCATCCTCGGGATGTTCAACCTGTTCTCGGGCGGTGCGCTGTCGCGCTTTACCGTCTTCGCGCTCGGCATCATGCCGTACATCTCGGCGTCGATCATCATGCAATTGCTGACGATCGTGCTGCCGCAGCTGGAGTCGTTGAAGAAGGAAGGGCAGGCGGGTCAACGCAAGATCACGCAGTACACGCGCTACGGCACGGTGGTTCTGGCCACTTTCCAGGCGCTGTCGATTGCGGTCGCGCTGGAATCTCAGCCTGGTCTGGTGATCGATCCGGGCCTGATGTTCCGGGCTACGGCAGTGATCACGCTGGTGACCGGTACGATGTTCCTGATGTGGCTGGGTGAGCAGATCACCGAGCGGGGTCTGGGCAACGGTATCTCGATCATCATCTTCGGCGGTATCGCAGCGGGCTTGCCCAACGCGATCGGCGGGCTCTTCGAACTGGTTCGCACTGGTTCCATGAGCATCATTGCTTCGATCCTGATCGTGGCAATCATCGCCGGTGTTACCTTCGCCGTGGTGTTTGTCGAGCGTGGCCAGCGCAAGATCCTGGTGAACTATGCCAAGCGTCAGGTCGGCAACAAGGTGTATGGCGGTCAATCGTCGCACCTGCCGCTGAAGCTGAACATGGCAGGGGTGATTCCGCCGATCTTCGCATCGTCGATCATCTTGTTCCCGGCGACCATCGCGGGCTGGTTCACGTCTGACTCGACGAGCGCTGCCGGCCGGTTCATCAAGGACCTGGCTGCGACGCTTTCGCCGGGACAGCCGGTCTACATCCTGCTGTACGCTGCTGCAATTATATTTTTCTGCTTCTTCTATACGGCTCTTGTGTACAACAGCCGGGAAGTCGCGGACAACCTGAAGAAAAGCGGTGCCTTCATTCCGGGCATTCGTCCGGGCGAGCAGACGACGCGCTACATCGACAAGATTCTTGTCCGTCTGACGCTGGCTGGTGCGATCTACATCACACTGGTCTGCCTGTTGCCGGAATTCCTGGTACTGCGCTGGAACGTTCCGTTCTATTTTGGCGGAACCTCGTTGCTGATCATCGTGGTCGTCACGATGGACTTCATGGCCCAGGTCCAGTCCTATGTCATGTCGCAGCAATATGAGTCCCTGCTGAAGAAAGCGAATTTCAAGGGTAATCTGACCTTGCGCTGAAGCCGGGTCGGTACAGGCTAGGTATGGCAAAAGACGACGTCATCCAGATGCAGGGGGAGGTCCTTGAAAACCTCCCCAACGCGACGTTCCGCGTCAAACTGGAAAACGGCCATGTGGTGCTGGGCCATATCTCCGGCAAGATGCGAATGAACTACATCCGGATTCTTCCGGGTGATCGGGTGACGGTTGAACTGACCCCATATGATCTGTCACGCGCGCGCATCGTCTTTCGGACGAAGTGAAGCGAACAGGAATTGAAGGAAGAGGAAAATCATGAAAGTGCTGGCTTCTGTTAAGCGCATTTGCCGCAACTGCAAAGTTATCAAGCGCAACGGTGTCGTGCGCGTGATCTGCTCGTCGGATCCCCGCCACAAGCAACGCCAAGGCTAATCGGAAAGAGGATTGACGAATGGCACGTATCGCAGGGGTTAACATCCCGAACCATAAGCATACCGAGATTGGCCTGACGGCTATTTACGGTATCGGCCGCTCGCGCGCCCGCAAGATTTGCGTGGCCACCGGCGTTCCCTTTGACAAGAAGGTCAAGGACCTGACCGACGGCGACCTGGAAAAGCTTCGTGACGAAGTAGCCAAGGCCACGGTTGAGGGTGACCTGCGTCGTGAAACCACGATGAACATCAAGCGTCTCATGGACCTTGGTTGCTATCGTGGCGTCCGTCACCGCAGGGGTCTCCCGATGCGCGGTCAGCGCACCCGCACCAACGCCCGTACCCGCAAGGGTCCGCGTAAGGCCGGCGTGGCTCTGAAGAAGTAAAGCCGAAGGCAGAGGAAGAAACTAATGGCAAAAGGTCCGAATAACGCCGCCCAGCGCGCGCGTAAGAAGGTCAAGAAGAACGTTGCCGACGGCATTGCGCACGTCCACGCTTCGTTCAACAACACCATCATCACGATCACCGACCGTCAGGGCAATGCCCTGGCATGGGCAACCTCGGGTGGCCAGGGCTTCAAGGGTTCGCGTAAGTCGACGCCCTTCGCAGCTCAGGTTGCTGCAGAGAACGCCGGCCGCGTGGCGCAAGACCAGGGTATCAAGAACCTGGACGTGCGCATCAAGGGCCCCGGCCCTGGCCGTGAATCGGCTGTGCGCGCGTTGAACGCGCTCGGCATCAAGATCTCGATTATCGAAGATGTGACGCCAGTGCCGCACAACGGCTGCCGTCCGCCCAAGCGTCGTCGGATCTAAGCGCCGGTGTGATACCCGGGCTGCGGGTGAGGTCTTCCTCGCCCTCTGCCCGGTGTGGTAGCATCGCACGTTGACCTGCTGCATATGCTTTGTGGCAGGTTTTCGTTTTGCGTTTTTGTGTCTGGTGATTGGCCTGCTGGTCTGTCGCCTGGTGCAAATAGTCAGTCATATGCTTTTGCGCGTGTCCTTTAGGGGAATGCGCTGGATAAGCCCACCGTCTGCCACTCACGCGTCCCTCAAACGGGCGGAGAAGGCGGACTCGCGGCGCGTCAAACAAGGCGCCGCGATCGATCAGGAAGGAAGATAAAGTGGCACGTTATATCGGCCCGAAGGCCAAACTCTCCCGCCGTGAAGGTACCGACCTGTTCCTGAAGAGCGCACGCCGCTCGCTTGCAGACAAGTGCAAGCTGGACAGCAAGCCGGGCCAGCATGGCCGCACCTCGGGTGCACGCACCTCCGACTACGGCAACCAACTGCGCGAAAAGCAGAAGGTCAAGCGTATCTATGGCGTGCTCGAGCGCCAGTTCCGCCGCTACTTCGCTGAAGCCGACCGCCGCAAGGGCAACACCGGCGAGAAGCTGCTGCAACTGCTGGAATCGCGCCTGGACAACGTCGTGTACCGCATGGGCTTTGGCTCGACCCGCGCTGAAGCGCGCCAGCTGGTGTCGCACAAGGCGATCCTGCTGAACGGTCAAGCCCTGAACGTGCCGTCGGCACAAGTCAAGGCTGGTGACATCATCACCATCCGCGAGCAGTCGAAGAAGCAAGTCCGTATCGCCGAAGCGCTGTCGCTGGCTGAGCAATCGGGTTTCCCGGCATGGGTTGCCGTGGACGCGAAGAAGTTCGAAGGCACATTCAAGCAAGTGCCGGATCGCGCCGATATCTCGGGTGACATCAACGAAAGCCTGATCGTCGAGTTGTATTCGCGTTAATCACTCGAATTCTGACCGACACCATCGAACGGCCAGGGGCTTGCGTTTCCCGCCAAGCTTCACATTCAGCCCGACGCGCTGCCGCGCGTCGGGCTTATTGCCCATCGTGCGATGGGATTTTCAGGTTCCAAACGTCAGCCTTATCGGTGTAACGAGCCGAGGGTATTGAAAAGGACAACCTAATGCAAACAGCACTACTCAAGCCTAAAATTATTGCCGTGGAGCCGCTCGGCGACCATCACGCGAAGGTCGTGATGGAGCCGTTCGAGCGTGGCTATGGCCATACGCTCGGTAACGCCCTGCGTCGCGTGCTGCTGTCGTCGATGGTCGGTTATGCCCCGACCGAAGTCACGATCGCTGGGGTGGTCCATGAGTACTCCACCATCGATGGCGTGCAGGAAGACGTAGTCAACCTGCTGCTGAATCTGAAGGGTGTGGTCTTCAAGCTGCACAACCGCGACGAAGTCACGGTCTCGCTGCGCAAGGAAGGCGAAGGCGTTGTGACGGCTGCCGATATCGAGCTGCCCCACGATGTCGAGATCATCAACCCCGGCCACGTGATCGCTCACCTGTCGGCCGGCGGCAAGCTCGATATGCAGATCAAGGTCGAACAAGGCCGTGGTTATGTGCCGGGCAACGTGCGCAAGTTCGGCGACGAAGCGGGCAAGGTCATTGGCCGCATCGTGCTGGACGCTTCGTTCTCGCCGGTGCGCCGCGTTTCGTACGCAGTCGAATCGGCTCGTGTGGAACAGCGTACCGACCTCGACAAGCTGGTGATGAACATCGAAACCGACGGCGTGATTTCGCCCGAAGAAGCGATTCGTCAATCGGCGCGCATCCTGGTCGACCAGTTGTCGGTGTTCGCCGCGCTGGAAGGCACCGAGTCGTCGGCGGAAGCCGCTTCGAGCCGCACGCCGCAGATCGATCCGATCCTGCTGCGCCCGGTCGATGACCTGGAGCTGACCGTGCGTTCGGCCAACTGCCTGAAGGCCGAAAACATCTACTACATCGGCGACCTGATCCAGCGCACCGAGAATGAGCTGCTCAAGACCCCGAACCTGGGTCGCAAGTCGCTCAACGAAATCAAGGAAGTGCTGGCTTCGCGCGGTCTGACCCTCGGCATGAAGCTCGAGAACTGGCCGCCCGCAGGGCTGGAGAAGTAATAGCCAGGCGCGGTGGCGGGCTTGCCCAGCCGCCGCGCCAGGTCATCGCGGCGACCGGCATGTGCCGGCTGCCTTAATAGACTACCGGCCCGCGCCGAACCGGAGATTGCTCCGGCCAAGCGATAGAAGAGCTGGTCAAACATTGCAATAAAGGAATCATCATGCGTCACCGTCATGGTTTGCGGAAACTGAACCGCACCTCGTCGCACCGCCTCGCGATGCTGCGCAACATGTCCAACTCGCTGTTCCAGCACGAGCTGATCAAGACCACCCTGCCCAAGGCCAAGGAACTGCGCAAGGTTGTCGAGCCCCTGATCACGCTGGCCAAGAAGGACACCGTTGCCAACCGCCGCCTGGCTTTCGCCCGTCTGCGCGACCGCGACATGGTCACCAAGCTGTTCAACGAACTCGGCCCGCGTTACAACGCGCGTCCGGGTGGCTACACCCGTATCCTGAAGTTCGGTTTCCGCCAGGGCGACAATGCGCCGATGGCGCTGGTCGAGCTGGTTGACCGCCCGGAAATCACCGAAGCGCCGGCTGAAGAAGCAGGCGAATAAGGTTGATTCCGTCCCGGCCCGCTTGCGACCGTTGGTCGCGGCGAGCCGCGCGGACACCGCTTACAATCGAGCCAGGCTACATGCCTGGCTCTTTTGTTTTCCGGGGCTGGCGCGCCAGGGTCTGGCCGCCGGGCCGGCTGTGGCCTGGGAGGACGATCTGATGAGCGAAGCAATCTTGGTGATGACATCGCTGCCGGACGCCGAGTCCGCGGGGCGTGTTGCAAGGGCCGTGCTGGAGTCGAGGTTGGCGGCATGCGTGAACCGGCTGGCGCCGTGCGAGTCCGAGTACTGGTGGCAAGGTGAGATCGAAAGCGCACGCGAGTGGCCGCTGATGATCAAAACCACCCAGGAGCGTTATGCCGCGCTGGAGGCAGCGATTCGGCTCGCGCACCCCTACGAGGTGCCTGAGATCGTGGCAATGCCGCTGGTCGCGGGATTCGCGCCTTATCTGGCCTGGGTGGCGCACGAAACCCGAACGGCCACAGACGAAGGCGACAGTGCGTAAGGATGGCGGTCGCTGCGCCGACTCACACTGATGCTGGCAATAAAGCACTGCGGCCGGTGACCGGCGCTATGATGCGAGCGCAATGCGGATACGACGAATGACATTTCAAAGGCAGGGCATGAGTTTCGGTGTGAGCGCGAACGCCTCGGGTGGTTCGGGGGCTGGGCAAGCCGTGCGGCATAGTGCCGCAGTGCGGCTGCTGATCATGCTGCTGGCCTCACTCTGGCTGTGCCTCGCCGGCGTGGCGCATGCCGCCGATGACGACTTCTTGCCGCCGGAACAGGCCTTCCGGTTTGCTGCCCATCAGGTCGATGCGAAGACGATCGAGGTTCGCTTCGACGTAGCGGATGGCTATTACCTCTACCGCGATCGCTTTGCCTTTGCGGCGCAGCCTGCATCCGTCAAGCTCGGTGCGCCGGTGTTCCCGCCCGGCAAGGTCAAGTTCGACGAGACATTTGGCAAAGAGATGGAAACCTATCACGGCGGGCTGACCATCCGCGTGCCGGTGGAGTCTGCACCGGCCGACGGCAAATGGTCGCTGGTGGTGACTTCCCAGGGCTGTGCCGACAAAGGCCTGTGCTATCCGCCGCAGGAAAGTGTGTTCAAGGTCGGCGGTGGTGTGCTTGACGGATTGTTCGGCAAACGGGCACCGGCGGATTCCAGCAGCATCGGCAACAACCCGGCCGCCGCAAGCGGCGACGCGGCCGGCCCCTCCCCCGCCCTGCTGGCCCCGACGGCCGACGAGAACGACCGCATCGCCGGCGCCCTGGCCAGCCGCAACCTCGGCGTGATCGCAGCGCTGTTCTTCGGCCTGGGCCTGCTGCTGACCTTCACGCCGTGCGTGTTGCCGATGGTGCCCATCCTGTCGTCGATCGTGGTGGGCGAGCACGTTACGCGCAAGCGTGCCTTGCTGGTATCGCTGTCCTATGTGCTCGGCATGGCAGTGGTCTACACGGGGATCGGCGTGGCGGCGGGCCTGCTGGGTGAGGGCCTCTCCGCGGCGCTGCAGGCGCCGTGGGTGCTGGCTGCCTTTGCGCTGCTGATGGTGGCGCTGTCGCTGTCCATGTTCGGTCTCTATGAGCTGCAGCTGCCGCAGCACTGGCAGACCCGGCTGACGGCATCGTCCAACCGCCGCCAGGGCGGGCAGCTTGCCGGTGCCGCAGCCATGGGCGCGATCTCCGCGCTGATCGTCGGGCCGTGCGTGACGGCGCCACTGGCTGGCGCGCTGGCCTATATCGCGCGCACTGGCGATGCTGTGGTCGGCGGCGGTGCGTTGTTTGCCATGGCGCTCGGCATGGGCGTGCCGCTGGTGCTGGTGGGCGTGGGAGCGGGCAACCTGCTGCCGCGCGCCGGACGCTGGATGGAGACGACCAAGCGCTTCTTCGGCTTCCTGCTGCTGGGTGTGGCGCTCTGGATGGTGAGCCCGGTGCTGCCCGCGTGGGCGCTGATGGCGGGCTGGGCTGCGCTGCTGCTGGTTGGTGCGGTCTTCCTGAGCGCCTTCGATTCACTCGGCCCAGATGCGCATGGCCTGGCCAGGGTAGGCAAGGGCCTGGGCCTGCTGGCGGCGCTGGCAGGCGCCATCCTCCTGGTCGGGCTGGCCTCCGGCGGCCGGGACCCCCTGCAGCCGCTGGCGCACCTGAGCGCCGCGCGCTCGGCGCCGGAAGCGGCGGCCGGCGGCGCGTCCGACGTACGGTTCGAGCGCGTCCGCTCAGTTGCGGAGCTCGATGCACGCGTGGCGCAGGCCGCTGCCGCCGGCAAGCCGGTGCTGCTCGATTTCTATGCGGACTGGTGCGTGAGCTGCAAGGAGATGGAACGCTTCACATTTACCGATGAGCGCGTGCGGGCGCGGCTGTCCGAGGTTGTGATGCTGCAGGCGGATGTCACCCGGAACAACGCCGATGACCGCGCGCTGCTCAAGCGCTTCGGCCTGTTCGGCCCCCCGGGCATCATCCTGTACGGCGCCGACGGGCGCGAGCGGCCGGTCCGCGCGATCGGCTACCAGCCGGCCACACGGTTTCTCGACACGTTGTCGCGCGCGCTCGATACCAAGGCTAGTACCTGAAACATACCTGAAATACCCGAGGCGCCAGCTTCGGCTGGCGTCGGCTAGCTTTGCTCCAGCCGGCGCCCTAGCGCCCATACCGCGGCCAGCACCACCACCACCGCCCCCATCAGCCCCAGCGACCACCAGAAGCCCTGGGGCTCGCGCAGCCACGGCATGCGGTCGAAGTTCATGCCGAAGATGCCGGTGATCAGCGTGAGCGGCATGAACAGCGCGGTGATCAGCGTCAGCGTGCGCATGGTGCGATTGGTGCGGTGCGCCACCGAAGAGAAGTGAATCTGCACCGCGGACTCGATCGAGTCCTCCAGCCGCCGCGCATGGGCGAGCACGCGCGAGACGTGCTCCATCACGTCGTTGATCCGCACCAGCAGCGCATCGTCGCGGCGCGCCGTGCTTGGCGTACCTGGAGTGCCTGTGGCGGGCCCTTCACTCGCGATGCTATAGCTGTTGTCGAGCAGGCTGTCGCGGAACTCTTGCAGCGCGTCGTGCTGCTCCTCGCACAGGTGCTCCAGCCGCCGCAGCTCGATGCGGGCATCGAGCAAGCCTTCCCAGCTGGAAAAGCTGCGCCGCGCGTTAAGCAGCGCGCGCTGCCACCTGTCGAGCTGGCGCGTCAGCGGCGCACGCAGGTCCAGGTAGCGGTCGACCATGGCGTTGAGCAGCCGCAGCATCAGGTCTTCCGGGCGCGTTGGCGGGCGGATGCCATGCACCAGCGCGGCGTGGCCGTTGGCCCGTGTCTTTGACGCCGCTTGCGGCCGCGGCGCCTGGCACAGTTCAAGCAGGCGCTGGCGCACCTGGTCCAGCGTGCGCGATTGCGCGGGCCGTACCGTCAGCAGCACGTTGTCAAAGACGAAGAACGTGACCGGCTGGGTATCGATCTTGGCTAGCGCGGGCAGGAAGCCCGGCGGGTAGCGGCGCGGCTTGGCTGAGGTACTGGGTCTTGCCGCGGATTGCGGGCCGGCTGTCGCGCAGGCCGTGGCCGAAGCCACGGGCTGGCCCGGCATCGTCGGCATGTCCATCGCGGCGGTGGCCGAGGCCGCCGCCGTTGCCGTCGTGCTCGTACTCGTTCCGGATGCCGCCGCCCCCTCTGCGCCAGCCTCGGCGATCAGCCGGCTGGTCTCGAAGGTAAGCTTGCGGAAGATCACCATGTCGTAGGCATGCGTCGTATCGAAATACGACGGATGCGACGGGTTGGTGGCATCGATGAGATGCAGGTCCAGCACCGGGGCGCCCGTCAGCGCCTGGACGCTGTCGCGCCAGGCCGTCGGCGCGGCGCTGATTTCCTCGATCGGCGTGTCGACCCAGACGAAACGGGCCGCTGCATTGCCGGCGAGGAAGTCGCGCGCCGCGTCGAGCGAGGCGAGCGGATGGACCTGGCTGGCGGAAAAGCCTAGCAGCTGCATCCGGGCCGGTTCAGCGCGTGAGCAGGCGAGCGGCGTCGCGTGCGAAATAGGTCAGGATGCCATCGGCGCCGGCGCGCCGGAAGGCCAGCAGCGATTCCATCATGACCTTGTCGTGATCCAGCCAGCCATTCTGGGCTGCGGCCTTGAGCATCGCGTACTCGCCGCTGACCTGGTAGACGTAGGTGGGGAAACGGAACTCGTCCTTCACGCGCCGCAGGATGTCGAGGTAAGGCATGCCGGGCTTGACCATCACCATGTCAGCGCCTTCCATGATGTCCTGCGCCACTTCGCGCAGGGCTTCGTCGGAGTTGGCCGGGTCCATCTGGTAGGTCATCTTGTTGCCCTTGCCCAGGTTGGCCGCCGAGCCCACCGCATCGCGGAACGGGCCGTAGAAGGCCGAGGCGAACTTGGCCGAGTACGCCATGATCCGGGTATGGATATACCCGCCGTCTTCCAGCGCCGCGCGCACGGCGCCGATGCGCCCATCCATCATGTCCGAGGGCGCCACGATATCCACGCCGGCCGCAGCCTGCGTCAGCGCCTGCTTGACCAGGATCTCCACGGTGACGTCGTTGATCACGTAGCCGTCGTCATCCAGCACGCCGTCCTGGCCGTGGCTGGTGTACGGATCCAGCGCCACGTCGGTCAGCACGCCCAGTTCCGGGAATCGGTCCTTGAGCGCGCGCACGGCGCGCGGGATCAGGCCTTCGGCGTTGGTCGCCTCGATGCCGTCGGGCGTTTTCAAGACCGGATCGATCACCGGGAACAGCGCGATGACCGGGATGCCGAGTTTCACGCAGTCTTCCGCCACCGGCAGCAACAGGTCAATCGACAGACGCTCCACGCCGGGCATGGACGCCACGCTCTCACGCTGGTTTTGGCCGTCGACGATGAATACCGGATAGATCAGGTTATCTGGCGACAAGCGGTTCTCGCGCATCAGCCTGCGTGAGAAATCATCACGGCGCATGCGGCGCGGACGGTACTCGGGAAAAGTGGACATGGCTTGAGAGGAGTCGGAAAAGAAGTGCGGGAGTCTGCCGGGCGGCTGGCGCGATGTGGCTGGCGAGTGCCTGACCAGGCCGCTTGCGAAAGAAAAACTAAACTTTTGATCTCGCCCGCTATCATACTCGCGGACACTCTGCGTTGCGCTTGCGTGATGCAGCGTCCCCCGCTACTCCTCCCTGAGCGGGTACCCGCCCTTAACCGGTGGGAAAGTTCGCCCCCGTTGCTTGCAACGGGGTTTTTTTTGCCCGCTCGTGTACCGGTGCAATTGCCGGTTCGGCAGGGGGCAGCGCAGGAGTGGGTACGCGCGGGGGGGCGGAGGATCAGTTCGCGGGCGCTTCGGGGGGGATATCGCCAGCATCCGGTTCGGCTTGCGGCGCTGCCGCGGCCTTGCTGTCCGTGGCCACCGGGGGCAGGGCCTCGGGCAGGGACAGCCAGCCCGCCACCACGCGCTGGGCTTCCTCGATGCCGCGGCGCTTCAGGCTGGAGAACAGCTGCGCGGTCAGGGGGACGGGCGTGTCGAGCTGTTCCGCGTAGCCGGCCAGCACCTTGCGGGTTTCGCGCAGGGCCAGGGCGTTCTCGCTGTTGGTCAGCTTGTCAGCCTTGGTCAGCAACACGTGAATGGGCCGGCCCGTGGGCAGGAACCACTCGACCATCTGGCAATCCAGGTCGGTAAAGGGGCGGCGCGCGTCCATCATCAGCACCAGGCCGGACAGTTGCGAGCGGGTCTGCACGTAGTCGCTTAGCAACGCTTGCCAATGGAACTTGGCCGACCCCGAGACCTGCGCATAGCCGTAGCCGGGCAAGTCGACGAGGAAGGCGAGCGGGTCCGGCGCCTTGACCGGGGCCACGCCGAAGAAGTTGATGTGCTGGGTGCGGCCTGGCGTGCGCGACGAAAAAGCCAGCCGCTTCTGGTTGCACAAGATGTTGATGGCGGTGGATTTGCCGGCGTTGGAGCGGCCGGCGAACGCCACTTCCGGCACAGCCGTGGCAGGCAGGTCGCGCAGATGATTGACGGTAACGAAAAAGCGGGCCTGATGTAGGAGGGACATGCGCTTGGGCGATGGGGCGGGTGGGGGCGGGCTGCCGCCTGGATTCAGGCGGGTTCGCCGGCGTCACCGCGCCGATGTGAGTGAGGTGGGCGGCACATGCGGCCGCCTGGATGGCCGGGGCTGGCGTCTGGCCGCGTCGCGGCGCGCACATCCTCTATCCGGCACACGATTTATTGTACAATAACGCGGTTAACGGCCTCTCGATTAGGTGACGCGCGGCATCCTTGGTCGCGCATTTATCTGGCAGGGAAGTCTTGCGTGTCCGTTCCATCGTGGTAGCAAGCCTGTTGGTCTAGTCCCTGTTATGGCGCCGAAGCCTGGCGCCAGCGCAAGAGGGCCAACCGGGGGTCTGGGCCTGCTACCGGGATATTCGCACGGTCTGCCGCTCTCGTTCGCATGGGGGCGGTGCCATCCGGCTTTCGCCTGGGCGTTTTCTGGCTTCAGGCGAGCCGGCGGTCCGTCGTGATGAATTTCCGATGTCAAAGTGCCTGTCCATCGCGTCCTCACCGCGGGCAGTGTGCTGAACGGCGTGCCCCATGGAATTCAAAACAATTCAGACAAGGTGTGCGAATGAACCGCATTGCGAAACTTCTGGCTGTTGTGGCGCTGGCTCTGCCGGCAACTGCCATGACCGGTCTGGCATCTGCCGCAGAGCAGGCCGCCGCAAAGGCTGATCCGGCCAAGGGCGAAACCCTCTACACGCAAGGTGCCCCTGATCGCAATGTCCCGGCTTGCCTGAGCTGCCATGGCGCCAACGGCAACAGCGGCGGCGCCGCCAACCCGAAGCTGGCCGCCCAGCATCCGGAATACGTGCACAAGCAGCTCGACGACTTCAAAGCCAAGGCTCGCAACAACGCCATCATGTCGCCGTACGCGGCCGCCTTGTCCGAGCAGGAAATGAAGGACGTCGGCGCCTACCTGGCCAAGCAGACCCAGAAGCCTGCCACCGCCAAGAACAAGGACACCATCGAAGCCGGCCAGAAGATCTACCGCGGTGGCATCGCGGCCAAGGGCGTGCCGGCCTGCGCGGCTTGCCACGGCCCCACCGGCGCCGGCATTCCGGCCCAGTACCCGCGCATCGGCGGGCAATGGTCCGAGTACACTGAAGCGCAACTGGTTGCGTTCCGCCAGGGCACCCGCAAGAACAATCCCGTGATGACCACCATCGCCGCCAAGATGTCGGACGCCGAGATCAAGGCTGTGGCCGATTACGTCGCAGGGATTCGCTAAGTCGTTCCGCGCCGGGTAGCCGGAGCACCGCAGCGGGCCTCGTCACTCGCGAGGCACCACGCCCAGGTGCAACCAAGCAGCCCGGCAACAATCGAAGAGGGTGGCCTGCGCGAGCAAGTCCACCCTTTTTCATTTCAAGGCCGAGGGCCCCACTGCACATGTCCACCGCTTCCACGTCAGGACTGCACCTGAAGACTTCTCACCGCCTGCTACGCGACGCGGTTGAGCTGCTGTCCTCGATGCGTTTCGCTATCGCGCTGCTGACGGTGATTGCGATTGCCAGTGTGGTCGGCACCGTCCTCAAGCAGAACGAGCCCTATCCCAACTACGTGAACCAGTTCGGTCCTTTCTGGGCTGACCTGTTCCACGCGCTGTCGTTGCAAAAGGTTTACAGCTCCTGGTGGTTCCTGCTGATCCTGACCTTCCTGGTGATTTCCACCTCGCTGTGCCTGACCCGCAACGCGCCCAAGATGATCAAGGATATGCGCTCGTGGAAGGACCACGTGCGTGAGCGCAGCCTGCGGTCCTTCCACCATCATGCCGAGTTCGATTCGGGCCGCCCCCGCGCCGATGCGGTGACGCGCCTCACCGCGCTGCTGGCCAATCGCGGCTACCGCATCAAGAGCGTTGCGCATGAAGGCGCCACCTTGCTGGCCGCCAAGGCGGGCGCGGCCAACAAGCTCGGCTACATCCTCGCGCACACCGCTATCGTGGTGATCTGCGTCGGCGGCCTGCTCGATGGCGACATGCTGATCCGCGCGCAGATGTGGTTTGGCGGCAAGAGCCCGATCAGCGGCAACGCAGTGATCAACGACATTCCGCCTGAGCACCGTTTGTCGGTCAACAATCCGGGCTTTCGCGGCAACGCCTTCGTGCCGGAAGGCTCGACGGTGTCCACCGCTATCCTGAATATCTCGGACGGCGCGCTGGTGCAGGACCTGCCGTTCAATATCACGCTGAAGAAGTTCACCGTCGAACATTACTCGACCGGCATGCCCAAGCTGTTCGCCTCCGACGTGGTCATCACGGACCGCGCCACCGGCCGCAAGACCGAGGCCACCATCAAGGTCAACGAGCCGCTGGTGGTGGATGGCGTGGCCATCTACCAGTCCAGCTTCGAGGATGGTGGCTCCAAGCTGAAGTTCGTTGGCTACCCGATGCAGGGTATTGGCGACAAGACCTTTGCCTTTGCCGGCACCGTGGGCGCCAACGCGCCACTGACCGGCACGGGCAACGCGGCCGACGCCGAGGGGTTGACGGTCGAGTTCAGCGATTTCCGCCTGATGAATATCGAGAACGTCACCGATGCATCGGGCAAGCCGGACGCGCGTGGCGTTGCGCGCAAGTCGCTCAACGAGAAGCTTGAGTCTCACCTGGGCTCGGCGGTCAATCCTGACCGTGCGAAGGAGTTGCGCAACGTTGGCCCTTCGGTGCAGTACAAGTTGCGCGACCGCAACGGCCAGGCCCGCGAATTCAACAACTACATGGTGCCGGTGCAACTCGACGGCCAGTCGGTCTTCCTTGCCGGCATGCGGGATACGCCTAGCGAGCCGTTCCGCTACCTGCGCATCCCGGCCGACGAGCAAAACAGCGTGGCGGACTGGATGCGCCTGCGTGCCGCGCTCCAGGACCGCGCGATGCGCAGCGAAGCCGCGCGCCGCTTCGCACTTGCCTCGATGCCGGGCGATGGCCGCGAAGTTTTGCGCGGCCAGCTGGCCGAGAGCGCCCTGCGTGCGCTCGACCTGTTTGCAGGTGCCTCGCGCAGCAACCCGCAAGCCCCGCCGGGCGGCTTCACCGCGATTGCCGCCTTTCTGGAAAAGTCCGTGCCGCCGGCCGAGCAGCAGAAAGCCGCGGATGTGCTGCTGAAGATCCTCAATGGCTCGATGTGGGAACTCTGGCAGTTGGCGCGCGCGCAAGACAAGCTGCCGGTGGTGCCAAATAGTGCCCAGAGCGGCGCTTTCATGCAGCAAGCCATCAATGCGCTGTCCGACAGTTTCTTCTACACCGCGCCGGTTTTCCTGCAGCTCGACGACTTCACGGAAGTGAAGGCCAGCGTGTTCCAGATGACCCGTGCACCAGGGAAGAACATCGTGTATCTTGGCTGTCTGCTGTTGGTGCTGGGCGTGTTCTCGATGTTCTACATCCGCGAGCGCCGCGTCTGGCTCTGGGTGAAGGATCCCGCGGACCCCGCATATCCCGCGGGAACCGCCGGCGGGGAGGGCGCCGCCAGCCATGTGCTGATGGCCATGTCCACGCAGCGCCGTACACTGGATTTCGAGAAAGAGTTTGTCGCGCTGCGCGACGATGTAGGCCGCGCCGCCGGCAGCATCGACACGGCCGGCGCCCGCAATTAAGCAGGAACCACTATGTCTTCGAATGTGAATCGGGCCCGGCCGGGCATGCACGAGAGTCCGGCGGGCGTTGCCGCGAGTGACGCCGAGCAGGCCTACCTGGAGCCGTCGTTCCTGCGCCGGCTGGGCTGGGTCGACTGGCTCTTTGCCTTGATGCTGGCAGTGGGCGCGGGCTTCGCGCTGGCGCGCTACGGCGAGTGGATGAATGTCTACGACAAGGGCGTGCTGATCGCCGCGGTGCCTACCTTCGCGCTGCTGGGATGGCACTGGAAGCCGGTGCGGCTGCTGATGGTGACGCTGACCGTGTTGTCGCTGTTCGCGATCCAGCTCTACCAGGGCCAGTTGCCGCGCGCCGAGCAGGCCTTCTTCCTCAAGTACTTCCTGTCGAGCCAGTCCGCCATCTTGTGGATGAGCGCCCTGGTGTTCCTGTCCACCCTGTTCTATTGGGGCGGCTTGCTGGCGCGCTCGGAGACCGGGCTGCAGATCGGCAGCAAGATGGTCTGGGCAGCGGTGGTGCTGGGCTTTACCGGCATGCTGGTGCGCTGGTACGAGTCCTACCTGATCGGCGCCGACATCGGCCACATCCCCATCTCCAATCTGTACGAAGTGTTCGTGCTGTTCACGCTGATCACCTCGTTGTTCCACCTGTATTACGAAGGCCGTTACAAGACCCGTGCGCTGGGGCCGTTCGTGATGCTGGTGGTATCGGCGGCGGTGGGTTTCCTGCTGTGGTATACGGTCAGCCGCGACGCGAGCGAAATCCAGCCGCTGGTGCCAGCGCTGCAGAGCTGGTGGATGAAGATCCACGTGCCGGCCAATTTCATCGGCTACGGCACCTTCGCCCTGGCCGCCATGGTGTCGGTGGCCTACCTGCTCAAGCAGCACGGCATTCTCGCCGAGCGTCTGCCCTCGCTCGAAGTGCTCGACGATGTGATGTACAAGTCGATCGCGGTGGGCTTTGCCTTCTTCACCATCGCCACCATCCTGGGCGCGCTGTGGGCGGCGGAGGCCTGGGGCGGCTACTGGAGCTGGGACCCCAAGGAAACCTGGGCGTTGATCGTCTGGTTGAACTACGCGGCCTGGCTGCATATGCGGCTGATGAAGGGCCTGCGCGGCACCATGGCGGCCTGGTGGGCGCTGGTGGGTTTGCTGGTCACGACCTTCGCCTTCCTGGGCGTCAACATGTTCCTTTCCGGCTTGCATAGCTACGGCGAACTCTGATCTGGGTATTGCGCCGCAACGAGAAAACCTGCCCATCGCCCCGATGCGGCAGGTTTTTTTTTCGCCCGAATGGAATAAAGCCGTCACATCCGGTGTTTACTGAAGGGACGGCGCCGGCTGGCGGTGCCGCATCGCATGGAGATCGACATCATGGCCCTTTCCCGTCCCAACGCAGTAGTCGCTTCCCTCGCATCGTTGTCCCGTCCCGCCGTGCTCGCGCTCGCTTCCGCCGCGGTCCTGCTGTCCGCCTGTTCGGGCATGGGCAGCATGGGTGGCATGGGTGGCAGCGCCGGCAATATGCCGCCCACGGTGAAAGTTGCCGGTGGCACGTTGACCGATCCCCAGGGCCTGACGCTCTACACGTTCGATCGTGACACGGCCGGCAAGAGCGCTTGCAATGGCGGCTGCGCCACCAACTGGCCACCCCTGATGGCCGCGCCCGGCACCAGCGCCACGGGCGACTACAGCGTGATCACGCGCGACGATGGCGGCAAGCAATGGGCCTATCGCGGTAAGCCGCTCTACCGTTTCTCCAAGGATGCCAAGCCGGGCGACCGCGCGGGCGACAACTTCAACAACGCCTGGCACGCGGCAACGCCTTGATACGGGTGAGGGCGGCCTGACGGCATGGACGGCTTCGACCGCCAACTGGTGGCGCTGGGGCCGCGCTTGCGGCGCCACGCCCGGGGCCTGACCGGTGACGCGGCGTCCGCCGACGACCTGGTGCAGGACACGCTCGAGCGCGCGCTGCGCTACCGCTGGCGCTTTCGCCTGCGCGCGGGCGCCTGGTGGGGCGATGGCGCGGATGGACTGCTGTCTTGGCTGCTGACCATGATGCACCGGCTGCGTGTGAACGCGTACCGTCGCGCCGACCTGGTGACTTATACCGATACGCTGCCCGACGTACCCAGTGCTGCGCCTGAGCCCGGCCTGCGGCTGGACTTGGCGCGGGCGCTGGCCCGCTTGCCCGAGGCGCAGCGCGCGGTGATGCTGCTGGTCGGCCTGGAGCAGCTTAGCTACGCCGAGGCGGCGCAGGTGCTGGCGGTGCCGGTGGGCACCGTGATGTCGCGGCTGTCGCGGGCTCGGGAGCAGATGCGCATGCTGATGGACGGCGCGCCAGCCAAGGCGGCCGAGGCGAACCCGCAGGCCGCCGGCCGCGCGGCCGGACTGCAGCGAGTCAAATGATGTCCCCAGTCAACGAAGCCGATCTCCACGCCTATGCCGATGGCCAGCTCGATCCCGCCCGACGCGCCGAGGTGGAGGCGTACCTGGCCGCCCATCCCGAGGCCGGGGAGCGCGTGGGAGGCTGGCGGCGGCAGACGGAAGAATTGCACGCGGCATTCGACGGCGTGCTCAATGAATCCGTGCCGCTGGCGGCACTTCCATCAAGGCTGCGCGGCAGTCGCCGCGATGCGGCGCGGCGACCCAGTGGCTGGAGCATGGCGCTGGCCGGCAGCCTTGCCTCGCTGGCGGTAGGCGGCGCAATCGGGTGGATTGCGCACGATCGCGCGGACACGCTGGCGGCCGGGGCGCCGTCGGTGGAGCGCTTCGCGCGCGAAGCGCTGGCCAGCCATGTCGTCTATGCGCCGGAGGTGCGCCATCCGGTCGAGGTGGCGGCCACCGATGAAGCCCATCTTGTTGCCTGGCTGTCCAAGCGCCTGGGGGCACCGCTGCGGGTGCCGGACCTGCGCGCCCAGGGATTCCACCTGATCGGGGGCCGTCTCGGGGTGGCCGAGGGCGGCCCGTCGGCCATCCTGATGTACGAGGCCGACGACGGCACCCGGCTGTCGCTGCAACTGCGGCACATGGCGCGCGACACGCCCGATACGGGCTTCCGGCTGGAGCGCATGGGCCCGGGGCCAAGCGAGCGTCCCGCCGCTGCGGCGCGTACCATGGCCTTTTACTGGGTAGACCGGGATCTTGGCTTCGCGCTGGCCGGGCCGCTGGAACGTGCACCCTTGCTGGCACTGGCGGAGGCTGTTTACCGGCAGTATCAGGGCGGTTGAGCCTCACACATGCATTGCGCGGGGCACCCTGCATCCGTTTGCCGGCCACAATGCATACGAAGGCCGGGCGAGGCGACGACGACGGGCCTTAAAGAAAGATGTCAGGATTCCCTCACTCCAACCGACTCAAGCGCAAGTCCAATCGTGCAGGCGGGCCCCGCCCGGGCCAGGCACGAACGGTGAACCGCATTTTGCATATGGCACGCAACGAGGAACAACGATGCTGATCCCCTCTCCGAAATGGCTACGCGGCGACGACATTGCCGCCAGCGAGATCACGCCCCGCGGTGTTTTCGACGCGCGGCGCCGCCTGCTGGCGCTGGCTGCCGCGGGCGCAACGGGGAGCACGCTGGCGCCATGGTTCGCACGTGACGCGCATGCCCAGGCGCCGCGCGGGCAGAGGCTGCCGGCCACGCCCAACAATGCCTACGTGGTGCCCGAGAAGCGCACGCCTTACGAGGATGTCACCACGTACAACAACTACTACGAATTCGGTACCGACAAAGCGGACCCGGCGCACAATGCCGGCACGCTGCGGACCCGGCCGTGGCAGGTCGCGGTCGAAGGCCTGGTGAAGAAGCCCAAGGTCTACGACATCGACGAACTCGTGCGCCTGATGCCGATGGAAGAGCGGGTCTACCGGCTGCGCTGCGTCGAGGGCTGGTCGATGGTGATTCCGTGGAGCGGCTACGCGCTGGCCGAGCTGGTCCGCCGCGTCGAGCCGCAGCCGGGCGCGAAGTACGTGGAGTTCGTCACGCTCAACGACAAGAAGCAGATGCCGGGCGTCAGCGCTCGCGTGCTGGACTGGCCCTACACCGAAGGCCTGCGCATGGATGAGGCGATGCACCCGCTGACCTTGCTGGCCTTTGGCCTGTACGGAGAGGTGCTGCCCAACCAGAACGGCGCGCCCGTGCGTGTGGTGGTGCCTTGGAAGTACGGCTTCAAGAGTGCCAAGTCCATCGTCAAGATCCGCTTCGTCGACAAGCAGCCCGCCACTAGCTGGAACCTGGCCGCGGCGCAGGAGTACGGTTTTTACTCCAACGTGAACCCGGACGTGGATCACCCGCGCTGGAGTCAGGCCACGGAGCGCCGCATCGGCGAGGACAAAGGCAGCGGCTTTGGCGCGCTGTTCGCGCCCAAGCGCAAGACGCTGCCATTCAACGGCTACGCGCAGCAGGTGGCATCGCTGTACCAGGGCATGGACCTGCGGAAGTTCTTCTGATGGCGCCACCGGATATGTCCCCATCGCGCCTGGCAGTGCGCCCGTCGCGGGCGGCCGGGCAGCGCGGGCTCGCGACGCTTGCGCCGGAACGCGTGCGCACGGTGAAGGTGGCGGTGTGGCTGCTTGCCGTGCTGCCTTTCTTGCGGCTGCTTTATCTCGGCTTTGCCGATCAGTTCGGCGCCAATCCGCTGGAGTTCGTCACGCGCTCGACCGGCACCTGGACGCTGGTCATGCTGTGCGTCACGCTGGCGGTGACGCCGCTGCGCCGGCTCACGGGTTGGAACTGGCTGATCCGGCTGCGCCGCATGCTCGGGCTCTTTGCCTTCTTCTACGCGCTGCAGCATTTCCTGTTGTGGCTTGCCGTGGACCGGGGCTTCGATGTGGCCTACATGATCAAGGACATCGCCAAGCGCCCCTTCATCACGGTGGGGTTTGCCGCCTTCGTGCTGATGGTGCCGCTGGCGGCCACCTCGGCCAATGCCATGGTCAAGTGGCTGGGTGGCAAGCGCTGGCAAGGGCTGCACCGGGCGGTGTACGCCATCGCCGTGCTGGCGATCCTGCACTACTGGTGGCATAAGGCAGGCAAGCACGACTTTGGCACGGTATCGATCTATGCCGCCGTGGTGTTCGGCTTGTTGGCGATGCGGGTCTGGTGGTGGTGGCGCAAGCCCGCAACGGGCCTCAACGCACAGCGGTAGAGCTCAAAGGTAGAGCGTGATTTCGCGCTCGGCAGGGCGGGGCGGCTGCCCAGCTTGGGGGAGCCATAGGGATTCAAGATGGCCCCGGACCAGGTCCAGCTCCGTCGAGCAGTGGCGCCGCCCCGGAAAGCGCCGCAGGTTGTCGGATTGCAGCGCCAGCATTGCTTGGTCCTGACGCGCCACGCGCCTCAAGAGGGGCCATGCCAGCAACCGCACCGCCCATGCCGGCGCCCATCGCCCGGCCACGTGCAGGGTGGCAAATACGTGGGTTTGCGTCGTGCTTTCCGGTGTGAAATTCAGCGTGATCCAGAGCCGGCTGCCGTTGGCGTAGCGATAGTCGATCTGGGCCGTGCCCGCGCCGCTGAAATGCGCGCTCTCGCCGGTCCGTGGCGACTCGAACAAGCGATACAGCAGCCCGGACTGCATCGGCTGGTCGAGGTAGTCGACCGTGAACCCCCGTGGCGTATTCGACAAGCGGGCCCGCACCGGCGCGCGTTCGCCATCCTTGCGCACCAGCCCAGGATGCACCGTGTGCGTGTGCAACGGATCCAGGAAGTTCTCGATCGCGTCCAGCACATGGGCTTGCCAGCGGCTTTGCCACAGGAAGCGCCGGGAGCCGGCGGGCAGGGTGGCGACCGGCGCCGGCAGTGAGCGCGAGTCCTGCGCGGCTTGGCTGTCGGCCGCGGGCATCTCCGGGCCCGGCCGCAGCCAGACCAGCCCGTCATGCTCCAGGACCGGCAGGCGGCGCACGCCAACCTGCGGCAGGCAGGCTTCGGGCGCCAATCCGGGCACCGCGCTGCAGCGCCCGTCCGCGCCGAAGGTCCAGCCGTGGTACGGGCAGCTCACGCCAAGCGGGCCGATGCGCCCATGCGACAGCGGCGCTTGCCGGTGCAGGCAGCGGTCCTCGCAGGCCAGGATCTCGCCGGAGGGCAGGCGTGCCAGCATCAGTGGGCGATCCAGCACCGTGACCGCCAGCGGGCGGGTATGCAGCGCACTGCTGCGCGCCACGGC
Organism: Cupriavidus sp. GW821-FHT02F09; assembly: GCF_059421605.1. NCBI lineage: Bacteria > Pseudomonadati > Pseudomonadota > Betaproteobacteria > Burkholderiales > Burkholderiaceae > Cupriavidus > Cupriavidus sp. GW821-FHT02F09. Next base: position 36,170 of record NZ_JBWKVH010000025.1, read on the forward strand.
GAACCATTGCGAGAAGACGGATTCTGGCCAGGGTGTGGATAACGTCATAGCTGGAACCGTTGCATGACAGGCACCCCGACGTGCGTGGCCAGCGAGCGCAGCAGCCCGATGCCGGCGCGCAGCGGCAGCGCCAGGTGCGCCGCATACACCGCGCTGTATTCGATTGCCGCCTGGCCGCCGCGCAGGCGCTTGAAGTGGCCCGCGCCAGCGCTCAGGTTGATGCCACAGCCGGTCTCGATGGCGCGCGCGAACACCGTTGCCATCAGCAGCCGGTACAGCCCCAGCGGGGCCGGCAGGGCCGTGTTGTAGCCGACCACCGGCGCGGTGATGATGCCGCCCTGCACGAACAGGCCCACCACGGCCTGCAGTTGCCCTCGCCCGTCGCGCCAGCCATGCAGCTCCAGCAGCCCCGCCTCATGCCAGTGGCGCATGAAGGCGGCGGTGTAGTGCGGGTTGAGGCGGGAGTATTTGTCGAGGTACAGCAGCCCGTAGAGGGCGGCGATCCGCTCGTAGTCATCCTCCCGGCCGGCGGCTGCCCCGATGGTTTCGTTGCCGGCTCGTGCCAGCTCGGAGCGCTGCATCTCGCGCAGGTCGCGTTTGAGGTTGGCATGGCGTCCCTTGGCCAGGTCCGCGGCCTCGAAGCACCACACCTGGCGGCTGGGTACCAGGCTGAAGCCCTCGGCCGCCAGTGCCGCCAGCCAGTCGGGGTGCTGGCGCGTATTGAGCGAGCGAAACCACAGCGCGTGGCGCGGCCAGCGGGCGCGGGCTTGGGCGATGGTGTGTTGCAGCGCGCTGGTGTCGAGCGCGGGATACAGGTTGGTCGACAGCAGCCAATTGTTGATGGCTACCGCGCGGTCGACGCCGGCAGCGCCCAGCCAGCGTCCGTAGCCGCGGCACAGCAGGCGCAGCGGCAACGCCAGCGCGCCGTGCAGATGGCGGTCGATTTCCTCGCCCGCGTAGCGGCAATATGTGGTCAGCGGCGAGCAGACCCAGGCCGCGGTGGCATCGGCTTTGGCACTGTCGACCGTGACCGGCATGACCCAATCGCCGGCACGGAGCAGGCCGACCTGGCTTTGCAGGTTGCGTACGAGTTGCGGGGTGGGCACCCGGGCATGCAGCGCCGACAGGCTTTGCGCGCAGCGATTGAATCGCGATGCTGCGCCGTCGTCGCCCGAGAGCATCGTCAAGGCGAGAGCTCCTCGCCATCCCATTCGATATCCCGCGTGGTGGCGGCCCGCAGGCCGCAGCGCCGGCTGAGGGCAAGCCGCCCGTAGGCCGCAAGATCGCGCAGGGCGCCCAGCAGCGGCGCGCGGTCGCCAGGCCGGGTGATCACGTCGTCGGCGCCGGCAAAGGCCCGGCGCCATTCTCCCAGCCTGCCGCGCCTTGCCATGTCGTAGAGCCCGGCACTCGCCATGACCGCGGTGATCATGCGCGGGCGCTGCGCCGATGGCGTGATGCAGTCACGCACGGCCGCGTCCCCGGCCAGCGCCGCCGGCACGGCATCGTCCAGGCCGAACAAGTGCAGGCCGCTGGTAGCGCGCGGGTTGCATTCGAGCACGGTGGGGTGGGCCGGATCGGCCTCGATCCAGTCGAAGGCGATCTGCCCGGTGAAGCCGATCCTGGCCACCAGCGTTTCGACGCAACGCTGGATAGCGGCGGATTCATGGTGCGCAAAGTAGAAGCTGGCGCTTTGGCTGAGCCGGTGGGCGGGGCGGTAGGCAGCGTGCGCGAGCAGCCGGCCTTGATGCGCGATGCTGTAGGAGCAGATTTCCGGCCCAGCCACAAAGTGCTGGGCCACCCAGCGGCCGTGCGCGGGCAGCGGCGGCGCAGCGGTGGGTACGCCTTGCGGGTACAGCCGCAGGTGTGCGCCGAAGCGGGAATACTCGGGTTTGAGCACCAGCGGCGTGGCGCCGGCCCAGGCGCGTGCCTGGCCGAGGCAGTCCACCAGCGCGCTGTCGGCGACGCGAAATCCGCACTCACGCGCCAGCGCCAGGAACTGCCACTTGCTGTGCAGGCCGCGCAGCTTGTCGAAGTCGTCGACGGCCACGGTGAGTGTTGCCGGCAGCTTGGCGCGGTGGCGGGAGAGAAAGAAGACTTCTTCGCAGGTTGGCACCACCAGGTCGATGCGATGCTGGTGCACGGCCTGGCGCAGGTCCTCGACAAAACGAGCCGGCTCGGTCCGCGGCGGCGCGAGCCGCACGGTGGCGCAGACGGCGCGCGATGCGCCGGCCGTATGGCAGGGGATGCTGTCCGCCACCACCGAGCGCCACCCCTGGCAGGCAAAGCGGCGCGCGTGATCGAGCGCCACGGGCGCGCGCCCGCCCAGGATCAGGACGCTGGGGGCCATTGGGGGGGGCGCGAGTGGTGGCGCAGAGGGCGGGAGCTTAGCCTTGCAGCAGGCGTTCGTCGCGGAACAGGTCGGCCACGTGCTCGCGGCCGCGCACCAGGTGCACGTCGTCGCCGTCGACCATGACTTCGGCCGCGCGCGGGCGGGTATTGTAGTTGGAGCTCATGACAAAGCCATAGGCACCGGCCGACATCACGGCCAGCAGGTCGCCCGGCTGCACCGCCAGGGCGCGGTCGCGGCCGAGCCAGTCGCCGGATTCGCACACCGGGCCGACCACGTCGTAGGTCAGGGCGGTGGCCTGCGCAGCCTCGCGCAGCTGCACGGGCTCGATGCGGTGGTAGGCCTCGTACATGGCAGGGCGGGCCAGGTCGTTCATGGCCGCGTCGACGATGCAGAAGTTCTTGGCTGCGCCCGGCTTGAGGAACTCGACCTGGGTCAGCAGCACGCCGGCGTTGCCCACCAGCGAGCGGCCCGGCTCGAACAGCACCTCGCGATGGCCATGGCCGCGCTCGGCCACGCGGTCCAGCAGCGTGCGGGCAAAGCCGGTGATGTCCGGCGGGGTTTCGTCGTCGTAAGTGATGCCGAGCCCACCACCTACGTCGATGTGTTCAAGGTTGATGCCTTCGCGTTCCAGCGCTTCCACCACGTCCAGCACCTTGTCCAGTGCTTCCAGGTAAGGGGCGACCTCGGTGATCTGCGAGCCGATATGGCAGTCGATGCCCGCGATATCCAGGTGCGGCAGCGCGGCGGCGGCGCGGTAGGTCGGCAGCACGTCCTCGAAGGCGACGCCGAACTTGTTGCCCTTCAGGCCAGTGGAGATATACGGGTGGGTCTTGGCGTCCACATCCGGGTTAATGCGCAGCGACACGCGCGCGCGCTTGCCCAGGCGGCCGGCCACGGCATTGAGGCGGTCCAGCTCGGGGATTGACTCCACGTTGAACGACAGCACATCGTGCTGGAGCGCCAGTTCCATCTCGGCGGTGGTCTTGCCCACGCCCGAGAACACTACCTTGCGCGGATCTCCGCCCACCGCCAGCACGCGCTGCAGCTCGCCGCCCGACACGATGTCGAAGCCCGCGCCGAGCCTGGCAAAGACTTGCAGGATCGCCAGGTTCGAATTGGCCTTCATGGCGTACTGCACGCGCGCGCGGCGCCCCTGGCACGCAGCGGCGTAGGCCTGGTAGGCGGCGGTCAGCGCGGCGCGCGAGTAGACGTAGGTAGGGGTGCCGTATTCGGCGGCAATACGCGCGAGCGGCACGTGCTCGACGCTCAGGGCGCCGTCGTGGCGATGGAAGAAGGCGGTCATGGTTATTTGGCGGTGGGAGTGGCGGCCGGCACTGCGTCCGGAGCCGTGGCGGGTGCCGCTGTGGCGGCGGAGCCCTTGGGGGCCGCCGGATTCGGCACGGCCGGGTTGCCCAGGCCTGGATCCGGTACGCCCGGCTGCGCCGGTGCGGGAGGCTGCTTGGGCATCGTCAGCGGGCCGCGGATGCCACATCCCGACAGCAGGGGCATCGCAAGGCTGGCGGCAAACGCCGATACAATCGCAACACGACGCAACATCGGGTCGTCCTTAAAATGTCGTTCAGGGTCGTCCCCGATCGTCCCGGAGTGTCCCTCAAGCGGAGCGCGGCGGGACCACCGGAAATACGAAGTACTTTTCAATACGCTGCCGGCTACGGCGCTACATCGCTATAGCGGCGCTGGCCGGCGGTCTTGGAGTTTAGCATGCCCCCCATGAGTGAAAGTGAGTTCCTGGCGCTGGCCCAGCAAGAGCTGGACCGGCTGGAAAGCGCGGTGGAAACCGCCGCCGACGCGGCCGACGCCGACATCGAAATCAACCGTGCCGGCAATCTCATGGAGCTCGAATTCGAAGACGGCTCCAAGATCATCGTCAACAGCCAGGCTCCCATGCAGGAACTGTGGGTGGCCGCGCGCTCGGGCGGTTTCCATTTTCGCCATGATGGCCAGCGCTGGGTCGATACGCGCGGCGGCGGTGAGCTGTATGCGGCGCTATCGGGCTACGTGAGCCAGCAGGCGGGGGTGACGCTGAAACTGGCCTGAGCGCTCTCGCCCAGGCACGAAAAAGCCGGCGCGAAGCCGGCTTTTTCATTGGCGGGAAGCTGTCCCGGCGGGGCCCCTCAGCCGCCGCCGAACATTTCCAGGATGCGCTTCTTCTCTGCCTCGACGTCGGCGGGCGATTGCGTGCTTTCGTCCGGCTTGCCAGGCCACGGATCGCCCAGGCCAACCGAAGCCACGCCGGCGCCGCCCGCGTTTTCCTCGAAGGTCCAGTCGCCGCCCACCATGACCACGCCTTCCGGAGCCTGGCGTTCGGGGAGCTCTGGTACGCCCTTGAGCATCTTGCCCATGTAGCCCACCCAGATCGGCAGCGCGAGGCCACCGCCGGTCTCACGCACACCCAGGCTCTTGGGCTGGTCGTAGCCCATCCAGGCGATGGCCACCAGCTTGGGCGTGTAGCCGGCGAACCAGGCGTCGACGGCGTCGTTGGTGGTGCCGGTCTTGCCGGCCAGGTCGTTGCGGCCCAGGCGTTGCTTGGCGCTGTTGGCCGTGCCGCTGCGCACTACCTCACGCAGCATGGTGTCGGCGATAAAGGCGGTGCGGGCATCCAGCACGCGTACCGCATCCGCGCCAGCGCGCTGGGGCTTGGTTTCGGAGATCACGTTGCCGCGCGCATCGACCACCTTCTGAATCAGGTAGGGATTGACGCGGTAGCCGCCGTTGGCAAAGACCGAGTAGGCGCCAGCCATCTGCAGCGGCGTGACGCTGCCAGCGCCCAGCGCCATTGGCAGGTAAGCCGGGTGCTTGTCGGCGTCAAAGCCAAAGCGCGTGATGTAGTCCTGGGCGTACTGGGTGCCGATGGCGCGCAGGATGCGCACCGACACCAGGTTCTTGGACTTGGCCAGCGCGCGGCGCATGGTCATCGGGCCTTCGAACTTGCCGTCGTAGTTCTTCGGCTCCCAGACCTGGCCACCGTTATCGCTGATCGACAGCGGCGCGTCATTGATCACCGTGGCAGGGGAGAATCCCTTTTCCAGTGCCGCGGAGTAGATGAACGGCTTGAAGCTGGAGCCGGGCTGGCGCCAGGCCTGCGTCACGTGGTTGAACTTGTTGCGGTTGAAATCGAAACCGCCAACCATCGAGCGGATCTCGCCGTCTTCCGGATTGAGCGAGATAAATGCGGCGGATACTTCCGGCAACTGCGTGACCGTCCACGCGCCTTTCTCGTCCTGTGTCACGCGAATGATCGCGCCCGGCCGGATCTTGGCCTTGGGTTGCGCATTGGCCGCCAGCGACGGCGCGATGAAGCGCAGCGCCTGGCCTTCGATGGTGGCGACTTCGCCGGACAGCAGCGTGGCGGTGACCTGCTTGGCCGTCACGCTGGTGACCACGGCCGAGCGCAGGTCGTCGCTGCCCGGGTGCTCCAGCAGTGCGTCGTCGATGGCCTGCTCGCGCTCGTCCGCGCCGGCGGGCAGGTCGATAAAGGCCTCGGGGCCGCGGTAGCCGTGGCGGCGCTCGTAATTCATGATGCCAGAGCGCACCGCCTCATAGGCGGCGTCCTGGTCGGGCTTGTTCAGCGTGGTGTAGACGGTCAGGCCGCGGGTGTAGGTTTCCTCGCGGTATTGCGCGTACATCAACTGGCGCACGATCTCGGCCACGTACTCGGCGTGGGTGGAGAACTCATTGCCCTCGCCGCGCACCTTCAGTTCCTCGTGGATGGCCTGGTCGTATTGCTCGGGCGTGAGGTAGCGCAGGTCGCGCATGCGCTGCAGGATGTATTCTTGGCGCACCTTGGCGCGCTTGGGGTTGACCACCGGGTTGTAGGCCGACGGCGCTTTGGGCAGGCCGGCCAGCATGGCGGCCTCGGCCGGCGTCACGTCCTTGATCGACTTGCCGAAATACACCCGGGCCGCGCTGGCAAAGCCATAGGCGCGCTGCCCCAGGTAGATCTGGTTCATGTACAGCTCGAGGATCTGGTCCTTGGACAGGTTGGCCTCGATCTTGTACGCCAGCAGCATTTCATACAGCTTGCGGGTGTACGTCTTTTCGCTGGAGAGGAAGAAGTTGCGCGCCACCTGCATGGTGATGGTGGAGGCGCCCTGCGACAGGCCGCCGCGCAGGTTGGCCAGCCCAGCGCGCAGCACGCCGACGAAGTCGACGCCGCCGTGTTCGTAGAAGCGATCGTCCTCGATGGCCAGCACGGCCTTCTTCATCACGTCCGGTATTTCCGTAATCGGCACGAAATTGCGCCGTTCCTCGCCGAACTCACCAATGAGCACGTTGTCGGCCGTGTAGATCCGCAATGGGATCTTCGGGCGGTAATCCGTGATGGTGTCGAGCGATGGCAGGTTGGGCGCGGCCACCAGCAGCGCGTATCCCACCAGCAGTGCCACCGCCACGATCCCGGCCACCAGCAGGCCCAGGGCCCAAAAGGTTAGCCGCATCCAGATCGGACGTCGGGCAGGTAGGGACGGCTTCTGTTGTGCTGTGGCCATAAGGGAAATACCTAGTTAGAGGTGCCGGGATTATATCTCCCGGGATACTCCGCTCCCGGCGCGTTGTGGCGCGCAAGCCGCTATCGCGCTGTTACAAGATGTAATGGGATTGAGATCTGCATGAAACGAAAAGATGGGCGAAGTGGGTAGGGCGAGGGGCACCGTGGGATTTTGGCAACGCTTTGTGAGGGGTGTTGATGAAAAGCAATCGTGGTCAAACCGGCACATTGCCAGCGCCCCGTTTTTTGGTGAGAATCCACCAACTAAAAGAGCAAAACGTTTCATCCAAGAAACAATACAGACTCGCCAAATTAGAGCAACCAAGCCAAGGCGAGTTCAACGGTCAGGGGGTCACCTTGCGGCGAGGTATCTTGTCGGGGTTGTTGCGCCGTACGACGGTCGGCGTTGACATCGGGTCGTCCAGCGTTAAGGTAGTCGAGCTGTCCGTGGGCAGTGGCAAGAACGACTATCGGCTGGAAAAATGTGCCAGCGAACTGCTGGACCGTAATGCCGTTGCCGATGGCAACGTGGTCAATATCGAAGCCGTTGGCATCGCTCTCAAGCGCGCCCTCGGCAAAGCCGGCATCCGCACCAAGGAGGTGGTGCTCGGCGTGCCTTCGATGCTGACCGAATCGCAGACCGTCAGCCTGCCGGACAACCTGTCCGAGGACGAGCTTTACGTCCAGGTGGAATCCGAGGCGCATCGCCTCTATCCGCCATCGCAGGCCGTCAATTTCGACTTTGCCGTGATCGGCCCCAGCGAAACCGAGGGCGGCATCGGCGTGCGCGTTACCGCGGCAAACAGCGACCGTGTGCAGGAGCGCGTGACCGCTGCCGAAATGGCCGGACTCAAGCCGCTTGTGATGGACGTTGAGGAATACGCGGTGCAGCGCTCCGTGGTGCAGATGCTGGGCGTGTCCGCCGACATCAGCGCCACCGACGCCAAGGAGCTGCCCGTGGTGGCCGTGATCCACCTTGGCGGCAGCCGCTCCAAGGCGATCTTCTACCAAGGCTGGAAAGAGCTCTACGAGCAGCCGCTCAACAGCTACGGCGACCAGCTCACCCAGAGCGCGGCGCGCATGTTTACGCTGGACGCGCTCAAGGCCGAGATCAAGAAGCGCAAGAATACGCTGCCCGAAGCCTGGCGCACCCAGTTGCTCAAGCCCTCCCTGGAGGCGCTGGCGGTGGAGGTGCAAGGCGCCGTGCGCAACTTCCTGTCAGCTTCGAGCATCGGCCGGGTCGACGAGATCCTGCTCTCCGGCGGCCATGCTTCGCTGGTCGGCGTGCAAGCCGCGATCGAGCAGCAAACCGAGATCACCACCACGCTGGCCAACCCCTTTGCCAACATGATGACAGCCGTCAAGGTCAACGAGCGCTATCTGCAGCGCGACCTGCCGGCCTACATCGTGAGCGCCGGGCTTGCGCTGCGCGGCCTGCAGTAAGCCAGCGAGGGAAGCCGCATGTCTATCAATTCGATCCCGACAGTCAATCTGCTGCCTTACCACGAGGCCCGCAGGGCCTCGCGGCGCAAGAAGGTCTACGCCCTGCTGGGCGGCGCGGCCGGCGCCGGCGCGCTGGTGGTGCTGCTGGGCGGCATGTACATCGATCACCGGGTCGATGCCGTGTCCAGCCTGAACCAGGTGCTCCTCGCAGAGAACAACCGCATGGACGGGCAGATCCGCGAGGTCAATACGCTGCGCAAGGATATCGAAGGGCTGCTGCAGCGGCAGAAAGCCATCGAGGGCCTGCAGAACGAGCGCAACCGTCCCGTGCAGCTGCTGGAGGAACTGGTGCGCCAGGTGCCCGAAGGCGTGTACCTGACCACCCTCAAGCAGACCGGCGACGCCTTTACCGTGACCGGCATCGCGCAGTCGAACGAGCGTGTGTCGGAGTTGCTGCGCAACCTTAGCCAGGTGCAGTGGCTGGACAAGGCCGAGCTGGGCGAATCCAAGGCCGTGATGATGACCAACAACCTGCGCGAGCAGCGGCGCCTGTTCGATTTCTCCATGCGCTTCGCCTACCGTGCGCCGGAAGCGCCGGAGGACGGCAAGAAGGGCAAGGCCGGCCTCGCCGGCGCGAGTGCGGCAGCAGGCGGAGGGGGCTGACCATGGCACTCAATAGCGAAATCTCGCTCGCCACGCTGAACGATCTCGCCGCGCAGTTCCGTGGCCTGAACCTCAATGAGCCGGAAACCTGGCCGGGGGCCCCGCGCGTGCTGTTCGCGGTGCTGGCTGCGGTGCTGGTGCTGCTGCTGGGCTGGCAGTTCTACTGGAGCGGCAAGCTCGAGGATCTCGATCGCCGGCATGCCCAGCAGGACACCCTGAAGCAGTCCTACCTGAGCAAGGTGGCGCAGGTGGCCAACCTGGATGCGCTGCGCAAGCAAAAGGCGGAAGTGGAGCAGCGCGTGGCGCTTGTCGAGCGCCAGTTGCCCAACAAGACCGAGATGGACGCGCTGCTGGCCGATGTCAATCACGCTGGCGTGGCGCGCGGCCTGCAGTTCGAGTTGTTCAAGCCGCAAGCCGCCGTGATCAAGCCTTACTTTGCCGAGATCCCGGTCAACCTGAAGGTTACCGGCCGCTACCACGACGTGGCCCAGTTCAACGCCGATGTTGCTGCGCTCTCGCGCATCGTCTCGATGCAGGGGCTGCAGTTCACCACCGGCAAGGATGGCGGGCTGACGATGGAAGCCACGGCCATGGCCTACCGCGCGCTGGACCCTGATGAACAGGCGGCGCAGCGCAAGGCGGAAGCCGCGGCGGCCAAGACGGCCGCGGGAGCAAAGAAATGATGCCAGCGATCCAGGCTTCGCGCCTGCGTGCCTGCGCTTGCGCGCTGATCGGCGCCGCGCTGTTGGCAGCCTGCGGGGGCAGCGAGGAAGACGGCCTGCGCCAGTGGATGGCGCAAGCCCAGGCTGCCAAGGCGCCGCCGCCGGCGCCGCTGCCCGAGCCCAAGCCCTACGTGCCGCGCGACTACGCGGGCCGCAGCGCGCCCGAGCCCTTTGCCCAGAACAAGATCGGCGACCTGAACCGGGTCCTGTCCGAGTCGCCGGAATCCGGCCGCCGGCGCGAGCCGCTGGAGGATTTCCCACTGGAGAACTTCAAGATGCTGGGCGCCATGAAGAAGAGCGGCGAGACCTACGGCGTCGTGCAGGTAGATAACAAGATCCACCACGTCAAGGTGGGGCAGTATCTCGGCCAGAACTACGGCCGGGTGGTCCGCATCAACGATCAGGAGATCGTGTTGCGCGAATTGGTCCGGGAAGGGGTAGCCGAGTGGAAAGAGAAAATGACCAGCCTGAAGCTGGAGGGGTCGGCATGATCATGGGTCGCTGGTACCGGGCGCTTGCGGGCGCCGCAATGATGACGCTGGTATTGGCCGCGCCGGCGGCACTGGCGCAACCGACGCCGGGCAACGCCATCAAGCGCGTCGATGCCACCACGGTGGGCGAGCAGACCGTATTCACGGTCGAGATGCAGGGGCCGCCGGCGCAAAAGCCGGCCGACTTCACCACGCAGAATCCGCCCAAGCTCGCCATCGACTTTCTCGATACCGGCTTCGCGGCCGGGCGGGCGCAATATGACTTCGGCGGCAAGCTGCTCAAGAGCGCCAATGTGGTCCAGATCGGCGATCGCACCCGTGTGATCCTCGACCTGACCCGCGTGGCCAGCTACCGCACCGAGGTGCGCGGCAACCTGTTCGTGGTGCTGCTCGACAATGTCGCCCCGACTGCCCGTGCGGCTGTGCCGACGTTCGCCCCCAGCTCGGCGCAGGCGCCGGCAGTGCCCGCGATGCGGCCGACCGTGCGCAATATCGATTTCCGCCGTGGCCAGGATGGCGCTGGCCGCATCGTGGTGGATCTTTCCTCGCGCGACTCCGGCATCAATATTGCGCAGCAGGGCCAGAACGTGGTGGTCGATTTCCTCAATACATCGCTGCCCGACGGCATGCGTAGGCGCTTTGACGTGACGGATTTCGGCACGCCGGTGCAGGGCATGCGCGCGAGCGACAACAACGGCAGCACCCGCCTGACCATCGAGCCGCGCGGCAACTGGGAGTACAGCTCCTACCAGACCGATACGCAGTTCGTGGTGGAGGTGCGCCCGGTCAAGGAAGATCCGGCCAAGCTGATCAGCGGGGCAGGCTTCCGTGGCGAGCGGCTCTCGCTGAACTTCCAGAACATCGACATCCGCTCGCTGCTGCAGGTGTTTGCCGATTTCACCAACCTCAACATCATCACCAGCGAAAGCGTGCAGGGCAACCTGACGCTGCGCCTGAAGGATGTGCCCTGGGACCAGGCGCTGCGGATCGTGCTCGATGCCAAGGGACTGGCCTCGCGCCGCAACGGCAATGTGCTGTGGGTGGCGCCCAAGGCCGAGCTGGCCACCAAGGAAAAGCTCGAGCTCGAATCACAGCAGCAGATCAATGACCTTGAGCCGATTCGCAGCCAGGTGTTCCAGCTCAACTACCAGCGTGCCGAAGACGTGCGGCGCATGCTGCTCGGGCTGGCCGCGGCGGGTACCACCGGCGGCGCGGGCGCGCTGGGCAGTGTCGCTCCGATTGGCGCGGTGGGCGGCCTGGCCGGCACGACGGGCAGCACCCGCATGCTGTCCAAGCGCGGTTCGCTGACGGCCGATCCCCGTACCAACCAGCTGTTCGTGTCCGATATCGCGACCAAGCTGGAAGAGGTGCAGGGCTTCCTCGGCAAGATCGACATCCCGGTGCGCCAGGTCATCATCGAGGCGCGCATCGTCGAGGCCAACGATACCTTCAGCCGCAACCTCGGCGTGAAGCTGGGCTTTGCCTCCAAGACGGCCGGCGCCGGCTACGGCAACACCTACACCAATGTGGTAAGCCCGGTGACTCAGAACGCCACCTGGGACAACGGCCCGGCGCTTAGCCTGCCGGCGGCGGCGATCAACGGGGTCAACCCGGGCTCGGTCGCGGTCAGCCTGTTCAACAACGCGGCCGGCCGTTTCCTGGCGCTCGAACTGTCCGCGCTGGAAGCGGACGGGCGGGGCAAGATCATCTCCAGCCCGCGCGTGGTCACCGCCAACAATATCAAGGCGCTGATCGAGCAAGGCACGGAGTTGCCCTACCAGGCCGCCACCTCCAGTGGCGCCACCTCGGTGCAGTTCCGCAAGGCCAACCTGAAGCTGGAAGTCACGCCGCAGATCACGCCGGAAGGCAATGTGCTGCTGGATGTCGACGTCAACAAGGACAGCGTGGGCATCCAGACTACCTCGGGTTTCGCCATCGACACCAAGCACGTGCAGACGCAGGTGCTGGTGGAGAACGGTGGCACGGTGGTGATTGGCGGCATCTATAGCCAGACCGAGTCCACCAATGTGAACAAGGTGCCACTGCTGGGGGATATCCCGATCCTCGGCAACCTGTTCAAGGACAACGCCAAGGTCAACAACCGGACCGAGCTGCTGGTGTTCCTGACACCGCGCGTGCTCAACGACAGCGTGTCACTGAAATAGCGCCCGCTCGAGCCGGATGCAGTAGACTGACAGGCCGCATCGTTCCGATGCGGCTTTTTTTATTGTCCAGGCGGGCTAGAGAGATTGGGCGAGGGTGCATGTGGCAGGCGCGCAAGGCGTGTCGCGAGGCGGGTTGCCTTGTGCCGATTGCGCCTCGCCACTTGCCCGGATCGTCCCAACATAAGAAGATGATGCAGTTTTCCACCGCGAGGGCCGGCCAGAGACCCGGCTCCCGCCCGACACGCCAGTGACAGTCACCCGCCCGAACCTTTTCTTTGTCGGCCTGATGGGTGCCGGCAAGACCACCGTCGGCCGCACCGTGGCCCGGCGCCTGAATTACCCGTTCTTCGATTCGGATCATGAACTCGAGGCGCGTTGCGGCGTGCGTATCCCGATCATCTTCGAGCACGAGGGCGAAGCGGGCTTTCGCGACCGCGAGGCGCAGGCGATCGACGAGCTGACCCAGCGCCGCGGCATCGTGCTGGCCACCGGCGGCGGCGCCGTGCTGCGCCCGGAGAATCGCGCGCACCTGAAGGCGCGCGGCACCGTGGTCTACCTGCGCGCCAGCCCGCACGACCTGTGGCTGCGCACCCGCCACGACCGCAATCGCCCGCTGCTGCAGACCGAAGACCCCAAGGGACGGCTGGAAACGCTCTATGGCGAGCGTGACCCGCTTTACCGCGAGGTGGCGGATTTCATCATCGAAACCGGCAAGCCTTCGGTAGCGCAGCTTGCTAATATGGTGTTGATGCAACTTGAAATGGCCGGTTTCACCGTTGCCGCCGAAGAGCCCGAAGGGGCCGACGGCGAGTGCGCGGACAACCTCCCGGCGCAGGACCAGAATCACAATGATCACCCTTGAAGTCAGCCTTGGGGAGCGCAGCTACCCCATCCATATCGGCACCGGCCTGCTCGACCAGACTGAGTTGTTCCGCCCCCATGTGCGTGGCCAGCATGCCGTCATCGTCACCAATGAGACCGTAGGGCCGCTGTACGCCGCCCGCGTCCAGGCTAGCCTGGCGGCGCTCGGCAAGACCGTGCGCACCGTGACCTTGCCCGACGGCGAAGCCTTCAAGCAGTGGGAAACACTCAACCTGATCTTCGACGCGCTGCTCAGCGCGGGCGCCGACCGCAAGACCACGCTGATCGCCCTGGGCGGCGGCGTGGTGGGCGACATGACCGGGTTCGCCGCTGCCTGCTACATGCGCGGCGTGCCGTTCGTGCAGGTGCCCACGACCCTGCTCTCGCAGGTGGATTCGTCGGTGGGCGGCAAGACCGGCATCAATCACCCGCTCGGCAAGAACATGATCGGCGCCTTCCACCAGCCCAATGCGGTGATTGCCGACATCGACACCCTGCGCACGCTGCCGGAGCGCGAACTCGCGGCGGGCCTGGCCGAGGTGATCAAGCACGGCGCCATGGCCGACGCCGGGTATTTCGGCTGGATCGAGCGCAATATCCGCGCGCTCAACGCCTGCGACCCGGACATCATGGCGCTGGCGGTCAAGCGCTCCTGCGAGATCAAGGCCGCGGTGGTGGCCCAGGACGAGCGCGAGGGCGGCCTGCGCGCCATGCTTAATTTTGGCCACACCTTCGGCCACGCGATCGAGGCAGGCATGGGCTACGGCGAGTGGCTGCACGGCGAGGCCGTAGGTTGCGGGATGGTGATGGCGGCGGACCTGTCGCACCGGCTCGGCTTCATCGACACCGAAACGCGCGCGCGCGTGGTGCACCTTATCCGCGCCGCCATGCTGCCGGTGGTCGCGCCGGAACTGGGCACCGACCGCTACATTGAACTGATGAAAGTGGACAAGAAGGCAGAAGCCGGCAGCATCAAGTTCATCCTGCTCAGGAAGCTGGGCGAAGCCTTCATCACCACTGTGCCAGACCCTGACCTGCGCGCTACCTTGCAGCACGCGGTGCTCAGGCCGCCTACCGAGGCGCCGGTCGCCTGACGTGATCGGTTGTGCCTTGCAACGCCAGCCGGGCGGCGCACCGCCACCCGGCCGCACGCCTGACCGGATTGCCGCATGACCGACCTCGAAAGCCATCTCGCTCCCTATGCCGCCCGCTCCGCGCAGACACTTGGGCGGGTGCATGCCGAACCGCCCTCGTCCTCGCGCACGGAATTCCAGCGCGACCGCGACCGCGTCATCCACAGCACGGCCTTCCGGCGGCTCGAGTACAAGACCCAGGTCTTCGTCAATCATGAAGGTGACCTGTTCCGCACCCGGCTCACCCATAGCCTGGAAGTGGCGCAGATCGCCCGCTCCATCGCCCGCAACCTGCGCCTGAACGAGGACCTGGTCGAAGCCATTTCGCTGGCGCACGATCTTGGGCACACGCCCTTCGGCCATGCCGGCCAGGATGCGCTGAACAACTGCATGAAGAACCACGGCGGCTTCGAGCACAACCTGCAGAGCCTGCTGGTGGTGGATGAGCTGGAGGAGCGCTATGGCGGCTTCAACGGGCTCAACCTGACGTTCGAGACCCGTGAGGGCGTGCTCAAGCATTGCTCGCGCGTCAATGCCTCTGCGCTTGGCGAACTGGGCCGGCGTTTTCTGGAGGGAACGCAGCCCTCGCTGGAGGCCCAGCTGGCCAACCTTGCCGACGAGATCGCCTACAACAACCACGATATCGACGACGGCCTGCGCTCGGGGCTGCTCACGCTTGAGCAGATGGACGAAGTGCCGATGTGGGGGCGCCACCGCGCCGAGGCGATGGCGGCATTTCCCGGTATCAACGGGCGGCGCGTGATCAACGAAACCGTGCGCCGGATGATCAACACGCTGATCGTCGACCTGATCGAAACCACCAGCCAGAACATTGCCGCCGCCAATCCGCGCAACATCGAGGCCGTGCGGGCTGCAGGCCCGCTGGTGGCCTTCAGCGCGCCGGTGCGCGAGGAAGCGGCGGCGCTCAAGCGTTTCCTGTTCCGCCATCTCTATCGCCATTACCTGGTGATGCGTATGTCCTCCAAGGCCCAGCGCATCATCACCGACCTGTTCGATGTCTTCATGGCGGATCCGCGCCTGCTGCCGCCGCAGTATCAGGCGGGGCAAGGCCGTGACCCGTCCCGGCTGATCTCGCACTACATCGCCGGCATGACCGACCGCTATGCGATCCGGGAGCACCGCCGCATTTTTGCTGTCGACGAAGGCAGTTAGGCCAGCGCGGCCAGCGGGAAAATTGGGGACGGATCAGGCTGCGGCTACGCTATCATCGGGCATCGCTTCCGTTTAAGCCATCCGAGCGGCAAGCACCTATCGCCGATTCCCTTCGCCCATCATGGCCCGACTTCCTCGTTTCTCTCCGGCTTCGCTGCCGGCACTGGTGTTGCAACGCGGCAACAATCGTCAGCCCGTCTTCCTTGGCACCGACGACTACCTCCACTACCTGGACTGCCTGCGCATGGCCGCGCGGGAGCACGACTTGGCGATCCACGCCTACGCCTTGCGGCCGAATCATGTTCACCTCGTGGCAACCCCCAGGCATGCCGATTCGCTCAGCCTCACCATGCAAGCGGTAGGGCGCCGCTACGCGCGCTATTTCAACCGGGTGGCGGACCGTACCGGCACGCTTTGGGATGGCCGCTTTCGCTCGGCGGTGTTCGATCCCGCTGCCTGGATGCTGCCAGCCATGCAGTACGTGGAGGGCAACGCCGTGCGTGCCGGCGAGGTGATTTCGGCCGAAGGGGATCGCTGGAGCAGCTATCGCCATCACGCCGGCATTGAGGCCAGCCCCTTTGTGAGCGATCACTCTGCGTACTGGGCGCTGGGCAATACGCCGTTCGAGCGCCAATCCAATTACCGTGCCGTCACCGCCGAGGGGCTGTCGTCGATGACCCTGGCCACGCTTCGCAGCCACGCGCATAGCGGCTGGCCTCTGGGTGACGCGGCCTTCCTTGCACAGCTGGAGCGACAGGGCGGGCGGCGCGTGCAGCCGTTGCCCAAGGGCCGCCCGGCGGGCCGGTCCGCAATGGACAGGGAGTCCGAGCCGGACGCGGTCTAGCCTCGGGGCGGGCCTGTGAAGCGCTGCGCCCTCGATCGCGGCGAGATCAATAATGCACATCCCGCGATGCACCATTCTTTATCTGTCCCCAAATAAAGACCATCCCCGTTGTGGTGCGAGGCTTATTATGATCTGACCCCATTTAAAAATTTTGCGGGACGCGTACGATTCTTTTATAGTTCCTCCACCCACATTCATTGTGCGGCGCGTCACGCCTGTGTACGCCGCTGCGGCCCCGCTGTCTCTCTGGTTCCCCGTCCCCGGTTTTCAACCGGCCCCGGTGGAAGAGTGCGGTCCCCGTTCCGGTCTGCCTTGCTGGCTCGCAGCCCTCACCGGAATCAAGCCCGTGGACCAATCGCAATCCCAATCAAAGCAAACGATGGCCCAAGCGCAGGCCGCAGAGTCTGCCGCCGCCGCGCACGCGCCTGCCTCGCGTCCGCAAGCCCAGGGCATGTACGACCCCGCCAATGAAAAAGACGCCTGCGGCGTCGGCATGGTTGCTCATATCAAGGGCAAGAAGAGCCACGAGATCGTCCAGCAAGGCCTGAAGATCCTGGAAAACCTGGATCACCGCGGCGCGGTCGGCGCCGATGCGCTGATGGGCGACGGTGCCGGTATCCTGATCCAGATCCCGGACCAGTTCTATCGCGAAGACATGGCCAAGCAGGGCGTGACCCTGCCGCCGTCCGGCGAGTACGGCGTGGGCATGATCTTCCTGCCGAAGGAGCACGCCTCCCGCCTGGCCTGCGAGCAAGAGCTCGAGCGCACCGTGCGCCTGGAAGGCCAGGTCGTGCTGGGCTGGCGCGATGTGCCGGTGGACGCCGCCATGCCGATGTCGCCGACGGTGCGCACCACCGAGCCGGTGATCCGCCAGATCTTCATTGGTCGCGGCCGCGACATCATGACCACGGACGCGCTGGAACGTAAGCTCTACGTGATCCGCAAGACCGCCAGCCACGCCATCCAGGCGCTCAAGCTCAAGCACGGCAAGGAATACTTCGTGCCGTCGATGTCGGCGCGCACGGTCGTGTACAAGGGCCTGCTGCTGGCAACGCAAGTCGGCGAGTACTACCTGGACCTGCAGGACCCGCGCGCCGTCTCGGCCCTGGCCCTGGTGCACCAGCGCTTCTCCACCAACACCTTCCCGGCCTGGGAACTGGCCCACCCGTACCGCATGGTCGCCCACAACGGCGAAATCAACACGGTCAAGGGCAACGTGAACTGGGTCAACGCACGGACCGGCGCGATCTCGTCGCCGGTGCTGGGCGACGACCTGCCCAAGCTGTGGCCGCTGATCTACCCCGGCCAGTCGGATACCGCATCGTTCGACAACTGCCTCGAACTGTTGACGATGGCGGGCTACCCGCTCGTCCACGCGATGATGATGATGATCCCGGAAGCCTGGGAACAGCACACCATGATGGACGACAACCGCCGTGCCTTCTACGAATACCACGCCGCCATGATGGAGCCGTGGGACGGCCCCGCCGCGATCTGCTTCACCGATGGCCGCCAGATCGGCGCCACGCTGGACCGTAACGGCCTGCGCCCGGCACGTTTCTACGTGACCGAGGACGACATCGTGGTGCTGGCTTCGGAAGCCGGCGTGCTGCCGTTCCCCGAGTCGCGCATCGTGCAGAAATGGCGCCTCCAGCCGGGCAAGATGTTCCTGATCGACATGGAGCAAGGCCGCATCATCGACGACAAGGAACTCAAGGACAACCTGGCCAACGCCAAGCCCTACAAGAGCTGGATCGACGCCGTGCGCATCAAGCTCGACGAGCTGGATGCCAAGCCCGAGGACGTGGCTGCCGAGAAGAAGCCGGACGCACGCCTGCTGGATCGCCAGCAAGCCTTCGGCTATACGCAGGAAGACGTCAAGTTCCTGATGGCACCGATGGCGCTGGCCGGCGAGGAAGCCACCGGCTCGATGGGCAATGACAGCCCGCTGGCCGTGCTGTCGTCCAAGAACAAGACGCTGTACCACTACTTCAAGCAGCTGTTCGCCCAGGTCACCAACCCGCCGATCGACCCGATCCGCGAGAACATGGTGATGTCGCTGGTGTCCTTCATCGGACCCAAGCCCAACCTGCTCGAGCTGAACAACATCAACCCGCCGATGCGCCTCGAAGTGTCCCAGCCCGTGCTGGACTTCAAGGACATCGCCAAGATCCGCAATATCGAGCACTACACCGGCGGTAAGTTCCGTTCGTATGAACTGAACATCTGCTACCCGCAGGCATGGGGCAAGGAAGGCATCGAAGCCCGCCTGGCCTCGCTGTGCGCGGAAGCCGTGGATGCCGTGCGCTCGGGCTACAACATCCTGATCGTGTCGGACCGCCGCGTCGATGCGGAGCACGTGGCCATCCCCGCGCTGCTGGCAACGTCCGCCATCCACCACCACCTGGTGGACAAGGGCCTGCGTACCTCGGCCGGCCTGGTGGTGGAAACCGGCACGGCGCGCGAGGTGCATCACTTCGCGCTGCTGGCCGGCTACGGCGCCGAAGCCGTGCACCCGTACCTGGCGATGGAAACGCTGGCCGACATGGCACAAGGCCTGTCCGGCGACCTGTCGCCCGAGAAGGCGGTCAAGAACTTCGTCAAGGCGATCGGCAAGGGCCTGCAGAAGGTGATGTCCAAGATGGGCATCTCCACCTACATGTCGTACACCGGTGCGCAGATCTTTGAAGCCATTGGCTTGTCGCGCGAGCTGGTGCAGAAGTACTTCCATGGCACCGCAACGAATGTCGAAGGCATCGGCATCTTCGAGGTGGCCGAGGAAGCGCTGCGCCTGCACCAGGACGCCTTCGGCGACAACCCGGTGCTGGACAACATGCTGGATACTGGCGGCGAGTACGCTTACCGCGTTCGCGGCGAAGCGCATATGTGGACCCCGGACTCGGTGGCCAAGCTGCAGCACGCCGTGCGCGCCGACGACGGCAAGGGCGCGTACCAGACGTACAAGGAATACGCCAACATCATCAACGACCAGAGCCGCCGTCACATGACGCTGCGCGGCCTGTTCGAGTTCAAGGTCGATCCGACCCGCGCCATTGCGCTGGAAGAAGTGGAACCGGCCAAGGAGATCGTCAAGCGCTTTGCCACCGGCGCCATGTCGCTGGGCTCGATTTCCACCGAAGCCCACGCCACGCTGGCCGTCGCGATGAACCGCATCGGCGGCAAGTCCAACACCGGTGAAGGCGGCGAGGACGCGAACCGCTACCGCAACGAGCTGCGCGGCATCCCCATCAAGCAAGGCGACACGCTGCAGGGCCTGCTGGGCACCGAAGCCGTGGTGCGCGACCAGGAACTGCAGGCTGGCGACTCGCTGCGCTCGAAGATCAAGCAGGTGGCCTCGGGCCGTTTCGGCGTGACCGCCGAATACCTGGCGTCCGCCGACCAGATCCAGATCAAGATGGCACAGGGCGCCAAGCCCGGCGAAGGTGGCCAGCTGCCCGGCCACAAGGTCTCGGACTACATCGGCAAGCTGCGTTACTCGGTGCCGGGTGTGGGCCTGATCTCGCCGCCTCCACACCATGACATCTACTCGATCGAAGATCTGGCGCAGCTGATCCACGACCTGAAGAACGTCAATCCGGCCTCCGATATCTCGGTCAAGCTCGTGTCCGAAGTGGGCGTGGGCACTGTGGCCGCGGGCGTGGCCAAGGCCAAGGCCGATCACGTGGTGATCGCCGGCCATGACGGCGGCACCGGCGCATCGCCGCTGTCGTCGATCAAGCACGCCGGCACGCCGTGGGAGCTGGGCCTGGCCGAGACGCAGCAGACGCTGATGCTCAACGGCTTGCGCAACCGTATCCGCGTGCAGGCCGACGGCCAGATGAAGACCGGCCGCGACGTCGTCATCGGCGCGCTGCTGGGCGCCGACGAGTTCGGCTTCGCTACCGCACCGCTGGTGGCCGAAGGCTGCATCATGATGCGCAAGTGCCACCTGAACACCTGCCCGGTGGGCGTGGCGACGCAGGATCCGGCGCTGCGCGCGAAATTCCAGGGCAAGCCAGAGCACGTGGTGAACTTCTTCTTCTTCATCGCCGAAGAAGCCCGCGAGATCATGGCGCAACTGGGCATCCGCACGTTCGACGAGCTGATCGGCCGCGCCGATCTGCTCGACACCAAGCCCGGCATCGAGCACTGGAAGGCGCGCGGCCTTGATTTCACCCGCGTGTTCTACCAGGCACCGTTCCCCGCCGAGGTGCCGCGCTTCCATACCGACGTGCAGGACCACGGCCTGTCGCTGGAAGCCGGCAAGGCGCTGGACCACGTGCTGATCGCCAAGGCTCGCCTGGCCATCGACAAGGGTGAGCGCGTGTCGTTCATCCAGCCGGTGAAGAACGTCAACCGTACCGTCGGTGCGATGCTCTCGGGCGTGGTGGCCAAGCAGTACGGCCATGAAGGCCTGCCTGACGACACCATCCACATCCAGTTGCAAGGCACCGCCGGCCAGTCCTTCGGCGCGTTCCTGGCGCACGGCGTCACGCTGGACCTGGTGGGCGACGGCAACGACTACGTGGGTAAGGGCCTGTCCGGCGGCCGCGTGATCGTGCGCGCTCCGCATGAGTTCCGCGGCGACCCGACACGCAACATCATCGTGGGCAACACCGTGCTGTACGGCGCGATTGCCGGCGAGGCCTTCTTCAATGGCGTGGCGGGTGAGCGCTTCGCGGTGCGCAACTCCGGCGCGGCCGCGGTGGTGGAAGGCACGGGCGACCATGGCTGCGAGTACATGACCGGCGGCACCGTGGTGGTGCTGGGCGGCACCGGGCGCAACTTCGCGGCCGGCATGTCGGGCGGCATGGCCTATGTCTATGACGAGGACGGCCTGTTCGACAAGCGCTGCAACACCTCGATGGTGGCACTGGAAACGGTGCTGGCCGCGGCCGACCAGGAGAAGGGCCAGTCGCCCGCTTCCTGGCACAAGATGGGCGGGCAGCGCCAGCTTGACGAAATCATCCTCAAGGGCTTGATCGAGCAGCATTTCCGCTTCACGGGCTCAGAGCGCGCCAAAGCATTGCTGGCCGACTGGACCACGGCACGCCGCAAGTTCGTCAAGGTCTTCCCGACCGAGTACAAGCGCGCACTGGGCGAGATGTACGCCAAGGAGCAGGAAGCGAAAGACAGCGACCGGGAAGCCATCGCCGCCTGAGCCCCAAGGGCAGGGCAGCGAGCCCGACCAAGCATGAGCGCTGTCGCGGATTCGCGCCGGCCTCACAAGATACTGACCTCACAGCGGGGCCGGCGCATGCGCCGGTGCCGCTCAGCATGACCAAGGACGCAACATGGGTAAGGCGACTGGCTTTCTCGAATTTCCGCGCCAGAACGAAGGTTACGAGCCCGTAACCAAGCGCGTGAAGCACTACAAGGAATTCGTATTCGCGCTGTCCGACAGCGAAGCGAAGATCCAGGGCGCGCGCTGCATGGACTGCGGCATCCCGTTCTGCAACAACGGCTGCCCGGTCAACAACATCATCCCCGACTTCAACGACCTGGTGTATCGCCAGGACTGGAAGTCGGCGATCGAGGTGCTGCACCAGACCAACAACTTTCCCGAGTTCACGGGCCGCATCTGCCCGGCACCGTGCGAAGCTGCCTGCACGCTGGGCATCAACGAAGCACCGGTCGGCATCAAGTCGATCGAGCACGCCATCATCGACAAGGCCTGGGAAGAAGGCTGGGTTGCCCCGCAGCCGCCCAAGCACAAGACCGGCAAGACCGTTGCCGTGGTTGGCTCCGGCCCTGCCGGCATGGCCGTCGCCCAGCAACTGGCGCGCGCCGGCCATGATGTGACCGTGTTCGAGAAGAACGACCGCATCGGTGGCCTGCTGCGCTATGGCATCCCCGACTTCAAGCTTGAGAAGTGGCTGATCGACCGCCGCATGGAACAGATGCAGGCCGAAGGCGTGACCTTCCGTGCCGGCGTGATGGTGACCGACGGCGAACTGCCGGCCGGCATCAAGAACTATGCGCGTGAGACCATCTCGGCGCAGGCCCTGCAGGACCAGTTCGACGCCGTGGTGCTGGCGGGTGGCTCGGAAGTGCCGCGCGACCTGCCGGTCCCGGGGCGCGATCTCGACGGTATCCATTACGCGCTGGAATTCCTGATCCCGCAGAACAAGGAAGTGGCCGGCGACGAGCCCAACGCGCTGCGCGCCGATGGCAAGCACGTGATCGTGATCGGTGGCGGCGATACCGGCTCCGACTGCGTGGGTACGTCGAACCGCCACGGCGCGGAATCGATCATTCAGTTCGAGCTGCTGCCGCAGCCGCCGGAAGAAGAGAACAAGGCGCTGGTGTGGCCGTACTGGCCGATCAAGCTGCGCACCTCGTCCTCGCACGACGAAGGTTGCAACCGCGACTGGTCGGTCGCCACCAAGGAGTTCATTGGCGAGAACGGCAAAATCACCGCGCTCAAGGCCTGCCGCGTCGAATGGAAGGACGGCAAGATGCAGGAAGTGCCGGACAGCGAGTTCATCCTCAAGGCGGATCTCGTGCTGCTGGCCATGGGCTTCACCAACCCGGTGGGCTCGCTGCTCTCCGCTTTTGGCGTGGATACCGATGCGCGCAAGAACGCCCGTGCCAGCACCGAAGGCGATCGTGCGTATCACACCAACGTGCCCAAGGTGTTCGCCGCTGGCGACGTGCGCCGCGGCCAGTCGCTGGTGGTGTGGGCGATCCGCGAAGGCCGCCAGGCCGCGCGTTCGGTCGATGCCTTCCTGATGGGGCATTCCGAGCTGCCGCGCTGATCTGCGCCATGGCTTTGCTGATGCCGTGACGCGTTGCTCGCGCCACAAGACCCGCCCCGCGCAAGCCGGGCGGGTTTTTTCATGGGTGCGCTCAGCCTGGCTGCAGCGTACGGCCCATCAGCACGGCATCGTCGCCGTAAGCCGACAGTTTGGCGGACACGGCAGCGCTGGGAGGCGTCAGATTCTCGTACCCGAGTCTGCGCCACCATGCCGCAGCCGATTGCACGGCGACCAGCCGCGACGAGCGCAATCCGGCAGCGAGCGCGGCCGCGCGGGCCGCGGCGTAGAGCGTTGGCGCCAGGCCGCGGCCCTGGCCCGCGGGTGCTACCGCCATATCGTGCACGAACCAGGTCAGGGTGCTGGCCGGCTTACCATCGCGTTCCCAATGCCGCTCCAGTACCTCGTCGAGTGCCGGCAGGCTGTCCTGGGGCCACATGTGGGTAAACAGATAGGCTGCCAGCTCGCCGTCCCGGCCGGCGGCCACCCAGCAAGTGGCGGGCGACAGCGCCAGGCGGCTGCCGAGGGCTGCGGCGGACTCGAGCAGCATGCCGCGATAGCACTGGGCCTGAATTTCCAGCACGGCGGGCAGGTCGGTGGCCAGCATGGGCCGAGGAGTGTATTCACGCATGACGGGCGATTATAGGCGGCGTCGAAGCACAGGCGCCGTGGATGCCCGGAGATCCGCGCCCAGCCATGCTCACAGGGTTGTCCCGGCTATGGTTAACGTGGTCTGTGCGGTTTTGGGCATTCTTCGTAGAATGACCTGACAATTAAAACAAAGAAAATAAAGACTGCCTCGCTAATCCCTTTTCAGCCGATCAAGACGCCACGGCGATGCCAGTGGCCCGGAGGAATTGATGTCCGAAGTGCGCATTGTTTCGCGGCTTTGGCGAGGTAAGGCGAAGTTGCTTCACCCCGCTGCCATGCCGGCTTGTCTGCAGTTGTTTCTGCACGCCTGGCATCCGCTGTTCCTTGCTGCCCTGCTGCTTGCCGCGAGCGGGCCCGGCCTGGCCCGGCCGGCCTCCGTGCCGGCTACCCCGGCGCCGGCAGCGTTTGCGCGCCCGATATCGTTTCCCGTCCGCCCCATTCGCCTGATCGTGCCTTTTCCGGCCGGCAGCGTGCCGGATGCCGTGGCGCGCCTGCTGGCCGAGCGCCTGACGGTACGCCTCGGCGTGCCGGTCGACGTCGACAACCGGCCCGGTGCGGGCGGCACCACGGCGGGAGACGTGGTGGCCAAGGCCAGTTCCGACGGGCATACCCTGCTGTTCCACCAGGCCACCATGCTGATCCAGCCGGGCCTGGAGCCGGTGCCTTATGACGTAGTGCGCGACTTCACGCCTGTAGCGCGGGTCGCGACCATGCCGCTGTTCCTGGTGATCGATGCGCGCCTGCCGATGCGCACGCCGCAGCAATGGCTCGCTGCGGTTAATGCCAGTCCGGGATCCTACAGCTACGGTTCCGGCCAGGCCGGCAGCCCCTCGCACCTTTATGCCCAATACGCTGTGCATGGTGTGCCGAACGGGGTGCCGCTGGTTACGGCCAAGGGCGAGGCGGCGGTGGTGCAGGAGATGCTGGCCGGGCGCGTCAGCGCTTGCTTCTGCGCGTTTGCTTCCGTGCAGGCCCAGGTCAAGAGCGGCAATTTGCGCCTGCTCGGCGTGACTGGTGTGGCGCGTTCGCAACTGGCGCCCACGGTGCCCACGCTGCAGGAGTCGGGGGTGGATGGCTATGGCGCGGGAGCCTGGTACGGCGTCATTGCCCCGGCCAAGACCCCGCATGCCATCGTGGCGCGGATCGCCAGCGAGCTGGATGGCGTCATGGGTGAGCGCGAGGTGCGGGATCGCCTGCTGGCGGCGGGCCTGACGCCGTTGCGCGATTCGCCGGAAGCCTTTGCGACGGCGATCCGGTCGGAGTCGATCCAGTGGCAGGTCATCTTGCGGCAAACTGGCGGGCCCACTGAACCCTAAGCTTCGCCTTTTGGCAGAGATGACCGAAGTCCGCAACTCAAATGTGATGAAACAATTATTTGCGTTGAGTGGATGTGGATTGCGCCACACTGCCTCGGGCAGCGCTAGGTAGTAGCCCTTATAATGGCGGACTGCCTAACACGGTGCCAACGTGACCGATTCCGCCTCAAACCTCGTCGAGCTCAAATCTGTCGATTTCGCCTATGCGGCGGGCGGCAAGCCAATCCTGTCGGGCCTTAGCATGCGCTTCCCGCGTGGCAAGGTGGTGGCCGTCATGGGCGGCTCCGGCTGCGGAAAGACCACCGTGATGCGCCTGATCGGCGGCCAGGTCAGGCCGCAGAGCGGCCAGGTGCTCTTCAACGGCGCCAATATCCCGACCCTGGACCGCAATGACCTGTACGCAGTGCGGCGGCAGATGGGCATGCTGTTCCAGTTTGGTGCTTTGTTCACCGATCTCTCCGTGTTCGACAACGTTGCCTTCCCGTTGCGCGAACATACCGACTTGCCCGAGTCGATGATCCGCGACCTGGTGCTGATGAAGCTCAACGCCGTCGGCCTGCGCGGCGCGCGCGAGCTGATGCCGTCGGAGATCTCCGGCGGCATGGCGCGCCGGGTGGCACTGGCCCGTGCGATCGCGCTCGATCCAGCCCTGCTGATGTACGACGAGCCTTTTGCCGGCCTCGACCCGATCTCGCTGGGCCTGACCGCGCGACTGATCCGCAGCCTGAACGACGCGCTGGGGGCCACTACCATCATCGTGTCGCATGACGTCAACGAGACCTTTCTCATCGCCGACTACGTCTATTTCATTGCCAATGGCCGCATTGCCGCCGAAGGCGAGCCCGAGGCCCTGCGTGCCTCGACGGATCCCTTCGTGCACCAGTTCGTCCATGCCGAGCCTGACGGCCCGGTCCCGTTCCATTATCCGGGGCCGTCGCTGGCCGAGGACTTCGTGAGCGGGGCGGGACGATGATGGGATTTTTCACGAGCATCGGCTCCGCGGTGCGGCAGTCGGTCAGCGGCCTGGGTCATGCCACGCGCATGTTTTTCACGGTACTGGCGATGTCTCCGGCGCTGCTGCGCCGCTTCCGGCTGGTGAGCGACCAGATTTTCTTTGTCGGCAACCTGTCGCTGGTGATCATTGCGGTCTCAGGCCTGTTTGTCGGCTTCGTGCTGGGTTTGCAGGGTTATTACACGCTAAATCGCTACGGCTCCGAGCAGGCGCTAGGGCTGCTGGTGGCGCTGTCGCTGGTGCGCGAGCTGGGCCCGGTGGTGACGGCGCTGCTGTTCGCCGGCCGCGCCGGCACGTCACTGACCGCCGAGATCGGCCTGATGAAGGCGGGTGAGCAACTCACCGCCATGGAAATGATGGCGGTCAATCCGCTACAGCGCGTGATCGCGCCGCGCTTCTGGGCTGGCGTGGTTGCCATGCCGGTGCTGGCGGCAATTTTCAGCGCCGTTGGCATCCTTGGTGGCTATGTGGTCGGGGTGCAGATGATCGGCGTGGACGCGGGCGCGTTCTGGTCGCAGATGCAAAACGGGGTGGATGTTCGCAATGACGTGCTCAATGGCGTCATAAAGAGCTTCATTTTTGGCGTCGCGGTGACGTTTATAGCGTTGTACCAGGGCTATCAGGCCAAGCCGACGCCGGAAGGCGTATCGCATGCCACCACGCGCACCGTGGTGATTGCCTCGCTGGCGGTGCTGGCGCTGGATTTCCTGCTGACTGCGCTGATGTTCAGCTGACTTGGCCGGTGCGGTCGGCGGAGCCGGAGTACTTGAAGAAGAGACGCAGATGAAAAGAAATACACTCGATTTCTGGGTTGGGCTGTTTGTTGTGGCGGGTTTCGTGGCGCTGCTGTTCCTGGCGCTCAAGGCCGGCAACATGAGTGCCCTGTCGTTCCAGGACACCTACTCGGTGCAGGCGCGCTTCGATAATATCGGCGGCCTGAAGCCGCGCGCCCCGGTCAAGAGCGCCGGCGTGGTGGTGGGCCGCGTGGCGGATATCCGCTTCGACGACAAGACCTACCAGGCGACCGTGACGCTCAACCTGGAAAAGCGCTACCAGTTTCCCAAGGACACCTCGGCCAAGATCCTGACCTCGGGCTTGCTCGGGGAGCAGTACCTGGGCCTTGAGGCGGGCGGCGACACCGCCATGCTGGCTGAAGGCTCGCGCATCACCATGACGCAGTCGGCCGTGGTGCTGGAAAACCTGATCGGGCAGTTCCTGTATAACAAGGCCGCCGATGCCGGGGCGGGTGGCAACAATGCCGGCGGCGCTGCCGCTGGAGCCGCCAGCGGCGCGGCGGGGGTGGTGAAATGACCGGCAGGCGTGCTGCCGCGCGCTGGCGCGTGGGACGAAACTGCTTGCTGGCAGCATCGGTTGCATGGCTGGCGGCAGGTTGCGCCACTGGCCCGACCGCCAACCCGAAGGATCCTATCGAGCCCTTCAACCGGGAAGTCTTCAAGGTCAACGACGCCGTCGACAGGACCGTGCTGCGCCCGGTTGCCCAGGTGTACGCAGATTACGTTCCATCGCCGATCCGCACCGCGATCGACAACGCTTTCTCCAACGTCAGCGATGTCTACTCGGCCGTCAACAACCTGCTCCAGGGCAAGCCCACCCGCGCCGCGGAAGACACCATGCGCGTGGCCATCAACAGCGTGCTGGGCATCGGCGGGCTGATCGACATCGCCACGCCGGCGGGCTTGCCGAAGTACAAGGAAGACTTCGGCCAGACCTTGGGCGTATGGGGCGTGCCGGCCGGCCCGTACCTGGTGCTGCCGCTGTTCGGGCCGAGCACGGTGCGCGATACCGCTGGCATGCTGGTCGACCGCCAGATTGATCCGTCGGCGTATATCGATCCCGTGTGGCTGCGCAACTCGCTGTTCGGGGTGCGTGTCGTCAACACCCGGGCTTCGCTGCTTGGCGCCACGGGCCTGATCGAGATGGCGGCGCTCGACAAGTACGCCTTCATGCGCGATGCGTACCTGCAGCGCCGCGAGTACCAGATCTATGACGGCAACCCGCCGGAGAGCGACGATACCGTGCCGACCACCCCGCCGCCGGATGCCACGCAGGAAAACCAGGCGCTACCCACGCCGCCAGTGCAGATGCCCGGCAATATCGGCAATTTCCGTCTGCGCTGAGTGGGTTTTGCCGCGGCTCGTGTCGCCGCTGTGAGTGGTGCAACAAAGTATGAAAAAGTGGTGTCGGAAGCTCCGGCACCGCGAACTCCCAGGCCTTGCCCGAACTCCAACTCGGCGCATGACCATTGCCGGCCTTGGTGCCGGGACGCGCTAGGATGCCGTACCTCGGTGTCCCTGCGTTATCGAATTGATAAGGACGAAATATGCTGAAGCGACTGTTGCTGCCTTTTCTTACCGTGGTTGCCTTTTCCGGCGCCGCCCACGCCCAATCGCAGGATGCCAGCACGCCCGACGGGCTGGTCAAGGCCGTGGTCAGCGACGTGATGACTTCGGTCAAGGCGGACAAGGACATGCAGGCCGGGAACATCGGCAAGA
Organism: Cupriavidus sp. GW821-FHT02F09; assembly: GCF_059421605.1. Classification (NCBI taxonomy): domain Bacteria; kingdom Pseudomonadati; phylum Pseudomonadota; class Betaproteobacteria; order Burkholderiales; family Burkholderiaceae; genus Cupriavidus; species Cupriavidus sp. GW821-FHT02F09. Next base: position 64,769 of record NZ_JBWKVH010000025.1, read on the forward strand.
TCTCGGCGCTGGTGGAGCAGAAGATCCTGCCCAACGCGAATTTCCAGAAGACCACGCAGATCGCCATGGGCCGCAACTGGTCCAAGGCCACGCCCGAGCAGCAAAAGCAGATCACCGACGAGTTCAAGACCCTGCTGATCCGCACCTATTCGGGCGCCATCGCGCAGATTCGCGACCAGAGCGTGCAGTTCCGTCCGTACCGCGGCAGCCCGGACGATACCGATGCCACCATTCGCACCCAGGTCATCAACAAGGGCGAGCCGATCCAGCTCGATTACCGCCTCGAGAAGACCCCGCAAGGCTGGAAGGTCTACGACATCAACGTGCTGGGCGCCTGGCTGACCGAGGCCTACAAGGGTAGCTTCAACACCATCGTAGGCCAGCAGGGCGTGGACGGTGTGATCAAGACGCTGCAGGACCGCAACCGCCAGCTCGCCAACGCCAAGAACTGAGCCTGCGAGCCTGCCTGAGCGGCAGGCTCAGCATGGCTGGCCGAAGTGTTCTACAATGAGCACTCCCGAACCTGCGGGAGTGCTTTTTTCCAGACCCGCATCCCCGGACCGCTGCCAGATGCTTTCGCTCGACACCTCGCTGACCAACCGCAACGCCGCCGCCGTGCTGCGTGACGGGCTGGCACGCCTGGCCCAGGGCGAAGCCCAGGTGGACTGCGGCAAGCTGACCCAGGTCGACTCCGCTGCCGTCGCGGTGCTGCTGGCCTGGCAGCGCGATGCCGCCAGCCGCGGCCAGTCGCTCGTGTTCGTCGGCGTACCGGCCCAGCTGGCTGAGCTGGCCACGCTGTACGGCGTCGATTCCCTGCTGCAACTCGGCGCCCAGGCGGGCGCCACGGGCGCGCGGCGCGCGCAAGACACCGTTTCCCACCGACATTGAACCGGCATCCGTGGCAAGCTGCTGATCTGCGCTTGCTACCGCGATGCCCGGGCGATGGCTCGCGCCACGCCTCGCGCTCAAAGCGGGACTGCTCCCGCATCCCCTATAATTCCGGGTTGTTCGACCGTTCCGGCATATAAGGCACGGACAAGACACGGTCGAAGCACCCAGGCGGTCCCCGCCATTTCAAGGAGGCCGGCGTGCGAGCCCACAAGAGCCCTACGCGCCTGCCAAACAGTATCCGGCCATGAAAGCCATCGAACTCAAAGACGTTCGCAAGCGCTACCGCAACCTGCAAGCGCTCAAGGGCGTCAGCTTCACCGTCGAGCGGGGCGAATTCTTCGGCCTGCTCGGCCCCAACGGTGCAGGCAAGACCACGCTGATCTCCATCCTGGCGGGCCTGAACCGTGCCGATTCCGGCAGCGTCAGCGTGCTCGGCCACGACGTGGTGTCCGATTACCGGCTGGCGCGGCGCATGTTGGGTGTGGTGCCGCAGGAACTGGTCTTCGATCCCTTCTTCACGGTGCGCGAGACGCTGCGCCTGCAGTCCGGCTACTTCGGCCTGACCCGCAATGACGACTGGATCGACGAGATCATGGCCAACCTCGATCTCACCAACAAGGCCGACGCCAACATGCGCCAGCTCTCCGGCGGCATGAAGCGCCGCGTGCTGGTGGCCCAGGCGCTGGTGCACCGGCCGCCGGTCATCGTGCTCGACGAGCCCACCGCCGGGGTTGACGTGGAGTTGCGCCAAACGCTGTGGAAGTTCATTTCACGCCTGAATCGCGAGGGCCACACCATCATCCTGACCACGCACTACCTGGAAGAGGCGGAGGCGCTGTGTGATCGCATCGCCATGCTCAAGTTCGGCGAGGTGGTGGCGCTGGACCGCACCAGCAACCTGCTGAGCCAGTTCGCCGGGCTGCAGCTGGCGCTGACATTTTCCCGTGGTACCTTGCCGGCCACGCTTGAGCCGCTGCGCATGCCTTCCTCCAACCCGGGCGAACGCGCGGTGCGGCTGCGGCTGTCGGGCTACCCGGCGGTGGAACCGATCCTGGCCGCCTGCCGCGAGGCCGGCTGCGAAATCGAAGACATGGAAATCAACAAGGCAGACCTGGAGGACGTGTTCGTGCAGATCATGCGGCGCGAAGGTCACATGCCGGGCGCGTTGCCGGATACGGCGGTGGAGGCTGCAGCATGAAGATGCCAACCGAATTCGACGGCACGCAGGACGCCATCAACACCCACCTTGCGCCGATGGCGGTGGGAGGGCTGGTAGGCTTTCGCACGCTGCTCTACAAGGAAGTGCTGCGTTTCTGGAAGGTCAGCTTCCAGACCGTGGCGGCGCCGGTGCTCACCGCGATCCTGTACCTGTTGATCTTCGGCCACGTGCTTGAGAACCGCGTGAAGGTGTACGACCAGATCAGCTATACCGCTTTCCTGGTGCCGGGGCTGGTGATGATGAGCGTGCTGCAGAACGCCTTTGCCAATAGTTCGTCGTCGCTGATCCAGTCCAAAATCACCGGCAACCTGGTGTTCATCATGCTGCCGCCGCTGTCGCACTGGGAAATGTTCGGCGCCTATGTGGTGGCGTCCATCGTGCGCGGCTTGGCCGTGGGCCTGGGCGTGTTGCTGGTGACGGCCTGGTTCGCCAACCTGCATTTCGCCAACATCGCGTGGATCCTGGTGTTTGCCGTGCTGGGCGCGGCGATCCTTGGCACGCTGGGGCTGATCGCCGGGATCTGGGCCGAGAAATTCGACCAGCTTGCGGCCTTCCAGAACTTCCTGATCATGCCGGCCACCTTCTTGTCCGGCGTGTTTTATTCGATCCACTCGCTGCCTCCCTTCTGGCAAGCGGTGTCGCACGCCAATCCGTTCTTCTACATGATCGACGGCTTCCGCTATGGCTTCTTTGGCGTCTCCGACGTGGCGCCGGCCTTCAGCCTCGCAGTCGTGGGTACGGCTTTCGTGGTGCTTGCCACGGTCGCGCTGCAGCTGCTCAAGAGCGGCTACAAGCTGCGCCACTGAACGCTACCCACAAGAGCAGAACGCCAAGAGCCCATCTATCCAGATCCGGAACCGTAAGCGAATCAACGCGAAAAGACCATCATGCTGCCTACACCCCAACAAGTCAGTGACTACATCGCCCAAGGGCTGTCCTGCGAACACCTGGAAGTGGAGGGCGACGGCCAGCACTTCTTTGCCACCATCGTCAGCGCCCAGTTTGACGGCAAGCGCCTGATCCAGCGGCACCAGCAGGTCTATGCCGCGCTGGGCGACCGCATGCGCGCCGAGATCCACGCACTGTCGATGAAGACGCTGACGCCGGCCGAATGGCAGGCGCAGGCGGGCGAGGGAAAGCAGTAAGCTAAGCGCCGGAACAAGGCGGACTCGCACGAATAAATACGGACCAACAAGCTGGCCGCCCGACAGGCCGGACATGACAATCAGGGTCCGCGCCACTCGCGCGGCGGCCCACGGGTATCAGATGCTGCGGCGGCGCGCCTTGACGCACCGCCACGGACCGTAATGAAACATGCCGGACGCCAGCGGGCGGCCGGCCGGAATTGAAAGAACATGGACAAACTCGAGATCCAGGGCAATGGCCCACTGCGAGGCGAGATCCGCGTATCCGGCGCCAAGAACGCCGCGCTGCCGATCCTGTGCGCGGGACTGCTTAGCGCCGACACCCTCTCGCTCGACAACGTTCCCAGGCTGCAGGACGTGGGTACCACGCTCAAGCTGCTGCGCCAGATGGGCATGAAGGCCGAGCAGGACGGCACGCGCGTGACGCTCAACGGCGCCGACGTCAACTCGCCCGAGGCTCCCTACGAGCTGGTCAAGACCATGCGCGCATCGATCCTGGTGCTGGGCCCGCTGGTGGCGCGCTTTGGCGAAGCGCGCGTGTCGTTGCCTGGCGGCTGCGCCATTGGCGCGCGCCCGGTCGACCAGCACATCAAGGGCCTGCAGGCCATGGGGGCCGAGATCAGCATCGAGCACGGCTTTATCCATGCCCGCGCCAAGCGCCTGAAGGGCGCGCGCGTGGTGACCGACATGATCACCGTGACCGGTACCGAAAACCTGCTGATGGCCGCCACGCTGGCCGACGGCGAGACCGTGCTCGAAAACGCCGCGCGTGAGCCCGAAGTAACCGACCTGGCCAACCTGCTGGTCAAGATGGGGGCCCGTATCGAGGGCATCGGCACTGACCGCCTGGTGATCCAGGGCGTGGATCGCCTGCATGGCGCCAGCCACGCCGTGATCGCCGACCGTATCGAGGCCGGCACCTTCCTGTGCGCGGCCGCCGCCACGCTGGGCGATGTGGTGCTGCGCGGCGTGTCGCCGCACATCCTGGACACGGTGCTCGACAAGCTGCGCGAAGCCGGCGCCGCCATCGAGGCCGGTGAAGACTGGATCCGCCTGACGATGGCCCAGCGCCCGCAGTCGGTGAGCTTCCGTACCTCCGAATACCCGGCCTTCCCGACCGACATGCAGGCGCAGTTCATGGCGCTGAACAGCGTGGCCGGCGGCGTGGCTCGCATTACCGAAACCATCTTCGAGAACCGCTTCATGCACGTGCAGGAGCTGAGCCGGCTGGGCGCCGACATCGCGGTCGAAGGCAATACCGCGGTGGTCACCGGCGTGCCCCGGCTGTCGGGCGCCAAGGTGATGGCGACCGACCTGCGCGCCTCCGCCAGCCTGGTGATCGCCGGCCTGGTGGCCGAGGGCGAGACCGTGATCGACCGCATCTATCACCTTGACCGTGGCTATGACCGCATGGAAGACAAGCTGTCGGCCGTGGGCGCCAAGATCCGCCGCATCGCCTGAGCGCACGAAAAGATAAAAGGACGCAGATGAGCCCCTCCCCGACCCAGTTGACGCTGGCCCTCTCCAAGGGCCGGATCTTCACCGAAACCATGCCGCTGCTCGAGGCGGCCGGCATCCATGTCACCGAGGATCCGGAAACCTCGCGCAAGCTGATCCTGCCCACCTCCGATCCGGACGTGCGCGTCATCATCGTGCGCGCCTCCGATGTGCCGACCTACGTGCAATACGGCGCGGCCGACTTCGGCGTGGCTGGCAAGGACGTGCTGATGGAACACGGCATGGCCGGGCTCTACGCACCGATCGACCTGAATATCGCCAAGTGCCGCATGTCGGTTGCAACCTCGGCCGGCTTCGACTACGCCAGCGCGGTGCGCCAGGGCGCGCGGCTGGCCGTGGCCACCAAATATGTGCAGACCGCGCGCGAGCACTTCGCCAAGAAGGGCGTGCACGTGGACCTGATCAAGCTGTATGGCTCGATGGAACTCGGGCCGCTGGTGGGACTGGCCGACGCCATTGTCGACCTGGTCAGCACCGGCGGGACCTTGCGCGCCAACAACCTGGTCGAAGTGGAAGAGATCGTGCAGATATCGTCGCGCCTGGTGGTCAACCAGGCTGCCCTCAAACTCAAGCGTGAGCGGCTTGCCCCGATTCTCGACGCGTTTGAACGGGCCTCCGCCGCGCTGGCCTGACGCCGCGCGAGAGAGAGCCTGGGGAATGGAGTCATGAACGAAAATTCTATGGAAAACCTCGCAATCCGCCGGCTGGATTCAACCGAGCAGGGCTTTGCCGCCGAGTTGCGCAAGGTACTGGCGTTCGAAGCCGGAGAAGACGACGCCATCGATCGCGCCGTGGCGCAGATCCTTGCCGATGTGAAGGCGCGCGGCGACGCCGCGGTACTGGAGTACACGCAGCGCTTCGATCGTGTGGAAGCCAGCTCCATGGCCGCGCTGGAGATCTCGCCGGCCAAGCTCGAAGCCGCGCTCGACGAGCTCGAGCCCAAGCGCCGCGCCGCGCTGGAAACCGCGGCGGCGCGCGTGCGCGCCTACCACGAGAAGCAGAAGATCGAGTGCGGCAGCCACAGCTGGGAATACACCGAGTCCGACGGCACCGTGCTGGGACAAAAGGTGACCCCGCTGGACCGCGTCGGCATCTATGTGCCGGGCGGCAAGGCGGCGTATCCGTCGTCCGTGCTGATGAACGCCATCCCAGCACGCGTGGCCGGCGTCAAGGAAGTCATCATGGTCGTGCCCACGCCGGGCGGTGTGCGCAACGAGCTGGTGCTGGCCGCGGCGCAGATCGCCGGCGTGGACCGCGTGTTTACCATCGGCGGCGCGCAGGCGGTTGGCGCGCTGGCTTACGGCACGGGCTCGCTGCCCCAGGTCGACAAGATCGTCGGCCCGGGAAACGCCTACGTGGCGGCGGCCAAGCGCCGCGTGTTCGGCACCGTCGGCATCGACATGATCGCCGGCCCGTCCGAGATCCTGGTGATCTGCGACGGCACCACCGATCCGGACTGGGTGGCGATGGACCTGTTCTCGCAGGCCGAGCACGATGAGCTCGCGCAATCCATCCTGCTGTGCCCCGACTCGAACTACCTGGCCCAGGTGGAAGAAAGCATCCACCGCCAGCTTGACTCCATGCCGCGCCGCGACGTCATCCGTGCCTCGCTGTCCGGGCGCGGCGCGCTGATCCGGGTACGCGACATGGACGAGGCCTGCGAGATCGCCAACGCGATCGCGCCGGAGCACCTGGAGATTTCCGCCGAGAACCCGCGCCACTGGGCCGAGAAGATCCGCCACGCCGGCGCCATCTTCCTGGGCCGCTATACCAGCGAGTCGCTGGGCGACTATTGTGCGGGGCCCAACCACGTGCTGCCGACCTCGCGCACCGCGCGTTTCTCGTCGCCGCTGGGCGTGTACGACTTCCAGAAGCGCTCCAGCCTGATCGAAGTGAGCGAGCAGGGCGCCCAGATGCTGGGCCAGATCGCCGCCGAACTGGCCTATGGCGAGGGATTGCAGGCCCACGCCCGCAGCGCCGAGTATCGCCTCAGGCGTAACTGAGGCACAGCGGCCGGGTTCCGGTTTTTTCGGCGCCCGGCCGGATTGCAGCAATCAGCACCGACAACCACCGACCAAAGAGGTAATCCAATGTCCGTAGTGCAGCCTTCCCTGATCGAACGCATCATCCGTGACGATGTACGCGCCATGGGCGCCTACCATGTGCCGGATTCGCACGGTCTGGTGAAGCTGGACGCGATGGAGAATCCCTACCAGCTGCCCGACGCGCTGCGCGCAGAGCTGGCCGCGCGGCTGGCCGAGGTGGCGCTGAACCGTTATCCGGTGCCAAGCAGCGAAGTGCTGCGCGCGCGCCTGAAAACGGTCATGGACGTGCCCGCGGGCATGGACGTGCTGCTGGGCAACGGCTCGGACGAGATCATCAGCATGTTGTCGCTGGCCGCCGCCAGGCCGGGCGCCAAGGTGCTGGCACCGGTACCGGGCTTCGTCATGTACGCCATGTCCGCCCAGTTTGCCGGGCTGGAATTCGTCGGCGTGCCGCTCAAGGCGGATTTCACGCTCGACCGGGCGGCCATGCTCGCGGCCATGGCCGAGCACCAGCCTGCCATCATTTACCTGGCCTACCCCAACAATCCCACCGGCAACCTGTTCGATGCGGATGACATGGAAGCCATCGTGCGCGCCGCCCAGGGCGAGACCTGCCAGAGCCTGGTGGTGGTCGACGAGGCCTACCAGCCATTCGCCCAGGACACCTGGATGCCGCGCCTGGCCGAGTTCGGCAACCTGCTGGTGATGCGCACCGTGTCCAAGCTGGGCCTGGCCGGCATCCGGCTGGGTTACCTGGCCGGTGCGCCGGCCTGGCTCTCGCAGATCGACAAGGTGCGCCCGCCGTACAACGTCAATGTGCTGACCGAGGCCACCGCGCTGTTCGTGCTGGAGCATGTCGACGTGCTGGACCAGCAGGCTGCGCAACTGCGCGCCGAGCGCGCCACCGTGGCCAGCGCACTGGCCGCCTTGCCGGGCGTGACGGTCTACCCGAGCGCCGCCAATTTCCTGCTGGTGCGCGTCGACGATTCCGCCCGTGTGTTCGACGGGGTGCTCGCGCGCAAGGTTTTGATCAAGAACGTGGGTAAAATGCACCCATTGCTGGCCAACTGTCTGCGCGTCACGGTCAGCACTCCCGAAGAGAACGCGCAATTTCTCGCTGCCTTCCAGGCGGCGTTGCAGGATTAACACCATGCGTGTTGCAGAGGTCACCCGCAATACTTCGGAAACGCAAATTCGCGTTTCGCTGAATCTCGATGGCACCGGCCGCCAGAAACTGGCGTCGGGCGTGCCGTTCCTCGACCACATGCTGGACCAGATCGCGCGCCATGGCATGTTCGACCTCGAGGTCGAAGCCAGCGGCGACACCCATATCGATGACCACCACACGGTGGAAGACGTCGGCATCGCGCTTGGCCAGGCCGTTGCCAAGGCCATTGGCGACAAGAAGGGCATCACCCGCTACGGCCACAGCTATGTGCCGCTGGACGAATGCCTGTCGCGCGTCGTGATCGACTTCTCCGGCCGCCCGGGCCTGGAGTTCCATGTGCCGTTTACCCGCGCGCGGGTGGGCAGCTTCGATGTGGACCTGACCATCGAGTTCTTCCGCGGGTTCGTCAATCATGCCGCGGTGACGCTGCATATCGACAACCTGCGCGGCATCAATGCCCATCATCAATGCGAAACCGTGTTCAAGGCCTTCGGCCGCGCGCTGCGCATGGCGGTGGAAATGGATCCGCGCGCCGGCAACACGATTCCGTCGACCAAGGGCACCCTCGTCGGCTGAGCCTTAGCGGCGTCCACCAGCCTCGCATGGCGGCGCGTTCTGCGCCGCCGGCGGCAAATTTCCGATCAATGTGGTGCCGATGCGGCACCAACGCGGCATTAGCGCGACATTAGCCCAACCCGATGGATACGCTTAAGTCGTTCATCTCGCTGCTGGCGCTGATCAACCCGATCGGGGCCATCCCGTTCTTCATCAGCCTGACCACCCAGCAGACCGAGGAAGAAAAGCGGCATACCATCAAGATTGCGTCGATCTCGGTGGCGACGGTAGTGGGTATTTCCGCCTTGCTGGGCCAGCAGATCATTGAGTTCTTCAATATCTCGGTGGCTTCGCTCCAGGTGGGCGGTGGCCTCATCATGATCATGATGGCGATGAACATGCTGAACGCCCAGACCAGCCGCACCAAGGCGACGCCCGAGGAAGAGGACGAGGCGGAAGCCAAGGCCAGCATCGCGGTGGTGCCGCTGGCGCTGCCCTTGCTGACCGGGCCCGGCTCGATCAGCACGGTGATCGTCTATGCCGGCAAGACCCAGCACTGGTACCAGTTGCTGATTCTGGTCGGAATCGGGATCGCGCTGGGCGCAGTGGTATATATAGTATTCCGCGCCGCGGACCCGATCGCGCGCGTGATCGGCCGCACTGGCATCAATATCGGTACGCGCCTGATGGGACTGATCCTATCGGCGCTGGCCGTGGAATTCATTGTGGACGGGCTTAAGACATTGTTGCCTGTTTTGAAATCATGACTACCATAGCAATTGTGGATTACGGCATGGGCAACCTGCGCTCGGTGGCGCAGGCCCTGCGTGCGGCGGCGCCCGAGGCGGACGTACAGGTGGTGGACCAGCCCGAGGCGATCCGCGCGGCGGACCGCGTGGTGCTGCCCGGCCAGGGGGCGATGCCAGACTGCATGGGCGCGCTGGGCGCGTCCGGCTTGCAGCAGGCGGTGATCGAGGCCGCCGCCAGCAAGCCGATGCTGGGCGTGTGCGTTGGCGAACAGATGCTGTTCGACTTCAGCAAGGAAAGTAGGACGCAGGACGGCAGCACGCCTTGCCTGGGGCTGTTGCCCGGCGAGGTGATCCGCTTCGAGCTGGAAGGCATGACCCAGCCGGACGGCTCACGCTACAAGGTGCCGCAGATGGGCTGGAACCGGGTGCGGCAGGCACGCTCCCATCCGCTGTGGGCTGGCATCCCCGATGAAAGCTGGTTCTATTTCGTGCATAGTTACTACGTGCATGCGCAGGATCCGGCGCATATTGCCGGCGAAACCGACTACGGTGTCTTATTTACGAGCGCGGTAGCGCGCGATAATATTTTTGCCACGCAGTTCCACCCGGAAAAGAGCGCCGCCATGGGCTTGCAGCTGTACCGGAACTTCGTGCATTGGAATCCCTGAACCTCGATAGCGGCTTTTTCGGGACCGAGTTGGCCGGCCACGGTGGCTAGCTCAATTTTCTCTTTCACTCAATCACGCTCGTCACACTTATGTTGCTCATTCCGGCCATCGACCTGAAGGACGGTCAATGTGTACGCCTTAAACAAGGCGACATGGACCAGGCCACCGTCTTTTCCGAAGATCCCGCCGCCATGGCACGTCACTGGGTGGAGCAGGGCGCACGGCGCCTGCACCTGGTCGACCTCAATGGTGCGTTCGTGGGCAAGCCCCGCAATGAAGCTGCCATCAAGGCCATCATCGCCGAGGTGGGCGATGAGATCCCGATCCAGCTCGGCGGCGGCATCCGCGACCTGAACACCATCGAGCGCTGGCTCGACGGCGGCCTGTCGTACGTGATCATCGGCACGGCCGCGGTCAAGAATCCCGGGTTCCTCAAGGATGCCTGCACGGCGTTCGGCGGCCATATCATCGTCGGCCTGGACGCCCGCGAAGGCAAGGTTGCCACCGACGGCTGGAGCAAGCTGACCGGCCACGAAGTCGCCGACCTCGCGCGCAAGTACGAGGACTACGGCGTGGAAGCCATCATCTACACCGACATCGGCCGCGACGGCATGCTGCAGGGCATCAATATCGATGCCACCGTCAAGCTGGCGCAGTCGGCGACGATTCCGGTGATCGCCAGCGGCGGGCTGTCCAACCTGGCCGATATCGAACGCCTGTGCAGCGTGCAAAAGGATGGTGTCGAAGGCGTCATCTGCGGCCGCGCGATCTATTCGGGCGACCTCAATTTCGCCGAAGCCCAGGCGCTTGCCGACAAGCTCGGCGCCGAGCAGTAAGACAACGCGCCTCGCGCGCGACAATTGCAGCCACCGGCGCCACGCATGCGCGCAGCGCCGTGGCGGGCAAGGAATCTCATGCTAGCCAAACGTATCATCCCCTGCCTCGACGTGACCAACGGGCGGGTGGTCAAGGGTGTCAACTTCGTCGAATTGCGCGACGCGGGCGACCCGGTCGAGATCGCCCGCCGTTACGACGAGCAGGGTGCCGATGAAATCACTTTTCTTGATATCACCGCGACCAGCGACGGCCGCGACCTGATCCTGCACATCATCGAGGCGGTGGCCTCCCAGGTCTTCATCCCGCTGACGGTAGGTGGCGGCGTGCGGGCCGTGGAAGACGTGCGGCGCCTGCTCAATGCCGGCGCTGACAAGATCAGCGTCAACTCCTCGGCCATCGCCAACCCGCAGCTGGTGTCGGATGCCACCGCGCGCTACGGGTCGCAGTGCATCGTGGTCGCGATCGACGCCAAGCGCAGCTCCGCGCCCGGCGAGCCGGCGCGCTGGGAAGTCTTCACCCACGGCGGGCGCAAGGCCACCGGCCTGGACGCCGTGGCCTGGGCGCGCGAGATGGCCGCGCGCGGCGCCGGCGAGCTGCTGCTCACCAGCATGGACCGCGACGGCACCAAGAGCGGGTTCGACCTTGAACTCACGCGGGCTGTCAGCGACGCGGTGTCCGTGCCGGTCATCGCCTCGGGTGGCGTGGGCGGCCTGAAGGACCTGGCCGACGGCATCAAGCTGGGGCACGCCGACGCGGTGCTGGCCGCCAGCATCTTCCACTACGGCGAGCACACCGTTGGCGAAGCAAAGGCATTCATGGCCCGCGAGGGCATTCCGGTGCGAATCTGAACACGGCGAACCGACATGGCAAAGAAGTGGCTCAACAAGGTTAAGTGGGACGACAACGGCCTGGTGCCGGTGATTGTCCAGGAAGTCGGCTCGAACGACGTGCTGATGTTCGCGTTCATGAACCGCGAAGCGCTGCAGCGCACCGCGGAGATCGGCGAGGCCGTGTTCTGGTCGCGCTCGCGCAAGCGCCTGTGGCACAAGGGCGAGGAATCCGGCCACGTACAGAAGGTGCACGAGATGCGCCTGGATTGCGACGAAGACGTGGTCCTGCTCAAGGTCACCCAGAACGACGGCATCGCTTGCCACACCGGGCGCCACTCCTGCTTTTTCCAGAAGTTCGAGGGCGACGCCGAGAGCGGTGACTGGCAGACCGTCGAGCCTGTGCTCAAGGATCCGTCCACTATCTACGCGGCCAAGCCATGAGCGAACAACATTTGAGCAGCGCGGACGTGCTGGCCCGCCTGGCCACCGTGCTGGAGTCGCGCAAGCCGGAGAACGGCGGAGACCCTGACAAGTCTTACGTGGCACGCCTGTTCCACAAGGGTGACGACGCCATCCTGAAGAAGATCGGCGAGGAAGCCACCGAGACCGTGATGGCCGCCAAGGATGCGCGCGCTGCCGGCCTGGGTCCGGAGGCGGTCGGCAAGGTGGTGTACGAGGTGGCCGATCTCTGGTTCCACAGCATGGTGCTGCTCGCCCGTTTCGGCCTGAAGCCGGCCGACGTGGTCAACGAGCTGGCTCGCCGCGAAGGCCTGTCCGGCCTTGAGGAAAAAGCCCAGCGCAAGGCCGACGGCAGTTGAATAGCCACGCCGGCCCGCCGGCAACCCGCAACTACGAGCCGCTTTGAGGAGCAACGACGATGGGGGATGTGATCACCGCTGACAACGACCGGCTCGCTAGCCTGCGCAAGCTGACGCACATTCTTTATGCCCTGTACGCCATTTTCTGGCTGACCGGCGGCATCACCGCGCTGATCGCCATCGTGGTCGGGTACGTCAAGCGCGACGACACCCGGGGCACCCTCTACGCCTCCCACTTTGCCTGGCAGATCCGCTCCTTCTGGTGGTCGGTGGCGTGGGCCATTCTGGGCGGCGTGCTGTTTGCCACGGTGTTCCTGATACCGCTGGCCTTTGCGGCATGGGGCGTGCTGTCCCTGTGGATGTTGTATCGTATCGTCAAGGGCTGGCTCTACCTGAATGACAGCAAGCCGATGTACCCGGATCAGCGTTTCTGATGCTTCTGACGGGATCCCGGCGGGTTCCCGGCGAAATCGCAGCCTGATTTGCTGCGCGCAATGAAATTTTCATGAATTCACCGCACAATTGCCTCTTCTGCAGGATCGTGGCCGGCCAGCTACCGTCGCGCAAGGTGTATGAAGATGACGAAATGCTGGCTTTCCATGATATCCACCCGAAAGCCCCGGTACACTTCCTGCTCATTCCCAAGGTGCATGTCGATTCGCTGGCCGATTGCGGACCCGGCGAAGGCGCGGTGCTTGCTAAAATGATGTTGAAAGTGCCGGAGTTGGCGCGCGCGGCAGGCTGTGGCAATGGTTTCCGGACGGTGATCAATACCGGCCCGGATGGCGGACAGGAGGTGTACCACCTCCATCTGCACGTGCTTGGCGGCCCGCGCAACCAGTGGAAGGTGCCGCTGCCTTAAAGCCGGCTTCAAGCCAGCCTGGCAGCCAGCCCATGCAGGACCGCGGGCCGCGTGGCCTTCGGTCAGATGCCGTGCCGGCAACCGTCGCCCGGCATGGCCTTCAGTGACGGAACAACAAGCCGGGGTGGCAAGGCGCCGCCCCAGGCTTCATCAGGAGCAGAAAATGGGTTCGTTTAGCATTTGGCACTGGCTCATCGTGCTGGTGATCGTCATGCTGGTCTTTGGCACCAAGAAGCTGCGCAATATCGGCCAGGATCTCGGTGGCGCCGTGAAGGGCTTCAAGGACGGCATGAAGGATGCCAACGGGAACCCCGCTGACGCGCCGGACGCGCCGGCCAAGGAACTGCGCGACACCACCACCATCGACGTCGAAGCCAAGGAAAAGTCGCGCCAGCAGTAAGCGCGATCCCACCCTTGTCAGCACGCCCGATGTCTCTCCTCCTGGCAGCAATGCCTTGCCGGCCACGTTCGCTTCGCCACGCTTGCCTGCGTGACGACCTGCGCGCTGGCCGGGGCGGCCATTGTTACGGCCTCATCCTCCCGAACCTCGCATGATCGATCTCGGCATTTCCAAGCTTGCACTGATCGGCGCCGTGGCGCTGGTGGTGATCGGTCCCGAGCGGCTGCCGAAGGTGGCGCGCACGGTCGGCGCACTGGTCGGCCGCGCGCAGCGCTATATCAATGACGTGAAGGCAGAAGTCAGCCGCGAGGTCGAGCTCGACGAACTGCGCAAGATGCGCACGGAGTTCGAGGATGCCGCGCGCGATGTCGAGCGCACCATCCACAAGGAAGTGCACGAGCACGGCCAGGCCCTGAACGATGCACTGACCGGCACTGACTCAAGCACGCAGGCAGGGGCAAGCCCGGCCAGTGGCTATGTGCCTTCCTGGGACACGGCGCACAAGCCCCACAACGGCCGCAAGAGCTGGCGCGTCAAGCAAGGCGCGCAGCCCCTGTGGTACAAGCGCCAGCACAATGTACGCGTGTGGGCGCAATCCGGCGCCGCGCGCGTCAAGCGCCACCGTCCCGCCACCGGTCCCGCTCGCTCTTTCTTCGAGTGAGCATGAAGGGGCTTGTCCACACGCCGGTAACCGGCCGGCCACCGCTGTCGTGCGTTCCGACTTGCGCGCCGTGCCGTTGTATCGCCACCGATTCCTCGATGCCAGCCATCCCGGCTGAGCGGTCCACGCCATGAGCGACTCTCGTTCCCAAGATCCCCAAGACCCGCAAGACGATGGTCCGCAGGAAACCTTCATCTCTCACCTGGTGGAGTTGCGCTCGCGTATCGTCAAGGCCGCGTCAGGCGTGATCCTGGTGTTCGTCAGCCTGGTCTACTGGGCGCCGAACATTTACAACCTGTTTGCCAGGCCGTTGATGGAGTCGCTGCCCAAGGGCGGCAGGATGATCGTCACCGACGTCACCGGCTCCTTTTTTGTGCCGATGAAGGTGACGCTGCTGGTCGCCTTCCTGATAGCGCTGCCCTGGGTGCTCTACCAGATATGGCAGTTCGTCGCGCCCGGCTTGTACCAGCATGAGAAGCGATTGATCGTGCCGCTGGTGAGCAGCAGCTACATCCTGTTTATCTGCGGCGTGGCGTTTGCCTATTTCCTCGTGTTTCCCACGGTGTTCCATTTCATGGCGCACTACAACGCGCCGCTGGGGGCCGAGATGTCGACCGACATCGACAAATACCTCAGCTTCGCCATGACCATGTTCCTGGCCTTTGGCATTACCTTCGAGGTGCCGGTGGTCGTGATCGTGCTAGTGCGTTTCGGTGTGGTCGAACTGGAGAAGCTCAAGCAGATTCGCCCCTATGTGATCGTCGGCGCCTTCGTGATTGCCGCCGTGGTGACGCCGCCCGATGTGCTGTCCCAGTTGTTGCTGGCGGTGCCTTTGATTGCGCTCTATGAACTGGGGCTGATCATGGCGCGATTCACCACAAAGCCCGTTGCGACGGACGCTGCAGCCAGCGAAGCCCAGCCAGATTGACGGCCGGGCAGAATGGCGAGAACAAGGCTTGGTGTCGTAACTTTTGCACCAAAATGGTGAAAAACGTCACCTATGCTGTTGCGACATCACAACAAAATGTGTCCGTAACCATGGTTAACGATGAAAAAGCCTTCTAGCGGCCGGGGGCGCTGACCCATAATACGCATCAGACGTGAAGGTAAATGCGTCGCCCAAGCACTTGGGCAAGCCAAGATTTCCCAATCAGTTGACAAGGAAAGTGTCGATATGAAGATGAAACTGTTTGCAGCCGCTGTAGCTGCCCTGGCCGCTGGTGGTGCGTATGCCCAATCGAGCGTGACCCTGTACGGCGTGGTTGACGCTGGTATTGAATACACCAACAAGAACCAAAGCTCTACCGGCAACCACAACCTGTTTGCCTTGCAGTCGGGCAACCAGTCCGGTTCGCGTTGGGGCCTGCGTGGCGTCGAAGATCTGGGCGGCGGTCTGAAGGGCATTTTTGTCCTGGAAAGCGGCTTCAACGTTGACAACGGTACGATGGGTCAAGGCAACCGCCTGTTTGGCCGTAACGCCTACGTCGGTCTGCAGAACCAGTACGGCACCCTGACCCTGGGCCGTCAGCAGACCACGTTCTATGACTTCGGCCTGCTGTATGATCCGATGGCCATTTCGACCCGTTACTCGATCACCGCAACGGCTCCGGAATACGCTTTCCGTGCTGACAATGCGGTCAAGTACACCGGCACGTTCGGTGGCCTGACCACTTCGGCCTTCTACAGCTTCAACAGCAACAACCAAGAGGTTGCTGGTAACTTCACCAACGGCCGCGAGTACGGCTTCCTGGCAAGCTACGCCGCAGGCCCGTTCTCGGTTGGTGCTGCTTATGACCAGTCGAACAAATCGTCGGCAGGTGTTCTCACCGACAATCAGCTGATCCGTCGCGCTACCATCGCTGGTACCTACGCTTTCGGTCCGGCCAAGCTCTACGCTGGTTACCGTTATGCCAAGGCTTTCAACAACGCGACCCTGCCGGGTGCTGCTGGCGCGCAGAACACCGCATCGAACCTGGGTTGGGTTGGTCTGGGCTACCAGCTGACCCCGGCTCTGTCGCTGTCGGGCTCGGCTTACTACCAGAACCTGCGTAACGCCAAGGCTAACCCGTGGCAGTTCGTGACGACCGCCGACTACGCGCTGTCGAAGCGCACCGACGTGTACGCTACGGCTACGTACATCCTGAACAAGGGTGCTAACTCGGCTCTGAGCGTGAATGGTTTCAACGACCAAATCACGTCTGGCCCGCTCGTCCAAACTGGTGGCAACCAGTTCGGCGGCGTGGTTGGTGTTCGCCACAAGTTCTAATTTAGCGCAGGCGTAAGCCTGCTCTAGATTGGCTTGAATCCAAAACGCCGGCATCCGCAAGGATGCCGGCGTTTTGTTATATGCGGCCGATGGCCGCTACGCAATGGCGATCGTGGCGCTCGTATGACATGGGGCTCCCAGGTCGCGACGCAGTATGGTCTCAGCCCGCGATCTGCGGTGTTGCCATCCGTCCCGCCGCCACGGATCCCCGCAGGGGGAGGGCGGCTGTGGCCTTGCGCCGTCAGCGGGCGCGGCATTGATGTCAGCCCGAGGCCGTCATGGCGGTCATCCCTCTCGCCGGCTGTTCCTTGTCCCCGTTCCTTATCCCCAGTTCCCAGTTGACCGTCCAGGCCCGGCAGGGCGCCGAACCGTGCCACGAGAGCGCCTCGCGCAGCACCGGGTACGCACGTGCCGGGTCCCAAGCCGGCAGGTATCTCACCAACAACAAAAACCCCGCCACAAGGGGCGGGGTTTGGTGAAGCAGGGCGCTATTCAGGGGTTCTGGCTACTCTTCCTCATCCAGTGGCAGCGCCCGGCGCGGCGGCGGTGGCCGCTTGCCGATCATCACCGTCAGTTCGGTTGGCTTGCCACGACGCACGACCTTCATCTTGGCCTCGGCGCCTGGCTTGAGCTGGGCGATGGCGTTGAGCAGGGCGGTGGTGTCGGTAATGCTCAGTCCATCCACCGAGACCAGCACGTCGCCCGGCTTCACGCCGGCCTTGTCAGCCGGCCCGCCCTGGACCACGGCCGCGATCAGTGCGCCCTCCTTGGCTTCGAGCCCAAAGGACTCCGCGATCTCCGGCGTCATGTCCTGCGGCTCCACGCCGATCCATCCGCGTGTCACTGAGCCGGTGGAGATGATCGACTCCATCACTTGCTTGGCCGTGGACACCGGAATGGCGAAGCCGATACCCAGCGAGCCGCCGGAGCGCGAATAGATAGCCGTGTTGACGCCCAGCAGGTTGCCCTGCGCGTCGACCAGCGCGCCGCCGGAGTTGCCCGGGTTGATCGCTGCGTCGGTCTGGATGAAGTTCTCGAAGGTATTGATGCCCAGGTGGCTGCGGCCCAGCGCCGAGACAATGCCCATGGTGACGGTCTGGCCGACGCCGAAGGGGTTGCCGATGGCCAGCACCACGTCGCCTACCTTGACGTTCTCGATACGCCCCAGCGTGATCGCCGGCAGGTCCTTGAGCGTGATCTTGAGCACGGCCAGGTCGGTTTCTGGGTCCGAGCCCACGACCTTGGCGTTGGCCTTGCGGCCATCGGTCAGGGCGACCTCGATTTCGTCGGCGCCGTCCACCACGTGGTGGTTGGTTAGAATGTAGCCTTCCGCGCTGACGATGACGCCCGAGCCAAGGCTGGAGACCGGCTCCTGGCGCTCCGGCAGGCGATCGCCAAAGAAGAAGCGGAACCAGGGGTCTTCTGCCTGCGGATTGGGCGTTTGCTTATTACCGTTCTTGCTGGTGAAGATGTTGACCACCGCCGGCATCGCCTGTTGGGCCGCCTCGCTGTAGGAGCCCGGCGCGGAGGAGCCGGCCACATTGGGGACGACTTCCTTCAGCGCAACGATGGGCGAACCGGATTGCACGGCCACCCGGCCGCGCTGCAGCCATTCGGGTTTGAGCGTGGCCACGACGAACCACACTGCCAGCACAACGGTGACAGCCTGAGCAAAGAACAGCCAAAAGCGGCGCAACATATTGGATTTTGGGCAGGATATGAAAACAAAAGATCTTGAATTGTACTTGAACGACCTGCTTCAAGTACCTCGATACAAAGACTATTGCCCGAACGGATGGCAAGTGCAAGGCCGCCCCGAGGTAGAGCACATCGCTACCGGCGTGACCGCGAGCCTGGCCCTGGTCGAAGCCGCCATCGAGGCCGGCGCCGATGCCATCCTGGTCCATCACGGCTACTTCTGGAAAAACGAAGATGCCCGCGTGATCGGGCAGAAGCACGCGCGCTTGAAGCGGTTGCTGGGCGCCGACGTGAACCTGCTGGCCTATCACCTGCCGCTCGACGACCATCCCGAGTTCGGCAACAACGCCCAGCTGGGCTTGCAGCTCGGCTTCACCCCAACCGGGCGCTTTGGCGACGGCCAGCTTGGCTGGACCGGCACCTTGCCACAATCCATGCCGCTCGCCGCGCTGGCCGCCCATGTGGGTGGCGTGCTCAACCGCGAGCCGCTTGCCATCGGCGACCCTGGGCAGATGATCCGCACCGTGGGCTGGTGCACCGGCGGCGCCCAGGGCTACTTCGACGCGGCGGTGGCAGCCGGCGTGGATGCCTACCTGAGCGGCGAGGTCTCGGAGCAGACCACCCATCTGGCGCGCGAGAGCGGCGTGGCCTACCTGGCGGCGGGGCATCACGCCACCGAGCGCTATGGCATCCAGTCGCTAGGCGAACACCTGGCGCAGCAATTCGGCCTGCGCCATACCTTTATCGATATTCCCAACCCGGTTTGATTCCGGGCCGATGCCGCGAGGCGGGTGTGGTGGCTGGCCGCGCCCGGCATTGCCTCAGGGCTGGCGTGCCTTCAGGCTGTCGCGGATCTCGCGCAGCAGCACCACGTCCTCGGGCGTGGCGGCCGGTGCTGGCGCCGGTTCGGCGGCACGCATCTTCATGATGGCGCGCACCATCATGAAGATGATGAAAGCCAGAATGATGAAATTGACCAGAATAGTCAGGAAATTCCCATAGGCAAATACGGGAACGCCGGCTTTCTTTAGGGCGTCTAGCGTGTGCGGCACGCCCGCCGGCGGCTCGGATAGCACCACGAAAAGGTTAGAGAAGTCGAGTTTGCCAATAATGCGGCCCACCACCGGCATGATCAGGTCATTCACCACGGAATCGACAATCTTGCCAAACGCGGCGCCGATAATCACACCGACTGCCAGGTCGACCACATTGCCCCGCATTGCGAAGGCCTTGAACTCCGACATCATCCCCATGCTTTTCTCCCAGTGTTGCTTTCGTTGAACGGTCGTCAGGATAAAAGCCTGCCCCATCACCGCCTGTAACGCAAGCGTACAGGCCACATCGCCCTTTTTGTGGCCGATTATCGTACGTCGCGCAATCACCGTGCGCCTTTCAATGCCACATGTGCCTAAGGTACAATTTACGGTTGACGCAAAATCTAATTTGACATCCCCTGGGGTTTGGAATGAGTGACCAGCAAAACGTGAAGAACGTGGATAAGGGTCGCCGCAATTGGTTGATTGCGACGTCAGTCGCTGGCGGCATCGGAGGCGTGGCGGTAGCGGTTCCGTTCGTCAGTACGTTTGCGCCGTCAGAGAAGGCAAAGGCCGCCGGAGCCCCGGTAGAAGCCGACATCAGCGCCCTCAAATCGGGCGAGATGATGACCGTTGAATGGCGCGGCAAACCAGTCTGGATCCTGAAGCGCACCGAGGAAATGCTCGCGTCGCTGAAGAAAACCGATGCCGAAGTCGCCGACCCCAACTCGGACGTTCCCTTCACCATGAAGACGCCTGAGTACTGCAAGAACGAAACCCGTTCCCGCGCAGAACACAAAGATCTGCTGGTCGTGGTGGGCATCTGCTCCCACCTGGGCTGCTCGCCCTCCGGCCCCTTTGGCTCCGGCTCCAATCCCCAGCTCGGCTCCGATCCCGGTTTCCTCTGCCCCTGCCACGGCTCGACGTTCGACCTCGCTGGCCGCGTGTTCAAGAACAAGCCGGCTCCGCAAAACCTCGACGTACCCCCGTACCAGTTCCTGTCCGACACCAAGATCGTGATCGGCAAGGATGAAAAAGGAGACGCTTGACCATGGCGGCCGAAAAACAAGTAAAGACGACCGGCCTGCTTGGCTGGATCGACGCACGCTTCCCCGCAACCCAACTTTGGGAAGATCATCTTTCCAAGTACTACGCACCGAAGAACTTCAACTTCTGGTACTTCTTCGGCTCGCTCGCCCTGCTGGTCCTGGTCATCCAGATCGTCACCGGCATCTTCCTGGTGATGAACTACAAGCCGGACGGCACGCTCAACGCCGCCGGCATTCCCGTGGCTTACGCCAGCGTGGAGTACATCATGCGCGAGGTGCCCTGGGGCTGGCTGGTGCGCTACATGCACTCCACCGGCGCCTCGGCCTTCTTCGTGGTGGTGTACCTGCATATGTTCCGTGGCCTGCTGTACGGTTCGTACCGCAAGCCGCGTGAGCTGGTCTGGGTCTTCGGCTGCCTGATCTTCCTGTGCCTGATGGCAGAGGCCTTCATGGGCTACCTGTTGCCCTGGGGCCAGATGTCGTACTGGGGCGCCCAGGTGATCGTGAACCTGTTCTCGGCCATCCCCGTGATCGGCGGCGACCTGTCGCTGTTCATCCGCGGCGACTACGTCGTGAGCGACGCGACCCTGAACCGCTTCTTCTCCTTCCACGTCATCGCCGTGCCGCTGGTGCTGCTGGGCCTGGTGGTCGCGCACATCATCGCGCTGCACGAAGTGGGCTCGAACAACCCGGACGGCGTCGAGATCAAGGCCAAGAAGGACGAGAACGGCGTGCCGCTGGACGGCATCCCCTTCCATCCGTACTACTCGGTGCACGACCTGATGGGCGTGGGCGGCTTCCTGATGATCTTCTCCGCTGTGATCTTCTTCTTCCCGGAGATGGGCGGTTATTTCCTGGAGTCGAACAACTTCGTCCCGGCCGATCCGCTCAAGACCCCGCCGCACATCGCGCCGGTCTGGTACTTCACGCCGTTCTACTCGATGCTGCGTGCCACCACCTCGAACTTCCTGCCGATCCTGTGGGTGTTCTTCGCGGTGCTGCTTGGCCTGGTGTTCCTGCGTAGCAAGGACGCGCGCATCAAGGTTGGCGCGCTTGCCATCGCCGTGATCCTGGCCGTGGGCTTCTACTTCATCGACGCCAAGTTCTGGGGCGTGCTGGTGATGGGCGGCTCGGTCGTGATCCTGTTCTTCCTGCCGTGGCTGGACCACTCGCCGGTGAAATCGATCCGCTATCGCCCGTCCTTCCACAAGAGCATTCTCGTCGTGTTCGTGGTGGTGTTTATCGTGCTGGGCTACCTTGGCGTACAGCCTCCGTCGCCGGTGGGTGAAAAGGTGTCGCAGCTGGGAACCCTGCTGTACTTCGCCTTCTTCCTGACCATGCCGCTGTGGAGCCGAGTCGGCCAGTTCAAGCAAGTGCCGGAACGTGTCACGTTCCACCCGCACTGAGCCCGGACTTACCCCGACAAGAGCACAAGGACAAAAGATGAAAAAGCTGCTTTCGATTCTCGCGCTGGCCGGCGCCTGCTTTGCCGCCGCGCCCGCCATGGCCAACGAAGGGGGCTACCCCCTCGAGCCGGCGCCCGTGCAAACGAGCGATCTTTCCTCGCTGCAGCGCGGCGCCAAGCTGTTCGTCAACTACTGCCTGAACTGCCACGGCGCATCCATGATGCGGTACAACCGCCTCAAGGATATCGGCCTGACCGACGACCAAATCCGCCAGAACCTGCTGTTCTCTGGCGAGAAGGTGGGCGACATGATGACCATCGCCATGCCGCCGAAGGATGCCAAGGCTTTCTTTGGCGCCACGCCGCCGGACCTGTCGGTGATCGCCCGCGCCCGCGGCGACGACTGGCTGTACACCTACCTGCGTACCTTCTACCGTGACGACAACCGCGCCACGGGCTGGAACAACCTGGTGTTCCCGAGCGTCGGCATGCCGCACGTGCTGTGGGAGCTGCAAGGCCAGCGCGCCGCCAAGTTCGTCGAGGTGGAAGAGCACGGCGAGAAGGTGCACAAGTTCGCCGGCTTCGAGCAGATCACCCCGGGCAAGATGAGCACGCTCGAGTACGACCAGGCCACGAGCGACCTGGTTGGCTTCCTGGACTGGATGGCGGAACCCGCGCAGAACCAGCGCAAGCGCCTGGGCGTCTGGGTGCTGATGTTCCTCGGTGTGTTCACCGTCTTCGCCTGGCGCCTGAACGCTTCGTACTGGAAAGACATCAAGTAAAGCGCGATAAAACCCCGGAAGGCCCGCGGGTCTGATGGGGAGAGGGCTGGGGCGGGTGTTGTGCAGAGCAACCCCGCGCCAGCCCTTTTGCTTTCTAGGCTGCAGGCGCAATGCCAGATAAATGTGCGTCAATGCCGACTTTAATGCGCATCGAATGCACTTGGATGTGCTTCATGAATCTCTAATTTGCTTTCTCTATATCGGTTCTGCCAGAATACCGATCCAGTCAATCGACCCCGCATCAAAGGAATCCAACCATGATGGTGTTGTATTCGGGCACCACCTGCCCGTTCTCCCAACGTTGCCGCCTCGTCCTGTTCGAAAAGGGCATGGATTTCGAGATCCGTGACGTCGACCTGTTCAACAAGCCGGAAGACATTTCGGTGATGAACCCCTACGGCCAGGTGCCCATCCTGGTCGAGCGCGACCTGATCCTGTACGAGTCGAACATCATCAACGAGTACATCGACGAGCGCTTCCCGCACCCGCAGCTGATGCCGGCTGACCCGGTGCAGCGCGCCCGCGCTCGCCTGTTCCTGTTCAACTTCGAAAAGGAACTCTTCACGCACGTCTACGCCCTCGAAAATGAAAAGGGCAAGGCCGCCGAGAAGAACCACGAGCGCGCCCGCTCCGCCATCCGCGACCGCCTGACCCAGCTCGCGCCGATTTTCGTCAAGAACAAGTACATGCTTGGCGAAGAGTTCTCGATGCTCGACGTTGCCATCGCCCCGCTGCTGTGGCGCCTGGACCACTACGGCATCGAACTGTCGAAGAACGCTGCGCCGCTGCTCAAGTACGCCGAACGCATCTTCAGCCGCCCGGCCTACATCGAAGCGCTCACCCCGTCTGAAAAGGTGATGCGCCGCTAAACCGGCTTTGGTCCGACGCGGCAAGCTCGCGTCGGACCGCCGGACTGCGCCACTGGAAGCACAATGCCTGAAACCTCCACCAAGCCCTACCTGATCCGCGCCATCTACGAGTGGTGCACGGATAACGGCTTCACGCCGTACATCGCCGTCTTCGTCGACGCCAACACCAGCGTGCCGCGCGAGTTCGTCAAGAACAACGAAATCGTGCTCAACGTCAGCTTCGACGCCACCAGCGGCCTGGACATGGGCAACGAGTGGATCGGCTTCAGCGCCCGCTTTGGCGGCATCTCGCGCAAGATCGACGTGCCCATCGAGAATGTGCTCGCCATCTACGCGCGCGAAAACGGCCAGGGCATGGCCTTTCCGGTGGAACGCAGCGTGCCCGAGACCCAGGCAGCAACCGAGCGCGAGAACAACCCGCCACCCAAGCTGTCCTCGGTCGAAAGCGAGCCGCTGGTCACCGCGGAAGCCAACGAAGACCACAACGGCGACGACGAACCCACGCCGCCGCCCGTGTCCCGCATTGGCGCCAAGAAACCTTCGCTGAAGGTCGTGAAGTAAGCACAGGAAGGCATCGTCAATTTGCGCCGCATGCAGTAGAATCGCGGTCTGCACCAAACATGCCGGCTTAGCTCATCAGGTAGAGCAGTTGATTTGTAATCATCAGGTGGCGGGTTCGAGTCCTGCAGCCGGCACCAGAATTTAAGAACGGGCTACGCGAATTGCGTAGCCCGTTTTGTTTTTTGGGCTGGACACCTTTCGCGCTGCCTCGAATGCAACGGTTCCTGCGCCCGTCTTGCGCCCGTCATCCAACCCGAATACCTTACCCCTGTCGTGAAACCCTTCAAGGTCTACCCACGCCAGCCGACAACCTTACAGAGTTCTGGCTTTCCCAGTCTCATCACCCCAAGCTCATCACCCCGACCGCAGCAAACCAAAAGGAACACATCCGTGAATCGGAAACTTGCACGTATGGCATGGGTGGCCTCGTTCGCCTGTCTGTCGGCCTGCGGAGGCGATGGCTCGTCGGCGGAGTCGGATGCTTCCGTCAAGTCCGTGTCGGCGGTGAATGCGTCGGCCGCGACCCTGGCGCCGTCGGCGCAAACGCTGGCGGCCTCGCACTGGATGCCGACGGCAGCCGATACATGGCAATTGCAGCTGACGGGTACGCTCAACACGAGCTACCCGGCGCAGGTTTTCGACATCGACCTGGTGGATACGCCGCAGGCGACCATCAATGCTCTGAAGGCGCAGGGCAAGCGTGTGGTCTGCTATTTCTCGGCGGGTAGCTCGGAGAACTGGCGGCCGGATTTCAAACAGTTTGCCGCGGCGGATATGGGCAAGGCGTTGTCGGGATGGGCGGGCGAGCGTTGGCTCGATACGCGCTCGGCCAACGTGCGCCAGATCATGCAGGCGCGCATGGATCTGGCGAAGTCCAAGGGCTGCGATGGCGTGGACCCGGACAACGTGGATGGCTATACCAATAAGCCGGGCTTTGCGCTGACGGCGGCCACGCAGCTGGACTACAACCGTTTCCTGGCGGCGCAGGCACATGCGCGCGGCCTGGCCGTGGGCTTGAAGAATGATGTGGACCAGGTCTCGCAGCTGGCGACTGACTTCGATTTCGCGGTGAACGAGCAGTGCTTCCAATACAACGAGTGCGCGAGCTACAAGCCGTTCACGGCGCAGGGCAAGGCGGTATTCAACGTGGAGTACGCATCGAAGTACAAGACAGCATCGACGCGCGCCGCGCTGTGCGCTTCGGCCCAGGCAGCGCACCTTCGCACACTGGTGCTCCCGTTGAACCTGGATGACGCGTTCCGCTACGCTTGCGATTGAGCTGAGCGGCCACGACGAATAGACGGCGCTGGCCACAGGCCGGCGCCGGTCCCTCCCGGGCGGGGTTCCGCGCCTTAAGCCTTTCCTCCCCCCTTCCTGGCTTGTCCCTGCTGCGCATCGCCTCTGTCCTACAGCGCGATTCCAGTATGCTGACAGCGGTTGCCGGGCGCGCGTCCTATAGTGGACGCAGTGGGGCGCGGCGACGCCATTATCAAGCGATCAAGCGTGTTACCGCGGAGAGCCGATCATGCCTGTGCAGCGTCTAACTGTCCTGTCACTTTGCCTGCTGATGGCGGCCGGCCTCACGGCATGCGGCGACACCGCAACCTTGCCAGTGTCCGCCGGTACGGGTTTCAACCCGGCCTTGCCGGCGCCAATCAAGACCTTGCTGCCGACGGTGCGCGTTGCGCCTGCCATTGGCTGGGCCGACGGCGCGAAGCCAATGGCAGCGGATGGCCTCGTCGCCGTGGCTTTCGCGGACAAGCTGGACCATCCGCGCTGGCTCTACGTACTGCCCAATGGCGACGTGCTCGTGGCTGAAACCAATGCGCCGGCCAAGGCGGATGACGGCAAGGGCATCCGGGGCTGGGTCATGACGCAGATGATGAAACGCGCGGGCGCCGGCGTGCCAAGCGCCAATCGCGTCACGCTGCTGCGCGACACCAATGGCGATGGCGTCGCGGATGCGCGCTCCGTATTTCTCAAGGACTTGCATTCGCCCTTCGGCATGGTGCTGGTGGGAAATGATCTCTACGTGGCGGATACGGATGCCGTGCTGCGCTTCCCATATCAACCGGGGCAGGCCGAGATCACCGCGCCCGGCGTGAAGGTGGTGGACCTGCCGGCCGGCGCCATCAATCACCACTGGACCAAGAACATCATCGCCAGCAAGGACGGCAGCAAGCTCTATGTCACCGTCGGCTCCAACAGCAACGTTGGCGAGAATGGCCTCGACAAGGAAGAAGGGCGGGCCGCCATCTGGGAGGTCGATCCCAAGACCGGCGCGCACCGTGTGTTTGCCAGCGGCCTGCGCAATCCCAACGGCATGGCCTGGGAGCCCGACAGTGGCACGCTATGGACTGCGGTGAACGAGCGCGACGAGATCGGCAGCGACCTCGTGCCGGATTACATCACCTCGGTCAAAGACGGCGCCTTCTACGGCTGGCCCTTCAGCTACTACGGCCAGCATGTGGACGCACGCGTGAAGCCGCAACAGCCGGAGATGGTGGCCAAGGCCATTGCGCCCGATTACGCCGTCGGCCCGCATACCGCGTCGCTCGGCCTGGCATCGGCGCAAGGCAACGCGCTGCCTTCCCGCTTCCGCAACGGCATGTTCGTCGGCCAGCACGGCTCGTGGAACCGCAATCCGCGCAGCGGCTACAAGGTGATCTTCGTGCCGTTCGCCAACGGCAAGCCGGCTGGCGAGCCGCTCGACGTGCTGACCGGTTTCCTGACGCAGGACGGCGACGCGCAAGGCCGCCCGGTGGGCGTTGCCATCGACAAGCGCGGGGCGCTGCTGGTTGCCGACGATGTCGGCAATGTGGTTTGGCGGGTGACGGCGGCGAAGTAGTGCCGCCACGCACCGCGCATGTTGCGGCCCAATACCTACTTGCTCACCCCCATCTGCCTGAGCAGGCCCAGGTTGTCCTCCAGATGCCAGTTCTCCACGATCTTGCCGTTTGCCACCCGGTACAGGTCGAAGGCCTGGAAGTCGATCTGCTGGCCCTGGCCCTTGCTGTCGCCGAACTGCCCGGTGAAGTGGCCGCGAAAGCGCAGGTGGACCGCGACCCGGTCGCCGGCGATGACTACGTCTTCCATTTCCGCGCTGAGATCCGGTACCGCGGCGCGGAATCCCCTGGAGGCCTGCAACGGGCCGCGCAGGCCTTGCTCGCGGTCGGGCGGCAGCGTTCGGTCGGTGAAGTCCGGGGCGAGTGCGAGCGTGGCGTAGCGTTCGTCGCCGGTGTGCCAGAAGGTGGCGTAGCGGCGGGCGGCGAGAAGCGCGGCTGCGGCGGATGGCTGGTCCGCGCCCTGGGCCAGGTGCTGCGGGTGGACCAGTTCGTCGCCGGCAGCGGCGGCGCTTTGCGATAGCGGCAACAGGGCGATGCCGAGGGCGGCGACGAATGCGCGTACTGGCGTGAGGCTTGCGTTGTTCATGTCGGCTTGTAACTCGTTCTGTATGTTCGTGGTTTTGCCCTGGCTTATGCCGCCGGCACGCCGCTCGCGCCGAGCGCGAAGCGGGCGATGTCGTCCTTGCGCATGAAGGTCACGCCGGCATGGCCCTGGGCGTAGCGGATAAATGCGTCGAGCGCCCGCACGCGTGCCGGGGAACCTGAGATGCGGTCGTGCGTGCTGATGGACATCATGCGGCGGCGGTGGGCGCCTTCCGCGTAGAGCACATCGAACTCCGCTTTCAGCTCGCCGAGCAGGTCTTCGGCCGTGGTCGATGGCGAGTCGAAGCGCACGATGTCGTTGTTGCGCACGGTGTAGGGCACCACGGCGAACGGCTTGCCGCCTACCTGCAGCACGGATGGCTCGTCGCGGCTGAGGTCGTCGATGTGATAGAGGAAACCGAGCGACTGCAGGATCGGCAGCGTATTGGGCGAGCCGCGCATCCAGAAGGCGTTGAAGCCGAGGGGGCGCGTGCCGGTGGCGCGCTGGATGGTGTCGATGCTCTGCACGTAACTGGCGCGTTCCGCTTCGGCACTCATGCTGTATTGCGGCTCCCAGGTCTGGCCATGGCCCGAGGCTTCGTGCCCGCGCGCGACGATTTCACGCGCCAGTTCCGGATGGCGCTCGACCGC
Source organism: Cupriavidus sp. GW821-FHT02F09 (assembly GCF_059421605.1). NCBI lineage: Bacteria > Pseudomonadati > Pseudomonadota > Betaproteobacteria > Burkholderiales > Burkholderiaceae > Cupriavidus > Cupriavidus sp. GW821-FHT02F09. Next base: position 92,878 of record NZ_JBWKVH010000025.1, read on the forward strand.
CTGCCCCACCATATGCGAGGTCACCTTGATACCGGTGCGGTCCCACAGGTCCAGCAGACGTGGAATGCCTTCGCGCACGCCGTAGGTGTACCAGGACTGCAGCGGGTAGTCGGGATACTTGGGGTCGAGCGCAGGGAAGGGGCCGCTGGCGCCGCGCTCGGGCTGGGCGCCGGCTTCGAACTGCATCGAGATGGAGATGACGAGTTGCGCGCCATCCGGCCAGAACCGGGTGCGGCCGGCGCGGGCTTGCGGGTGCGCCTGGCTGGGTGGCGTGGTGGCGGCGCCGGCTGTAGCCGCGGCCAGGGGCAGCGCGGCGGTGAGTACAGCTGCGCTGCCCAGGAAGTCGCGGCGCGGATTCCGCGGCGCGCGCGCCGTCGGTCTGATGGGGTGGTTTGTACTCATGTTCGGTTTCCTTGCCTTGCGGCGGTTGCATGAGTACAGACTTTATGATTCAAACAAAGATTGATAAATATCTATTCGGATCTATCAATTTCAAATGCTGTTTGTTAATTGGCGTGCGACGCGAAACGGTGGGCGATGGCATCAGGCGTGTCAGCCAGGTATGAGATACCCGCTGCCGGCGGCGTCCCGGATCACCTTTCCCAGCGTATCCATGAAGGCTGTGGCGGCGGGGCTATCCGGCCGGCCGCGGCGCCGGTGCAGTGCGGCCGTGCGGCGGAAGCCAGGATGCGCGACCGGTGCGTAGGCTAGCCCGGCGAAGCTGCCGCTGCGCCGCGCGCCGGCGATATGCAGTGCCAGCGGGCTGGCGATGGTGTACAGGCGCCCGCCGAGCACGGCGCGCAGCAAGGCTTCCACGCTGGGGCCTTCCAGCCGGGGCCGCAGCACGATGCCGGCGGCCTGCGTGGCCGCGTCGATCTGCCGGCGCATGTCGAAGCGCTCGGGCAGCAGTGCTAGGGGCAGCGTTCCCAGTTGCGCCAGGGTCACGGTTTCCTGCTCGCGCGGCAGCTTGTGTCCGGGTGCGATCAAGGCAAGCGTTTCCGAGAACAGCGGCACCTGTTCGATGCGTTTTGGCGCATCCTTCGCGAACGCCAGGCCAAGGTCGATCTGTCCGTCGAGCAGGGAACGGTCGACCTCGGCGGCGGCAAACTCAAACACCTGGATATCCAGCCCCGGATGCGCATCGACCAGCGCTTGCACGGCCGGCATCACCAGCGCGGAAAGATAGGTATGGGTGGCGCCGATGCGCAGCGTGCCTTCCACCGCGCCGTGCTGGGAGGCCGCAGATACGATGACCCGTTCGAGTTGATCGAGCACGGGTTCGAGCGCGAGCACCAGTTGCCTGCCCGCATCGGTCAGTTCCAGCTTGCGGCCCACGCGCCCGAACAGCGGCACCCCCAGGCTCTGCGCGAAGATGCGCAGGTGCTGTGACAACGCCGGCTGCGTCAGGCCCAGCGAACCGGCCGCGGCGGTCACGCTGCCATGGCGGGCGACGGCCATGAAGCTGCGAACCAGGCGAAGGTCCATGGCTTCGGGCGTGGCCGTTGATCTCATAATTTGCTGTGATGAATTGAAAATCGATTCATCATTTTACAGAGCATGTCGTAACTGCTGGAATGCACGCACAACATGGAAAACACCAGGAGACCCCCATGTCATGCCATTCCAGTGCCAATTGGCGCAACCGCCGGCTGCCCGCCTTTTTATCGCCCGTGCTCGCGGCCGCAGCGCTCTGCCTGGCATTCGCGCCAGCCGCCAGCGCTGCCTATCCGGATCGCCCGATCCGCCTGGTGGTGCCGTATGCGCCCGGCGCCACCACCGACTCGCTCGCCCGCCTGATCGGGAAAGAACTGCAGGTCCGCCTGAAGCAATCCGTGGTGGTGGAGAACCGGCCCGGCGCGGGCGGCACCATCGGCAGCGACTATGTCAGCAAGGCGCCGGCCGATGGCTATACCTTGTTGCTCGGCGCGGTCGGGCCGGTCTCGGTCGGCAAGGCGCTATATCCGGCGCTGCCCTACGACCCGGCGAAGGACCTGGCCGGCGTAGGCCTGATCGGCGCGGTGCCATTCATCCTGGTGGCCGGCACCCGCGGGCAGCGCTTCGATACCGTGCCCGCGCTGGTGCGCGCGTCCGTCGCGGCGCCCGACACCATCGCCTACGGCTCGGCGGGCAACGGCACGCCCCAGCACATCATCGGGGCGATGTTCTCGCAGGCGACCGGTGCGCGCCTGCTGCACTCTCCCTACAAGGGGTCGGGCCCGGCCATCAACGATTTGCTGGGCGGGCAGATTGCACTGATGTTCGACAGCCCCGTGCTGCTGATGCCGCATATCAAGGCCGGCACGGTGGTGCCATTGGCACAGACCGGCGCGCGGCGCTCCGCCTTGCTGCCCGGCGTGCCCACCATGCGCGAGCAGGGCGTACGCGATTTCGATGCGGCGCCGTGGTACGGAATCATGGCGCCGGGCAAGCTGCCGGGCGATATCCTCAACCGGCTCAATCGCGAGCTGAATGCGGTGCTTGCCGACAAGCAGATGCAGGAACGCCTGCTGGCGCTTGGCGTGGAAGCCCGGCCGCTCGATCCTGCCGGCTTCCGCCAGTTCCTGTCGCAGGCGCAAACGAGCTGGACCCGCGCCGTATCCTCCGCCTCGGTGAAACCGGACTGATCATGCCGCACCTGATTACGGAAACCACACGGCAACTCGCCGACAGGATCGATTTCGCGCAGGTGTTCGCCGGCGTGCACCGCGAGCTCGCCGGCCACGGTTACGCGCAACTGGCCGATCTCAAGAGCCGCTTGCTGGTGGCGGAAGTGGCGCTGACAGGTGACGACCCCGAAGCCGGCTTCGTCGTGACGCACCTCGTGATGACCAACGCGCGTCCGGAGCCAGAGCAGGCTGCCATGGCCGCAGTTGTGCTGGCGCATACGGCGGCAGCCGTCAGGCAGGCCGCTTTCGCTGGCAACGTGCAGGTGTGCGTGCTGCATCGCCTGGCGGCACCGGGGACGTATGGGAAGACAGTGGTGGTGAGCCCCGGTGCTGATTGAGGATTGAGAGGAGAGGGGCTTAGCCCTGCGCAGCCTCCAGCTCGCGCCACGCCAAAAACAGGCGCGTATCGAACTCCAGCTGGTGGTACGCCGGCTCCATGTATTCGCACAGGCGGTAGAACGCCTTGTTGTGATCGCTCTCCTTCAGGTGTGCAAGCTCGTGCACCACGATCATGCGCAGGAACTCGGGCGGTGCTTCCTTGAACAGCGACGCCACGCGGATTTCCTTCTTGGCCTTGAGCTTGCCGCCTTGCACGCGCGAGATGGCGGTGTGCAGCCCGAGCGCGCGATGGACCACGTCGATCTTGGCGTCGAACGCGACCTTATGGATTGGCGGCGCGGTGCGCAGGAATTCCTGCTTCAGCTCGGCGGTGAAGTCGTACAGCGCGCGGTCGGTCTGCACGGTGTGCCGCGCGGGATATTTCTTCGCCAGGTGTTCGCCCAGGCGATTGGCGGCCACCATCTGGCGCACCTGGTCGAGCACGCCGTCGGGATACGCGGCGAGGAAGCGCAGCGGATCCTTGACGCCGGGGCGCCAGGTCTCGCTGGTGGGGGCGGGGGTGCTACGGGTGCTCAATGGTGATGGTGGTGATGGTGGGCCCAGCTGCCGTCGACCGAGCTGACGAAGGACTCCACGGCGTCCTTGTCGCCCGTGGCGTGGCGCACCATTTCACCGCACTTGCAAAAGCCCTGGTACGGCGTGATGTGCGAGCAGGCGGACACTTTCTGCAGGAATAGCGTGACGGGCTTGGTGCACTTCTTGCACTTGAAGGTGAGGGTGCGGGCGGGTTTGCTCATGGGATCGGGCTTGGAGGCGGAGTGATTCGAATGCGACATTGCCGGGCGCAGGCTCACGGCAGGATAACTGCGCATTTTAGCCTGCCATGGCCCCACGCGTCCTGGCTGCCGCCATGCGCTTATTCCTTGACCGCGCCCGTCATGCCCGACACGTAGTACTCCACAAAGAACGAGTACACCAGCGCCACCGGCAGCGAGCCCAGCAAGGCGCCCGCCATCAGCGCGCCCCAGTGGTAGACGTCGCCTTCGATCAGTTCGGTGACGATCCCTACCGGCACCGTCTTCACCTCCGACGAGGAGATGAAGGTCAGCGCGTAGATGAACTCGTTCCACGACAGCGTGAAGGCAAAGATGCCAGCCGAGATCAGCCCCGGCACGGCCAGCGGCAGGATGATCTTGACCAGGATTTCCCAGCGCGTGGCGCCGTCGATCAGCGCGCACTCTTCCAGCTCGTAAGGGATGGAGCGGAAGTAGCCCATCAGCAGCCAGGTGCAGAACGGGATCAGGAAGGTGGGGTAGGTGAGGATCAGCGCCCAGCGTGTATCGAACAGGCCGAGCTGGAACACGATCGATGCCAGCGGGATGAACAGGATCGAGGGCGGGATCAGGTAGGCCAGGAAGATGGCCAGGCCTACCTGCTTCGCGCCCTGGAAGCGCAGCCGCTCGATGGCGTACGCGGCCAGCACGCTGGCGGCCAGCGAGGCAAAGGTGGAGATCGTGGAGACGATCACGGTATTGAGCAGCCACTCCGGGTAGGGGGTGTCGAACAGCAGCTTCTTGAAGTGGGCGAACGTGGGTGCCATCACCCAGAACGGGTTGGCGCTGCGCATCAGGAGTTCGCCGTCCGGCTTGAAGGCAGTGATCGCCATCCAGTAGAAGGGGAACAGCAGCACGAAGACGAAGATGCCTAGCGGGATGTAGATGGTCACCCAGCGCCGTGGCATCGATTGCAGGTAATCCATTCCCTGCGCGGTGTCCTGCTGCTGCGCTGCGGCCGTCGCTTTCATTTGTCGCCTCCCTGTTGCCAGCCGCGCCGCTGCAGGCCGAAGTATGAAAACAGGATGGCGGCCAGCAGGAAGGGCACCATCATCGTGGCGATCGCCGCGCCTTCGCCCAGCGAGCCGCCGGGAATCGCGCGCTGGAACGACAGCGTGGCCATCAGGTGCGTGGCGTTGAGCGGGCCGCCGCGCGTGAGCACATAGATCAGCTGGAAGTCGGTGAACGTGAACAGCACCGAGAAGGTCATCACTACTGCGATGATCGGCGTCAGCAGCGGCAGCGTGACATAGCGGAACTGCTGCCATGGCGTGACGCCGTCGATGGACGCGGCCTCGTACAACGTGGGCGAGATCGTCTGCAAGCCAGCCAGCAGCGAGATGGCGACAAAGGGAATGCCGCGCCAGACGTTGGCCGCGATGGTAGAGAAGCGCGCCAGCCATGGGTCGCCCAGGAAGTCGATATAGCGATCGATCAGCCCTAGCTTGACCAGCGTCCAGCTGATGATGGAGAACTGCGCGTCGTAGATCCACCAGAATGCCAGTGCCGACAGCGCGGTCGGCACGATCCATGGCAGCAGCACGATGGCGCGGAAGAAGGACTTGAACGGCAGGTTCTTGTTGAGCAGCAGCGCCAGCCACAGGCCTAGCGCGAATTTCACCACGCTGGCCACCACCGTGTAGAAGATCGTATTGAACAGCGCCAGTTGCGTCAGCGAGTCGCCTGCCAGGTAGCTGTAGTTGGACAGACCGATCCATTCTCCGGTGCCGCCGATCTTGGTGTTGGTGAAGCCGAGCCATACGCCAAGGCCGAGCGGGTACGTCAGGAAAACCAGCAGCAACAGCGCGGTGGGCAGCATGAACAGCAGCCCAAGCGCATGGCGGTTGTTCAACAGGCGGGAAATCATGGTTCACCTCGCATGGCTCACCTCGCAGGGTTCGGCTCGGCGGGCGCGGCGGTGCTGCCGCGCCCTTGTCTTTCTAGCTACGCCTTGTAGTACCGCTGCGCCCGCTCCGCCGCGCGCGCCGCCGCTTCCTTGGGTGTCTTGGAGCCGCTGGCCGCTTCCGCCACCATGTCGACCACGATGTAGTCGGCCATGGCCGCGGCCGAGGCCGTGCCCAGCGGCCCGGCGTGGCCGTTGTCGAGCATCAGCGCGGCGGCGTCGCGATACACGGTGTGCTTGGGGTCGGCCGTCCAGATCGGGTTGGCCTCATAGGCCTTGAGCGGCTGGCTGACGTAACCGATGGCGGCTTCCATCCACGGGTTGTACTGTTCGGGCTCCATCATGAACTGCAGGTAGGCCTTGGCCGCGTTCGGGAACTTGGAATACCTGAACAGCATCATCTGCGTGATCTGCATCAGCTCGGTGGGCCTGCCGGGCGTGCCGATGGGGAAGTGCGCGTGCTGGATGTCGCGCGCCATTTCCTGCAGCTTGGGTTCCTTCGAATTCTTGGCCGCGTAGTAGATCGAGATGCCGTTGGCGGTCAGGCTGATCTGTCCGTCGAGGAAGGCCTTGTTGTTGGACGGGTCCTGCCACGACAGCGTGCCGGGCACGAAGGTGGCGTAGAGCTGCTTGGCATACTCCAGCGCGGCCCACGTCTCTGGCGAGTTGACCACCACCTTGCCCTTGGTATCGACCAGCATGCCACCGTGCGACCACAGCAGCCAGTGTGCCCAGTTGTTGCCGTCGCCCACGGCCTTGCCGAGCGCGAAGCCGCACGGCGTGTTCTTGGCCTTGAGGCCCTGGCACAGCTTGAGGAAGCCGGCAAGGTCCTTCGGGATGGCGTCGAAGCCAGCGGCTTTGACGTGGCTTTCGCGATAGACCAGCGCATTGCCGACCACGCCCAGCGGCAGGCCGATCCACTTGCCGTTGTGCGTGCCGTACTTGCGGCACACGTCGTACCAGCCGCCGTACTTGCCGCCCAGGTAGGTGGCCAGGTCGGTCAGGTCGACCAGCTTGTCCGGGTACTGCTGCGGGTCATCGAACCAGCCCACGATGACGTCCGGCCCGCTGCCGACGCTGGCCGCGACGGCGGCCTTGGGGCGCACGTCTTCCCAGCCTTCGTTGTCGACGCGTACCTCGACGCCGGTCAGCTCGGTGAACTTCTTCGTGTTGGCGTTCCACAGGTCTTCGTCGCCCTGCACGAAACGCTTCCAGCGCAGCACACGCAGCTTGGCGCCGGCCTCCGGCTTGTATTGCAGTGCAGCCGGCGCGGCGAAGGCATGGCCGCCGATCGCCGTGGTGGCGGCAACGGCCGCCGTGGACACCAGGAAATCGCGCCTCGTGAAGTTGCTCGGTGTGCTCATCGCTTTGTCTCCTCCGTGGTCAGGGGCTCCGCCCCGTGCTGGTCATGCCTGCTTCCCGGATTGTCCGCCGGTGTCGCCGGGCCGCGCTGCAATAGCGTCTGGCCCGAGTCGGCATCGAACAGATGCGTGTGCTGGTGGTCGGGTACCAGGTTCAGGATGTCGCCCGCGGCGAAGTCATGGCGCTCGCGGAAGATCGAGATGAACTCCGCCTCGCAGAAGCGGGAGTAGATCTCGGTGTTGGCGCCGGTGGGCTCGACCACCGACACGCGCGTTTGCAGGCCCTGGCCCGGCATGCCCAGGATCAGGTGCTCGGGCCGCACGCCGTAGATCACGCGCTGGCCGTCGGTGCCGGCGGCGGCATCGAAGCGCGCAGGTGCCGGCAGGCGCGTGCCATCGGGAAACTCGACTGCGGCATCGCCGCCACTGCGGCGCAGCACGCCAGGCACGAAGTTCATCGCCGGGGAGCCGATAAAGCCGGCCACGAAGAGGTTGTCGGGATGATCGTAAAGCTCCAGCGGCTTGCCGCGCTGCTCCACGCGGCCGTCGCGCATCACCACGATCAGGTCGCCCATGGTCATGGCCTCGATCTGGTCGTGCGTGACATAGACCGAGGTGGTGCGCAGGCGCTGGTGCAGCTCCTTGATCTCCGCGCGCATCTGCACGCGCAGCTTGGCGTCCAGGTTGGAGAGCGGCTCGTCGAACAGGAACACCTGCGGATCGCGCACGATGGCGCGGCCCATGGCCACGCGCTGGCGCTGGCCGCCTGAGAGCTGGCGCGGGTAGCGTTCCAGCAAACTGTCCAGGCCGAGGATGGCGGATGCCTTGGCCACTTTCTGCCGGATCTCGTCCTTGTCGCCCTTGGCGAGCTTGAGCGAGAAGGCCATGTTGTCGTAGACCGTCATATGCGGGTAGAGCGCATAGTTCTGGAACACCATGGCGATATCGCGCTCCTTTGGCGGCAGGCGGTTGACCACACGGTTACCGATGGCGATCTCGCCGGTGGTGATCTCCTCCAGCCCGGCGATCATGCGCAGCAGCGTGGATTTGCCGCAGCCCGATGGCCCCACCAGCACGGTGAACTGGCCATCGGCAATATCGATGTCCACGCCGCGGATCACCTGCGTGCTGCCGAAGTATTTCTGGATGCCGCGAATCTGGACCGATGCCATGCGTGGTGTCTCCGTGAGCCGCTGATGCTCGTTCGTGCCGGGGGCGGCAGTTCGCCGCGATTGGATTGCCGTGGTGATTCGTGGCGCGACAGCGTGCCTCAGTGGTTGTCCTTGGGCACCGCGGCGCCGCTCTTGCCCACCAGGAAATCCATGTCGGCGCCCAGGTTGGCCTGCTGCACATGCTCGACATACAGGCGCGTCCAGCCGCGCTCCATCGGCAGCGCGGGCGCCTGCCACGCGGCGCGGCGGCGCTGCAGCTCCGCCTCATCGACATGCAGGTGCAGCTTGCGCATGGGCACATCGAGCTCCACCATGTCGCCGTCCTTCACCAGCGCCAGCGGGCCGCCGGCCGCGGCCTCGGGCGCCACGTGCAGCACCACCGTGCCGTAAGCCGTGCCGCTCATGCGCGCATCCGATACGCGGACCATGTCGGTGATGCCCTTGCGCAGCACCTTGGGCGGCAGTGGCATGTTGCCGGCTTCGGCCATGCCTGGGTAGCCGCGCGGGCCGCAGTTCTTCAGCACCAGCACGCAGGTCTCGTCGACGTCGAGCGATTCATCGTCGAGCCGCTGGTGCATGTGCTCGCTGTTCTCGAATACCACCGCGCGGCCGGTGTGCTTGAGCAGCGCCGGCGTGGCGGCCGACGGCTTGATCACCGCGCCATCGGGGCACAGGTTGCCGCGCAGCACAGCAATGCCGGCGTTGGCCTTGAAGGGCGCGCCGAAGGCGTGGATGACTTCGCGGTTCCAGTTGGGCGCGTCCTTGCAGTTGTCCCACAACGTCTTGCCGTTGACGGTGAGCGCGCCGCGCGCAAGCAGCGATTCCAGTTCGCGGATCACCGCGGGCAGGCCGCCCGCGTAGTAGAAATCCTCCATCAGGTGGCGCCCGGATGGTTGCAGGTCGAGCAGGCACGGCAGCTCGTGGCCCAGCGCATCCCAGTCTTCCAGTTTCAGCTCGACACCGATGCGCCCGGCGATGGCTAGCAGGTGGATCACGGCGTTGGTCGAGCCGCCAATGGCCGCGTTGACGCGGATCGCATTCTCGAACGCGTCCCGGGTCAGGATCTTCGACATCACCAGGTTGTCCTTCACCATCTCCACGATGCGGCGCCCCGACGCGCGCGCCAGCACATTGCGGCGGCCATCCACGGCGGGAATCGCCGCGTTGCCGGGCAGGCTCATGCCCAGCGCTTCCACCATGCTGGCCATGGTCGACGCGGTGCCCATCGTCATGCAGTGGCCGTGCGAGCGGTGCATGCAGCTCTCGGCCTCGAAGAAGTCCTCCTGCGACATCTGGCCGGCCCGCACTTCCTCCGACATCTTCCACACATCGGTGCCGGAGCCCAGCTCGCCGCCGCGGAACTTGCCGCTCAGCATGGGGCCGCCGGAGACGCCGATGGTGGGCAGGTCGCACGAGGCCGCGCCCATCATCAGCGCGGGCGTGGTCTTGTCGCAGCCCATCAGCAGCACCACGCCATCGATCGGGTTGCCGCGAATCGATTCTTCCACGTCCATGCTGGCCAGGTTGCGGAACAGCATGGCGGTGGGGCGCAGCATGGTCTCGCCCAGCGACATCACCGGGAATTCAAGCGGAAAGCCGCCGGCTTCCCACACGCCGATCTTGACCTGTTCGGCCAGTGTGCGGAAATGCGAGTTGCAGGGCGTGAGTTCGGAGTAGGTGTTGCAGATGCCGATGACCGGACGGCCATCGAACTGGTCGTGAGGAATGCCGCGGTTCTTGAGCCACGAGCGATAGATGAAGCCATCGCGGTCGAGGCGGCCAAACCAGGCCTGGCTGCGGCGCTTGGGGGGCGTCGGCTTGTCGTCGTTCACTCGGGTCTCCTGCGTTCTTGCGGGGCCGCGTAGCGACGGCTGGCGCGTAGGCGCCACGTGTGCTGATGCCCGCTTTCTTGTGCGCTGCAGATACGGATGCCCACGACCGATTGCACTGCCTTGCCGCATGCATGCCGAGTGAGCGGAGTCTAGTTCACGAGTCTGGACAGGTAAACTGGTATTACCAATTAGTGGTCTTTACCGATGCCGCTGCGCATGCTGCGGCGCGCGATGAATCCGCCTGGACATTCGCTGGCGTGCTGCCTAGACTCCAGCCGGCTGGACAAATGGTCAAACCAATTTCGCCAGACGCTCGGGCTGCACATGCCTATCCATTCGATCGAACCGCAACGCCTGTACCGCCAGATCAGCGCGCAGTTGCGCACGCTGATCCGGGCCGGCGAGTTTCCGGTGGGCTCGCGCCTGCCGGCGGAGCGGGATTTGTCGGTGCAGCTCGGCGTGAGCCGCCCATCGCTGCGCGAGGCGTTGATCGCGCTCGAGGTTGAGGGCTATATCGAAGTGCGGATGGGCTCCGGCATCTATGTGTGCGAGCCGCCGTCATCCGTCGACGCCGGCTTCGACCTGTCCGGCGAGGAAGGCCCGCTCGAGCTGATCCGCGCACGTGCCCTGGTGGAAGGCGAGGTCGCCGCGCTGGCGGCCCGGAGCGGGCGCAAGGCCCAGTTCGATGCGATCGAGGAGGCCATCGCGCAGATGGCCGCCGAAGCCGCCGCCGGCATCAAGCCGCTCGATGCGGATCGCTTGTTCCATGTGCGGGTGGCGCAAGCCACCGGCAACAGCGTGCTGGTGGGCGTGGTGCGCCGGCTCTTCGACTTGCGCCTCGGGCCGCTGTTCGATCAACTGAACAGCCACTTCGAGACGCCCGAGGTCTGGGCCCAGGCCATCGCCGAGCATCGCGAAGTGCTGGCGGCGCTGCGCCGCAAGGATCCGGAGCTGGCGCGCGCGGTCATGCAGCGGCATATGGACATCGCTTACCGCCGCCTGACCTCCAGCCTGACCCGTGCGCGCAAGCGCGCAGCCGGCACGCCGGGTGCCGCGCCACGTGCCAGGAAGGCGTCCTCAGGGGCGTCATGAAGGGCCTTGTGCGGACCGGCTTTGCTACACTTGGCCGATTCCCCCCAATTTCACCCGGATCCGCATGGCACAGTACGTTTTCACCATGAACCGCGTGGGCAAGATCGTCCCGCCCAAGCGTCACATTCTCAAGGACATTTCCCTGTCCTTCTTCCCGGGCGCCAAGATCGGCGTGCTGGGCCTGAACGGCTCGGGCAAGTCGACCGTCCTGAAGATCATGGCGGGCCTCGACAAGGAAATCGAGGGTGAAGCCACGCCCATGCCCAACCTGAACATTGGCTACCTGCCGCAGGAGCCGCAGCTCGATCCCGAGCAAACCGTGCGCGAGTCGGTGGAGGCCGCGCTGGGCGGTGTGTTTGAAGCCCGCAAGAAGCTCGACGAGATCTATGCGGCCTATGCCGAGCCGGACGCGGATTTCGACGCGCTGGCAGCGGACCAGGCCAAGTACGAAGCCATCCTGGCGGCAAGCGACGGCAACAACGCCGAGCTGCAGCTGGAGATCGCGGCGGATGCGCTGCGCCTGCCGCCGTGGGAAGCCAAGGTCGGCAACTTGTCCGGCGGCGAGAAGCGCCGCGTGGCGCTGTGCCGCCTGCTGCTGTCGCGCCCCGACATGCTGCTGCTCGACGAACCTACCAACCACCTGGATGCGGAATCGGTGGAATGGCTGGAGCAGTTCCTGACGCGCTTCCCCGGCACCGTGGTGGCGGTGACCCACGATCGCTACTTCCTCGACAACGCCGCCGAGTGGATTCTGGAACTGGACCGTGGCCACGGCATTCCCTGGAAGGGCAACTACAGCTCCTGGCTGGACCAGAAGGAAGCCCGCCTGAAGCAGGAGGAATCGAGCGAGTCGGCCCGCCAGAAGGCGCTGCACAAGGAACTGGAATGGGTGCGGCAGAACCCCAAGGGCCGCCAGGCCAAGTCCAAGGCACGTCTCGCGCGCTTTGACGAACTGAACAGCCAGGAATACCAGAAGCGCAACGAAACCCAGGAAATCTTCATCCCCGCGGGTGAGCGCCTGGGCAACGAGGTGATCGAGTTCAACGGCGTGAGCAAGGCCTACGGCGACCGCCTGCTGATCGACGACCTCAGCTTCAAGGTGCCGCCCGGCGCCATCGTCGGCATCATCGGCCCCAACGGCGCCGGCAAATCGACCTTCTTTCGCATGCTCACCGGCAAGGAAACCCCGGACAGCGGCGAGATCAAGGTCGGCCCGACCGTGAAGATGGCCTACGTGGACCAGAGCCGCGATGCGCTCGACGGCAGCAAGACCGTGTTCGAAGAGATCTCCGGCGGCGCCGACGTGCTGACGGTTGGCCGCTACGAAACGCCGTCGCGCGCGTACATCGGCCGCTTCAACTTCAAGGGCTCGGACCAGCAGAAGCACGTGGGCACGCTCTCGGGCGGCGAGCGCGGACGCCTGCACCTGGCCAAGACGCTGATCTCCGGCGGCAATGTGCTGCTGCTCGATGAACCGTCCAACGACCTCGACGTGGAAACGCTGCGCGCGCTGGAAGACGCGCTGCTGGAGTTCGCCGGTTGCGTGATGGTGATCTCCCACGATCGCTGGTTCCTGGACCGGATCGCCACCCACATCCTGGCCTTCGAGGGCGAGTCGCATGTGGAATTCTTCCCGGGCAACTACCAGGAGTATGAGGCGGACAAGAAGCGACGTCTGGGTGAGGAGGGGGCTAAGCCTAAGCGGATTCGGTATAAGCCTATTGTTCGTTAAGGGGATTTGGGGGGGGCTCTGAACTGCAACTGCTTAACGTCAAGGGCAACTGCAGTTTCACCTCCCCTGCGGGGAGGCTACTTTCTTGTCTCGCCAAGAAAGTAGGCAAAGGAGCGACCCGGATGGGGCGACCCCCCCTCGTCGACAGGCAAAAAGAGCGGCCGGGGGCCGAACTCACATCGCCTTAAGGCGATGCTCAGACATGGCCCCCTCTTTTCCGCTCTTTTTGCCTGCCGACGAGGCGCCCC